>JAZLII010000001.1:0-7606 GCA_045617275.1 Bacteroidaceae bacterium
CCTGGGACGTCGGCTTATATATCGTATTTAACCAGCCTGTGTACGCGGGGGATGAGATCACGGTGGAGTTTGACTACAAGGCAACGAGTGCGTCTACGGCAACGACACAGGCTCATGGCGAACCTGGTCAATACCAACACTGGGATGCCATAGGAAATATCTCGTTCACCGAGGAATGGCAACACTACACGAAAACTCTGACGGTAACAGATGAGATGGACGGTAACGGTGATGCTGGTATGAAAACGATCTGCATCAACGTGGCTTGGAATCAGGCCACTGGCGAGGCTCATCCAGTACCTACGACATTCTATCTGGACAATGTGGTGGTGACGGGACAGGTGGAGCCTAGTCCTATCAGCACAGGCAGTTGTGGTACAAACGTGACCTGGACCTTCAACTCGAAGACCGGACTGCTAAAGATAGAGGGAACGGGAGAGATGCTAGACTATTACGGAGTAAACTTGCCAGGTGGATATAACATAACTTCAGCGCCATGGGCTGAATGGCGCGACAAGGTGACACGTGTGGTGGTAGGCCCCGGCGTGACGAGTATTGGCAATTATGCGTTCAATTTAATGGACCACATACAGTCCGTGCAGCTCCCTGAAGGCTTGACCAGACTAGGAGAGTACTGCTTCAGGTGCACTTATGCCCTGGAGAGTATCGATTTGCCTTCCACCTTGACGACCATTGATAGAGCTTGCTTTATTTTCAGTGGACTAAAGCAAGTGACCATACCCGAAGGCATAACTAAGCTAAATCAAAGTGTCTTTGAGAATTGTAAGAGTCTCACTTCTGTATATCTGCCCTCGACCTTGCAAGTCATAGGAGATGGCTGCTTTAACACTTGTTCAGCACTGGAGCATATAGATATACCTGCAGGTGTCACAGAGATAGGTGCTCAGGCATTTGCTCGTGCGCCGCTCAAATCCCTCGTTCTTCCTAAAGGATTGAAGAAGATTGGAAATTATGCATTTCTCGGTGCAAAAATGGAATCAATTGTGGTACCTGCCGGTATTGAGAGTTTGGGTGACAATTGTTTTTATAATTGCCGAAATCTTACCAATGTGAAGCTCCCAGAAGGTATCACTGCGCTCCCAGAAGGTATTTTCTATTCTTGCATTGCATTAGAGGAAATTACCCTACCCAAGAGTCTTGAGAGCATCGGCAGTCAGGCATTTAACGCCATTTATAATTTGAATACCATTAACTGCCTTGCAACAACCCCACCCAGTGTGAACACATCAGTATTTAGTCGCTACTATGACCTCTATATACCGATAGGCTCTAAGGATGCTTATGCTGCTGATCCTGTGTGGAGCCAGTTCAACCTCATCGAGAAGGACTTTGACGAATGGGTGGACACCCACATCGAGGGCGATGTGAACGGTGACGGAGTGGTGGACAAGGACGACTTGGACAAGCTCGTGGAGATACTGTTGAAATTGAAAATTGAAAATTAGGCACGAAGCGAAGGCTTTGATGCAAAGTGAGGCGAAAGAGAAAGAGAAGGAAACCAAAAATCAACAAAAATCAACAAAAATAAGTATTTCAAGAATAAAGAGGAAAAACTGATTACTTAAAAATACTAGTACCAATAGGTAAGATATATCTTTGTTGATTTTTGTTGATTTTTGGTAAAATTAAAAAATAGATAAGATAAATAAAACTACAAGATATGAAGAAATTGTGGATCATGCTAATGGCAACGATGTGCGTGGGGATGGCTCAGGCACAGACGTGGAAACATATAGTCTCAGGCGGTGACCTGGAAGGCGAGAATACCTGCATTGAGGTACAGTGCAATACGGAAGGATATGTGGTAGAAAAGGGATATCCTGCGCCTGTGGCTGGTGCCGGAATGGAGGGTACGAAAGGTATCGCGGTGGTTAGTCCCGCCAGCAGTACGATGATGTGGGATCCTCAAATGTGGATCGTGCTCAGCGAACCCCTCACGGAAGGGGAGAGGATAAAAGTCGACTTTGACTACAAGGCGACGATGCCGATGAATGTGAGTACCAACTTCCAGAATGCAGATGGGATGATATATGACGGCGATGGCATAGGGATACTGGAGTGCAATGAGGAGTGGCAACACTTTAGCCAGACCATCAGCCTTCCTAGTGCGAACCAGTGGGTTAGTGCCTCTGACGTGTCGAAAATCTGCTTCCTACTCGGCAACATGGACGGAAGCAGAACGGAGGACGTGACATTTTATATAGATAATGTGTCGGTACAGAAGGAAGAATGGGAAAATGCCGAAGTGACAGAGGAATTTGGATTTGGGCTGAAGTGGAGCTTTAATCAGGCTACCGGCGTGCTGACCATCGACGGAGAAGGTACGATGGATGCATACAGGCTGGTGGAAAGTACAGAAGGTAAGATACCCAACACACCTTGGTATAAATACCATGAGCAGATAAAGTCGTTGTACGTGAATGCTAGCATTACCTCCACATCAAACTATGCTTTTGCTGGTCTGGATCAGCTGACATATGTTAAACTTCCCAACACACTCAAGACAATGGGCGTGTATACATTTTTAAAATGCAGTGCACTGAAAAAAATCACATTGCCAGAATCGCTTACGAAGTTTGGTATCGGTACCTTTAGTGAGTCTGGTCTGACCTTCGTCATATTGCCATCAAAGATAACTTCCATTCCACAAAAGGGTTTCTATAAATGTAAACAGCTGGAGGCAATCTCGTTACCGACAAATCTGTCAATGATAGGCATCAGTGCATTTGAAGAATGCGATCATCTGACATCCGTGGCACTACCAGAGGGACTGAAAACCATTGACAATAAGGCTTTCTACAATTCAGGTCTCACGAGTGTGGAGATACCCCAAGCTGTCGAAACCATAGGCGAAAACGCATTTGCTTTGTCAACGCTCGAGTCTGTGACGTTCAATGGCGTTCCAAAAGAGATAAGAGAACAGGTGTTTGCAGGATGTGATTATCTGACTCAGGTCCATCTTCCTGAGGGATTTACCACCATCCCTTATGCTACTTTTCTTGAATGCTGTTCGCTGACATCCATCACCCTTCCTTCCACCTTGACCACGATCGGGTCGTTTGCGTTTTGGGGCTGTTCGCTGGAGTGGGTGACTAGCTTGGCCGTACTGCCACCAGCGTGTGATGAAAATGCTTTCGACTACAACAGTGAGATCGATAAGACACCTGCCAATCTCGTCGTACCCGACGGCTGTAAAGTGAACTACAACAACGCATGGCCTTGGGCGTCCTTCCAGGAAATCTATCAGATGGAACCTGAGATGCCTGAGGTGATGGCTGGTACTTGCGGTGAGAATGTGTCATGGAGCATCGACCCCGATCTGTCTATCCTTACCATCGAGGGTACTGGCGCGATGACAAATTTTGATTACAGGAACGACGAAAAGGCACCTTGGGCACGATATAGATCGTACTTCCAGCATGTAGTCGTAGGCCAGGGCGTGACCACGATCGGTGACTATGCATTCATGGAGACATATATCACAGATATCATGCTTCCAGAAGGAATCGAATCCATCGGTAATGATGCATTCTGGGGTTGCAGTAATCTTAGTGCCATCTCCCTGCCCAGCACGCTGAAGGAGATACATTTTGGGGCATTTGTGGCCTGTAATTCCTTAGAGAGTATCGTTATACCTGAGGGTGTGAAGAAAATAGACGCACAGGTATTTGGTCAGTGCTCAGCTCTTACACAAGTGACAATTCCCTCTACGGTGGAGAGCATAGGACGACTTGCTTTTGCCTACTGCGAGAGCCTGGAGGAGATCGTCATTCCTGCCAACGTAAAGAGCATCGGTACATATGCATTTGGCATGTGCCCGCTTCTGAAGGACGTCACCTGCCTGAGCACCACTCCTCCCACGTTGGCTGATGATGCCTTTGATACCGCGACTTTGGGTGCAGAGCAGGTGATCCCCGCTACGCTTCATGTACCGGCAGGCAAGGTGGGAACCTATCGCGAGGCTGAGGTGTGGAAGACTTTCAGAGATATCGTAGCGCTTCCGGCAGAGCACGAATGGGAGTGTACACACATCCAAGGCGACGTGAATGGTGACGGAAAGGTGACCATCGCCGATGTGAATAGGCTGGTTGAGATACTGAAGAAATTGAAAATTGAAGGTTGCGAATAAGCGAGGGCAGAGTCAAGCTTGCTTGAACTATGCCGAAGGACGCGAGTAAGCGAGAGCAAAGCCAAGCTGGATTGAGCTCTGCCGAGCGGGAGCGTTCTCGACGAAGTCAATAGTGAGCAAGCTCGAGGCGTAGCCTCAAAATTGAAAATTAAGGCATGAAGCGAAGGCTTTGATGCAAAGTGAGGCGAAAGGGAAAGAGAAGGAAACCAAAAATCAACAAAAATCAACAAAAATAAATAATTCAAGAATAAACAGGAAAAACAGATCGTTTAATATACTATGAGCGACAGTAATAAAAAATATTTTTGTTCATTTTTGTTCTTCTGCCCGTTCGAGCGAAGCGTCACCCTATCGGGATGCCGAGCGGATTTTTGGTAAAACTAAGAAAGTAAACAAATAAAATAATAAGATAAAGAAAATGAAGAAAATTTGGATCATGCTAATGGCATGCATGTGCGTGGGAGTGGCTCAGGCACAAAAGTGTACATTTGAAGTTGTCAGCGGAGGTGACATGGAACATCAGAATACCTGCGTGGCTGAGAGAACGGATATAGACATCGAGTACCCTAGACCCAATTGGGGACAGGGGAACAATGACTCGAAGGGTGTGATGGTGGAGGCCCCTGCTGGTTGTCAATTTTCATGGTCCTCACAGATGTGGATCGTGTTTAGCGAACCTGTATTTGAAGGCGATAAGTTGACCGTGGAGTTTGACTACAAGGCTTCAAGCGCAGTGAGCGTCGCTACGAATTGCCATGCAGAACCAGGTCAGTACAATAGTAATGTACCAATGGAGATGCGTACCGTCGACTTTACCACCTCATGGAAATCCTTCAGCACCACATTTGTTGTGACCAAAGAGATGGAAGGAATGTCGGGAGATGGCATGAAGTCGATCTGCTTCATCCTGGGCCAGAGCGTGGACGGTGTGGCTCATACCGCACCTGTGCAATTCTACCTGGACAATGTGAAGGTGACGGTAGAGACCGAGCCCAATCTCGGAAGCGGTACTTGCGGAGACAATCTTACCTGGACATGCGACTCGCGATTTGGACTGAAGATAGAGGGAACGGGCGCCATGACCGACTATAAACAAAATGGTGCGGTCAAAACATCGGATGCTCCCTGGTTTCAGTACAAAGACCTGATAAAGTCTATCATCGTGGGCGAAGGTGTGACGAGCACTGGTAACTATTGCTTTACGGGACTGGACAAAGTGACAACTGTCAGCCTGCCAGAGAATTCGCTCAAGAATCTCAAGATGTATACTTTCTGGGGATGTACATCGCTTACTAAGATCAGTCTTCCCGAATCCTTGACTAATATCGGGGCTGGAGCCTTCAGACTTTGTGGTCTGGAGAGTGTAGGCATTCCCAGTTCTATCACCATCCTTCCCACACAGGCTTTCCATCAGTGCTCAAAGTTGAGCTATGTAAATTTAGGTAAGATACAGAGTATCGGAAGTTATGCGTTCTCTATGTGTTATGCTCTGGAGAATATCGGTTTGCCCAAGACACTTACCAGCATAGGAGATAATGCATTTGAGTACATAACAGCTCTTCAAAGCATAATTCTGCCAGAGGGAGTAAAGACTATTGGTGCAGAAGTATTTAGAAAATCGAGTATAAAGACAGCCATCTTCAACGGTTGCCCAGATAAGATAGGAAGGGATATGTTCAACGGATGTAGGAATCTGACAGAGGTCCAACTTCCAGAAGGACTTCAGACCATCGCTGACAAGATGTTCTATGATTGTACTTCGCTGAGCGACATCACCCTGCCTGCCATTGTGACCACTATCGGAGAGCAAGCCTTCGCAGGTTGTCAGCTGACGGATGTGACTTGTAAGAGTACCACTGCGGCTTCATGTGCAGAAAATGCATTTACCATCGATGCCACGACCTCAAAGATCCTCTCGACGCTTCATTTGCCAGAAGATGCCGACGAAGCCTATCGAAACACTACTCCCTGGAGCCTGTTCCAGAACTACGATGAACCAGCAAGCACCAATCCCGCTAAGCAAGATTATTCTATCTATATCCTGAATAAGACTTTTGCTCGCGGTGAGACCCTTGTAGTGCCCATCATGCTGAAGAACATCGGAGAGGTGGATGATTTTACTGCAACATTTAAACTTCCTGAAGGTTTTAGTTTTATGGGAATTGTTCAAAATAGTGGTTTTATTCCAGATTTTGAAGTTCCTTCCAACATTGATCGTTGGGAAAAGCGTGGCTCATGGGTAAGTCTCAGTATGCATAAAAGAACTGACAACCTCGAATTGGTGTACAGAGCAAGTGATAACCCTGCCGTATTTAAGAAGGGAGACGATTTGCTTATGGTAGCTCGTTTCAGTTCGGATACCAATCAAGACAATGGCGACTATCAAGGTGAAGTCAACTTCAGTTTCAATGAGGGCGCAATCACCGGCACCAGCAAGTTCACCTTCACCGTAAAGGATATGCTGGAGTGCACACGCCTCAAGGGCGACGTCAACGAGGATGGCAAGGTGTCTATCAACGATGTCAATATCCTGATCGAGATACTCAAGAAGTTAAAGTAAATACTTAAAGTTTAGCAAAGTGAAGGCGAGGCCAAACGGCTTCGCCTTTACTGTATATTTTCAAAGTTGCAAGGTGGATTCTTTCGCTCAACGCTCATCGCTTATCGCTCCGCTCGGCCCTTTGGGACGCTTGCAGAGCGAAGCGGGGCAAGAACGTTCACAGGGAGATCTCTTCGATCTTGAGCTTGATAATGCCGGCAGGGGCGTGGGCTTCGACGATGTCACCGACGGAGTGACCGAGGAGGGCTTCGGCGATGGGAGACTTGATGGAGATCTTGCCTTCGCGGAGGTTGGACTCGTGGGGATTGACGATGGTGTAGGACATGGTGGTGCCGTTGGCTACGTTGGTGAAGCGAACGGTGCGGAGGAGGCCTACGGTGGAGATGTCGAGCTGGGAGGGATCGAGCACGGCGGCATGGGCGAGGATGTTGGTCTTGAACTTGATCTGGCCCATCGTATGGCGCAGGAGTCGCTTGGCGGCATGGTACTCGAAGTTCTCGCTGAGGTCGCCCTTGGCACGGGCCTCTGAGAGTTCGTCCTGCACGCGGGGTAGCTCCACCTTGTTGAGGTATTCTATCTCTGCTATGAGCTCGTCATAGCGCTCTTTTGACATGTATTCCATGAGAGGTAATTTTGAATTATGGTGCAAAGGTAAGGAGGATTTAACCAAAAATCAACAAAAATCAACAAAAATATTTTATAAAGTTAGATTTAGGACGGGAGTTTGAAAGCAACCGAAAACAAATGGGAATTATAATAAGGTTCTTCCGCTTTTCCCGTTGGTCGGATATGCGTTATTCTGTCTTGACGGTCTCGTCCTTCATTCCAAGCAATAGTAGTTTGAAGTATTCATCATCTCTATAGCCATATGCTTTTCTCTTCAAGACTTTCACCTT
>JAZLII010000002.1:0-48414 GCA_045617275.1 Bacteroidaceae bacterium
CTCTTCTGGACCAAACTGACGCTTGTCGGCTTGGAAGGCTCGGCGATAGAGATTGTAGTGTACGTCGGGATAGTCGAGGCGATAGTCACCGTTGTTGGTACTATCGGGATGCCAAGCATCGGTGGAGCAGTAGTAAAGATACTTGCCGTCGGGAGTCCAGGTGGGGAAAACCTCCAGACGTGTGGAGTCGTCACAGATGGTGGTGATCTTGTCCTGATCGACATCGTAAAGGATGAGGTCACTGGCATCGTCAAACACCTCTACCTTGTTGACATCGGAGGTGTGGAAATACTGATGCGTGAGGTCCACGGAGAAGGCCACGAGAGGCCGGGTGGGATGCCAAGAGGGATACACACCGGCACTGAGTATGCCGTCGCGCTTGAGGTTGATCTTGCCTGCCTTGCCATTGCGGACCAGGATGGTACCGCCATTGGTGACACGCACATGGAAGAGCATGTTGGAGGTGTGGTAGTTCTGGTAACTGTGACAATTTATGCACTGGCCCTTCTTCTCTCCGCAGGCCACCTGATTGTTGAAGATGACGCGCTCCTCAAAGTTGGTAACATTGCGCTGGGAGATGTTCATCTTGTCGTAGAGACCATAGCCGGGCTCGATGAGACGATAACTGATATAGGGATCGATGCTGTCCTTGGACACCGTGATCTGGAATGGTCTGTATGCCAGCCACTTACCTTCCTGCTGACCAAAGACTTCCACCTTCATCGACTGGCCCATAGAGGCCTGCTTGAGAGCTTCCCACTCATCCTCTGGGAAGATGACTTTCACACCATCACCATAGGTTCGAACCGTACCATCGGGAGAGGTGACACGTGCCACACAGGCAGAGAAAAGAGTATCGGAGAGCATGAAGTTGAGCGGGGCGATGTTGCAAGGTACTGTGACGTCGGTATAGTCTGGATAAATCGTGGGGATGGTATCGACCTTTTCGCTGTTGGACGGTACGTCGGGATGGCTCACGCCACAAGAGGCAAAGAGGAACGAAAAGAGAGAGAGAAGAATAAAATATATAATGCAGTGTTGTTTCATATTGCTATTATTTGTTGGCTAGGGACTAAAGGCCGAAAGATAAAAAAGAATATCCTTCTTGATTTCCGTCTTAATAGGATTTTCTGCCGTACATGATGTACCACCAGTAGGTGTGTGACCAGGCCCCGCGGAGGCTTTCTCCCAGTTCCTTCTCAGGAAGGCCACGATAGGCGGGACTGTTGACAGCCTGCTTGTAGAGCTTGTAGTTTTGCTCCACCATGGGGGTGATGAGTACCTTGTAGGGGAGCTCCACGGGATAGTTCTCCTGCATGATGAGATAGGCCTCCTGATAGTGAGTGGGCATCTGTACACCATACTCTACGCCTCCGTCCTCACGCTGGTGCTGCATCATGAACAGTTGTGCAAAGGTGTTGAAGGCAGGCCAGAAGAGCTTGGGATCGCGATAGAGCATGGCATAGAAGAGATTGAGCTCCTTGACCAGTGACATGTCGGACCCAAAGGCATTGCTGAAGTTTTCTATGAGATAGCGCTCAAGGTCGTTGTTGTCGGAATCGACTACATCGCTGAACGCCACATGGAGGTCTCGTACGAGAAGCGTAGAGGGGAGTGGACGCCAGTCTTTATGGAACTGAGTGAGGGAGAGCAGGTGAAGGTGGCGCCCTTTGAGGCGATGCTCGCCCGTCTCTTGTGCACAGCGTACCATCATCTTCATGAAATAGGGGGTGTAGCCGTAGCTGACGAAATTTTCCATACACCAACGTATGCCATACTGCACCTTGCCATACTGGTAGTAGATCATGGGGGCGCATATCTGCATCACATTGAGGTTGAGCGAATCGGGATTATTGATATCCAGGCCACTGTTGCCCATACGGAAGGCACGTTCGCCCAACTCGCCCTTATTCATCAGTGCGATGTTCTGAAACAATACCATGGCACGGCTGGGTGCCTCTGCCTTTTCTGCCTCACGGAGGACGGCATCCCAGTTGTCGTTCATCGCTGCCTGATTCATACGCATCTCTGCCTGATAGTTGTAGTCACGAAATGCCATGAGATATACCATGCCTACCATGGCGGCCAGCGTGGCTACGAAACCGATGCCGTAGCCTATGCCAGGCTCGTCGGCCTCGTTCTTCGCCGTGGAAGGCTTGGGCTTGGCATGGGAAGACGATATGGAAAGCCTCATGCGTGACAGGCAGTCCTGCATGCCCAACGAGAGAATCAGAAGCAGAACGGCAAGGATGATGAAGGGCCACGAAGGACGCAGCGCATCGACCGTGGTAGACTCGAAATAGGGTATGCCGGCTCTGACTACTGCCGACACATGCAGACCGGTGAAGACGAAACGGGCATAGAAGAATGGCACGAGCAAGGCCAGGATGAGCCCGCAGAGATGATGCCACCACGGCATACGGTGCTCACGACTCTCGACGCACTGCGTCGCAAGGAAGCAGAGCGTGAAGAGATAGCTACCCCACCCTATCAAAGGGAAGGCCAGAAGGGTGCCGACGATGTACCACGCTGCCCTGTGGCGTGCCGGTGTGCGAGTTGATGCCCAGAGCATGAGGAGAGCACAAAGGACGATCAGCGACTCAGAGAACCAATAGCCATGGAAGGGGAGGATGTATATCCAATATCCAAGGTCTATGAGGCTGACCAGAAGGCACGTGAGTGGTAAGAGGGCCAGTAGGGCCGTACGATCCGTCAGGCGAAAGGCCTTGATGGTGACCCCATAGATGGCACACCAGAGCAAGACAAGCAGAGAGACGCCCACAACGGGATAATAGAAGAACTGGGTGAGCAGGCTGCCCACATAGATCATCAACCCAGAGGGCATGGAGAGCGACTGGGAGAAGAAGGTGGATGAATAGAAAAACTCATTGCGATCCTGCGCCGTGTAGAGCATATCGGGATACTGCCCCAGCAGAATGTACACTGCCAGACAGAGGAAAATCGCAAGAGGAACAAGGTAGTAAAACGATTTGCGTATCATGTCGTAAAGTAAAGGAGCGGACCTGGCCGCAGCCAGATCCGCCAGATAGAGTATAACAGGTTACTTTTCAGGAACGTTGAAGTGGAACCAGTCCACGTCGACCATACCACCAAGCTGCTTGGTAGCATAGTTGAAAATGGCGAACTTGCTACCCATGAAATGACGCTGGTAGTCAAAGTTCATCTTGATCTCTCGACCGATGTTCTGCCACTGCTGGCCATCGAGGCTGTAGGAGAACTGCGCCATGTCGCGGCGAGGATTGAAGTCGCCATGTACCTTGAGGTAGATGTTCATGGTCTTCTTGCCGTCGGTAGCCTTCACGGCCTTGATCTTCAGAGGAATCTCCTCCAAGACCTCCACATTGACCTTGGTCACCACCTTGTCACGGCCAAAGACAGCCTTCTCTTCGGTACACTGCAGCACCCACTTGCCGCCTTGCTTGACGATACGGAGCACACCGCTGTCGCCATTGTAGGCTGCCAGACCACAGACGTCGCCATCCTTCATGTTGGCAATGTCGATGCAGACGGCACCCTCGCAGAGAGGAGCGAACATACGCTGGGTGATGGTGTTGGGGGCGATGTTGAGATTGTCGACCACACGGGCTGTCTTCAGACGAAGATAACCGGGACGCTCACTCAGGCTCCATGCCTCGTCGATGGGATTGTGGTTCCACTGCCAGTAGAGGCTGAGACCGTGCTGTGCGTGATAGGTGGGCTTGACCATCTTGTTGAGCGCCTCTGCGGGGAGGTCGAACTCATCGCTTCCGATATATCCCTTGGGATCGGGATGCTTGAGGGAGAGATCGTTGGGGATCTTATAGCGACGACGGTCCAGACGGGGATTGTTGGTTGGGTTGTCTTCGGGGATATCAGCAATCTGATTGTTGATCTCACCGGTGTACTCACCACACATGGGCCATCCGTCTACCCAGGTCACAGGCATAGCCACGGGGACACGGCCGATACCGCCACGGTCCTGGAAGATGAGGGCCATCCAGCCTTCATCGCTCTGGTCGTCTCCGGCGATGGTACCCTGGCCAACACCTCCGTAACTCTCGAAGGGAGTCTCGAGGATGATCTTCTTCTCGTAGGGACCGGCAATGTTGCGTGAGCGGTAGCATACCTCACGGCGTACACGACCGGGAGCACCCCATTTCATGGAAATGTAGCAAAGATAGTAATAGCCGTTGTGCTTGTACGCTGAAGCACCTTCATGCAAGGCTCCACGCTCTTGTGGATCCTCATTAGGATTGATTACACGCACGTTGAGACCACCCTTCTTGGGCTGGAAATTCTCATCGAGCTCCGTCACGCTGCCACCACCAGTAATGAAGTAACGCTTGCCATCCTCATCGAAGAAGAGAGATGCGTCGTGGGTGTGAGGAGGACGAGCCTCCAGCTTCCAAGGACCACGAGGATCCTCAGCACTGTAGATGAAGCCCTTGCCAGGTGCACCATTGCAGGTGAACCACACGTAGAACTTACCCATGTGGTAGCGGATACTGCTGGCCCACTGGCCCTGACCGTAGACGGTCTTGCCGTCGATAAGATTGTAGCGATCTCCGTCGTCGATACGGTCGAACACATAGCTGATGGTCTCCCAGTTGACCATGTCCTTGGAGCGCATGATGGGCGCACCGGGCATGAGGTGCATGGTGGTGGATACCATATAGTAATAGTCGGCTACCTTGACCATGCTGATGTCGGGAACATCGGCGTTGATGACCGGGTTGCGATACCCCTGTGCAGAGGCTTGCAACATGCTGAAGGCAGCAAAAAGTGTAAGAATGAACTTTTTCATCGTATAAGTAACAATGTGAAGGCTCCCTTCAGCGAAACTGAAGGGAACCTGTGATGAGTCATGATTATTTCTTAGCAGCGGGCTTCTTGGCGGGAGTTGCCTTCTTTACGGGAGCCTTTGCTGCAGCCTTGGCGGGCTCGATGATCTGATACTTACCAGCGAGGTGCATGGTAGCAAAAAGACGCATGAAACCTTCAAAGTAGATATCGATGTATCCACTGGGAGCGGGCACGTGCTCATTGTTCCAGAAATGGTCTACAAAGTCGCGGGCCTTGGTGTGAGAGCAAACCAGAGAGAGAGCTGCCGCAGTAGCGATGAAGCCGGGGGTGTGGCGAAGCTCACGATAGCCACCAGCACCCATGATGTCCTGGGGGTGGGTACCGTCGGTCTCATACTGATCCACAAACTTATCCACACCTTCGCCGTAGAGGAAGTTCTGCAGGGTGTGACCATACTTAGTCTGCCATGCTGCGTCCTCATTGCTCCAGCTAAAGTCGAGGGCAATGTTCATAGGTACACGCCATGAGTCGTAGCGGAAGTTGTTGCTTCCACCGCGCTCACCCATCTTGCTACCATCGTAGTTGCTATAGTCGGGATTGAGACCGGTCACGGGATCCACAGCCTTGTGCAAATACTCACGAGCGGCCTTAGCACACTGCAACCAGTACTCGCTGCGACCATCGTTGGCCCACTTGGCCCATACCTCGTAGAAAGCGGGAATGTGGTAAGAAGGATCGGTGTAGCGGCTACCGGGAACGAAGGTGATGAGGTTGGTCGTGGGGTCAATGAGCTTGGCCTGACCATCCTTGCCAGTCACACAGTCAAGGATGTACTGTGCCTCCTTTAGATAGTTGATAGGTCCGGCATTGCCCCAACGGTTGGAAGCAAAGATCAGAGAGGTGATGAAGTAGAGCTCACCGTCGGATGCGGGACCACCGGCAGCACGGCTGCCATCGGGAGCCAGACTCCAAGAGAAGTAACCCTTGTTGTTGCCTTCCTTGATCTGCATGTGCTCCTTGGACCAGCGCCACAGACGGTCGAAGATATCCTTCTCGCCAAACTGCACTGCGGCCATCAGACCGTAGCTCATACCCTCGGTACGAACGTCGTGGTTCTTCACGTCGCTGATGTATGCCTTGTCGTCGCCATCCTCAAAGTAGACACGGTTGGGACCCTTGAAAATAGCGTCGAACATCTCCTTCACCTTGGCATCGACCTGCTCCTGGCTGTAGCCCATGTCGGCAAAGACATTGCGATACTTGTGGGTCTCAAAGCCACCCTTGTCCCATGGCTTGAGGGGAGAATAGGACATCATGGGAGCATGAAGCTCAGGCTGCATGTCGAAGCCTACCCAGTCGATGCTGAGCTCACGGCCGTCCTTGCTCTGGAACTTGAGGTCGGCGATGCCACGGGGCGAACTGTTCATAGGCACGGTGATGATCTGCCAGTCGTTGCACTTGGGGATGGTGATGTTGGCCATCACACCGCCTCCACGACCGAAGCCACCAAAACCTCCGAAACCGCCAAAGCCACCCTGAGGAGCACCACCCTGGCCCTGAGGACGATTGCCGCCCTGTCCGCCGGGACGGTTGCCACCATTGTTGGGACGGGGAGCGGGAGCAGTGACATTGCTGATAGTGAGGATGGCACCCTGGGGAGCCATGACACGTACGGAAACGCAGTTGACCTGCTGGCCGAAGTCCACCTTATTGTATGTACTATAGGCCTCCTCACCCTTATAGGTGATCTTCCAACCCTCGAAGCGACCGGCGCTGTCGGGGCTTACGAAGTCTACAGTGACACCTGTGGGACTGATGGTACTGTAGCGATCGATGTGTACGGGCTTGTGGGCGTTGCTTACACCTACACCACGCAATGTGGGCTTCACGAGCTGGATGGTACCATCCTCGTTGAAGAAGAGGGAGTCGCAACGTACGGAGCGAAGCTTGTCAAAGTTGGGCGAATAGTCGTTGTGATGATAGAAGAGATACCACTGGTCCTTGAACTCCACGATGCTGTGGTGATTGGTCCAACAACCGGTAGGACTCTCCTCCATGATCTTGCCCTTAAACTCAAAGGGACCCATGGGATTGTCGCTCATGGCATAGGCTAGAGTCTCGGTCTTCTTCTCCACCCAGGGGAAGGTGAGATAGTACTTGCCGTTGCGCTCAAAAGCGAAGGGACCTTCCACGAAGCCCTGAGGCAAAGTGGTGATGCGCTGAGGCTGACCCTCGATGCTGAGCATGTCGGGAGCCATCTTGGCTACGCTGATGCTACCACCTCCGTAGAAGATGTAGGCGTCGCCATTGCTACACTGCATGACACAGGGGTCGATGCCACCGATACCCTGCATGGGCTCGGACTGCAACTTGAACTTGCCATCGGGCATGTCGCTGATGGCCACACCGATGCCGAAGCCACGACCCTTGCCAGGCTTAGCGCCGTTGGGGAAGTAGAAGTAGTACTTGCCGTCCTTCTCCACACAGTCGGGTGCCCACATGGAGTAACCCTTGGGATTGCCCCACTCCACATTCTCCTGGCTCACGATGACACCATGGTCCACCCAGTCCACGAGGTTGTCGCTGGAGAAGACATGATAGTCGGCCATGCAGAACCAGTCCTTGCGGGCATAGTCCTCAGGAGCGGGAATGTCGTGCGAAGGATAGACATAGACACGACCATTGAACACGCGTGCGGTGGGGTCTGCAGAGAACTGATCGCGGATTATGGGGTTCTGTGCAGAGGCAGTCAGCGATGTGAAGACCATCGCTGCTGCCATGATTATGCTTTTTTTCATACTATACATTTATGTAGGTGGGTAAGATGCATTACTTGATGCCACGGAGCATCCACTTGCTGTTGTCGTTGTTGAAGTCGAAGTCACCCAAGGTAGGAGTACTGTCGGCAATAGAGATCAGCGCGAGCTTCTTGGTGCAGCCAGGGATGGCCTTGGGCATGATGCGATAGGTACCGTCGGTGAGCTGGTCGATCTGCCAGAGCTGCTCGTCGGCACCGGTGAACTCGGGTACGCTGATCACTTCTTTCTCTGCAGTAGCTGCCAGTGCGCGGTTGGTACCTTCAATGGTGATCTTATAGTAAGGCTGACCGAGGAAACCGCCCTTGCCCTGAACGGGAGTGATCTTCCACTGCTGGTGAGGACGACCCATGTAGTCACCGTTGCGCAGAGCTATCTCGCCTGCAGCCCAAGTGGACTGTACGTCTGCCAACTTCTGTGTCTCTACGGGAGGAACGGGTTCGCTGGACTGCTGGCCACCAAAGCCACGACGACGAGCCACGTTGAGACGCTGGAAGTCAACGGCCAACTCAAGAGAGTAGCCATGACGCTGAGACTCAAGTTCGTAGGTTCCTTCGTTTACTACATCGCCAGCGATGGGCCATGCATTCTTCCACACGATGGGACGGATAGCCAGTACGCTGGAACCACCCTGCAGGAAGTCAGCCTCCCAGTGGAAAGACATCTTCTCGATACCATCAGCCACAACGGTACGGCCGAAGTGACCTGCACCTACCTGCTTGCCGTCGGGGGTAGCCTTGACCACCATCTTACCACCACCCTGGGTCATAGGACGGCCCACATTGTCGAGGTAGGGACCTGTGACGGTCTTCGAACGACCGCAGACGATATTGTAGGTAGAGTTGACACCATCACAGCAGGTACCATGAGTACCGAGCAGATAGTACCAGCCATCCTTATAGAAGAGAGCAGATGCCTCGCAGTCGATAGCCACGGTGACAGGCTCATTGCCCTCCACACGCTTACCGGTCTTGGGATCGAGCTCGAAGAGACGGATCTCACCGAAATAAGTACCGCAGGTAATCCACAGACGTCCCGTGGTGGGATCGAGGAAGAGGCAGGGATCGATACAGTCAAAGTCATCGCCATCGACAGACTTTGCCACCTCATTGGGTTCACTGAACTTGAAGTCAGGCGACTTGGGATCGAGGCTCTTGTTCCACATGGTCAGCATACGACCGCTGTGGCTACCACCCAGACCACCACCGGTAGCACCGTAGGCGATGAGATAGCGGTCACCGATCTTGATGACATCGGGAGCTGCACCACCACCGGGGCGCTCTGCTCTTACCAGTTCGTCACCATTCTGATATCCGCTTGCCCAGGTGTAACCACCGTCTACTGACACCAGACCACCCTGTCCGGTACCGAAGGTGTACCACTTACCATCACACTCTGCCAGGGTGGAAGGGTCGTGAATGAAAGGACTACCAACCTGTGCGTTTGCCTGTGTTGCTGCCATACTGATGAGCGCGCTGGCCATCAGTGCTTTTGCTATATTTTTCATATCTGTATATGCTTAAAGATGTATTACTTAATAGTATAACCGCTCTTGATCACCTTACCGTTCTCGTCAACCAGACGAACACAGAAGTCACTCATACCAGGGCCATTGATGATGGCGCCACGGATAATGTTCTCACCCTTCTTGAGGTTGAGACGATGTGAAGTGCAATCATCGGCCACCATACGGCGGTCGCTTGACATCAGGAGCACATCCTCACCGTTTACCCACCACTGTGAAGCAGAGTTGCTGCCCACTGAAAGGCGTACATCGTTCATGTCCTGATCGCAGTTGATTACAGTCACTACCCAGTAGATCACACCGTATACACGATTGATCTCGTGCTCACCGAAGCGCATGAGCTTGAAGTTGTAATGCTTGCTGTCGAGCTTATGCCACTTGAGCTGCTCGGTAGCGGTCTCCATCTCTACAGGACCCTGCTGCATACGACGGAAGTCCATGGGAGCGGCCTGGCCAGCCTGGCCAGCGGGACGGGGCTGGGGCTTGGGACGCTCAAAGGTCACCTTCACCTTCTGACCATCCTTGGGGAGAATAGTCATTTGGTTCTTGAAATACTCGTGGGCAAACGTCTCGCGCAAGTAAGAATCAACGAACACGGTGTTCGAGCGGTTCTGCTTGCTGATGGGTTCGAGCACTGTCCAGCGGCGGATGAATCCTTCCGCATCGGGAGTTGCTGCCTCACTGGTAGCGGGGCTGAAATACTTTTCCTGAGCCATGGTAGGCATAGCTGTCAACATGGACAGCATCAGGGCTGCAAAGATCTTTCGTGTTTTCATAAATGGTTATAATTAGTTAGTTTTTAGATGTTTATCTTTTTATTTATCTCGTTTGCTATCTCTTGTACAAATAAGCTTGCTGCAGTCCGCCCCAATCGAGGACGATGCGTTGCAACACCTGACCTTCAGTGGCAAAGATGCTCAGTACGTGATTTTTTTGCTTCTGCTGCTCGCCCACCTTGAGCCTTACCACATATTCATGTCCGTTGCGCATAACATCCTCCTTCCAGGGGTAGGACCATTCCTCAAACTTGTAGTTGAAGATCTCCTGCTTCTGTCCATCGATGGAGATACCTACCGTGTTGCTCTTCTGGGGATTGGCCTCGGGGAAGAAGGGCATCATATAGATGTGGGCGGTGATGCTGTCGGGCATCTCACCTTTGGAGAATGCGAAGTCGTAGCTGACATAGCTGGTTCCCTTGCCAAACTGAAGCGCTGTGCCCTCATAACCCAAACCAGGAATGAGGGTGGTATGATCCTGTGAAGCGGGCTTGGCAACGTTGAGCACCAGGCATCCTTCCATCTTGTCCTTTGCCTTGTCCAGGCTCAGGTTGACGGGCTTCGGCGCAACGCCTTGCGTACGGTTGAGCTCAGGCATGTTGGGATAGAGCGAAACGAAGCCGGGAGGCACCATCATCATGCCGTTCCACTTGCCACCAAGCATGGTGTTGTAGGTGAGGTTGAGCGCCTCGATGCTGTCGAAAGCAGCCTGCGACTCACCCGCAGCCCAGTTGGCCTCTGCCTTATGACCTGCCTTGTACTGCTCATGGTTGAGCTGGGCAAGGAGGAACTTACGGCTCATCTGCTCGCTGGCCATCACAGGATAACCGATGAACTCAAAGAACGAAGCACGATATTCGCTGGGCAACTGCTCCATGATGCACTTGGTACGTTGGGCTATGTCGTGGTAGCGGGCCAAACGACGCTGAGCCTGGTTGTAGTGCTGGAAGGAGTACTCTGAGTCACGCAGACGACAGCGCTCATCAATGTCCCACTGCCAGTCCCAACCCACATATTCGGGTTTGCGCTCCCAGGCCAGGTGGTAGTACTGCGTGAGGATGTCCTGCAGTTCCTTCTGATACTTCACGCCGTAGATGTCTGCCAGCATATTGGCCTGGAAAGTATTGACCTTCTCATAGTCATAGACTGTGGGATCATCGGCCATGTCAAAGAACAGCTGCACACCGAGCTCCATCGGTTTGATGTCGCCCACATTGAGCAGCCAGTAACGGTCTGCCCCAGCCTTGTAGGCGCGACCCAACTCCTCCAGCATCAGGGCGGGAGGCGTTGTGTTGAGCCAGAGGTAGTCGTGGGGCGTACCGCAATAAGACAGATGATAATAGACACCATTGCCTCCACTGCGCTTCCTTTCCTCGGCAGTAGGCAAGTGCTTCATGAAGCCGTAGTTGTCATCGGGCCATACGATAGTGACATCGTCGGGCAGACGGAGTCCGGCGTTATAAACGTCAAGTGTCTCCTTGTAAGGCACAAAGATCTGAGGTACCTCGCGGGCAGGCTTCTGTGTGAAGAGTTCCAGGATGGTGCGCTGGTCACGGATGACATCCTCCAGCACCTTTACGCGCTCCTGGGGTGAGGTCTGTCCGCGCATACCCTCATCATGCACGCCACGCATGGCGATCGTGTAGATGTTGTCGTACTGGGCAGCTTCTGCCAAACGGCTTGTGAACTTCTGCAGGATGGTGTTTCGATTGGTACGGTAGTTCCATTCACCATCGCGCTCGGTGTCCCACTCCTCTTTGCTGGCATTGTTGAAAAGCATGGGCTCGCAATGGCTGGTGGTGATAATCACACCCATGCGGTCACAGACAACCTTGCTTTCGGGATGGGTATAGAAAGCTCCGGTACAGGTGTGCATGGCAGGAGCCAGCATGTTGCCGCCGAGACGGAGGATGAGTTCGCAGACCTTCTCGTAAGTCTTCGGACCAATGTCGCCCAACTCCTTCTCAAAGGTCTGTGTGGCCCAGGGCTTCATACCCCAGTCCTCATCGTTGATGAAGATGCCGCGATACTTCACGGCTGGCGACTTCTTGACAAAACGCTTCGCATCAATGGTCAGCACCTTCTGCTGCTTGACAGGCACGTCGGCCCACCAGGTCCAAGGCGATACACCGATACGACGCGATATCTCGTAGATACCATAGATGGTGCCTCGGCGATCGCTACCAGCTATCACCAAGTCACCGTCCACCATGTCAATCACATAGCTCTCCCACTGACCCTTCACGCCATCGACGTTCAGCTTGCCTTGGGCGACAAGACCGTCAATGTATTCGCTACGGCCAATCGTACCAACCAGAATCTTATTGGAAAGACCAGACTGTGTAAACTCACCGCTATACGCAAGCTTGATGTCTGTGTCAAGATTGTTAATTGCCATCAAGACGCCGTCATTTTCCTTTCTACTGGCCACAAGGTTCACGCGCTTACCGTCTTTGGCAACGACGAATGACTGGGCACTCACCTGGAGCGCCACAGTCATCATCAATATGATATGTAGGAGTCTTCTCATTGAGAGAACTTTTCTTATACCTTATTATATTATATAGGGCCAATGGGACCTATTGGGCTAATTGAGCCAATGGGGCTTATTGGTCTTATTAGACTCATTAGCCCCATTAGGCTTATCAGGTCCTATTCGCAGATCACTACGCCGCCATTCTTGGGAATGGTAACGGTGATCTCATTCTTCTTGTTGGTCTTCATGGTCGTCTTGCTGCCCTGAAGCTGTGCATCGTCGCAGTAGACAGTTACCTCCTGACCAGGCTGGAACATGCCGTCAAGGTTGTAGGTGACGGTCATGGTCTCGTCCTGTGCATTGATACCAGCCACGTACCACTTGCCAGCGGTACTCTGACGAGCCAGTTCCACATACTTGCCGGGATAGCCGCTGATGAACTTCATGTCCTTCCAGGTCACGGGCACCTTCTTCATGAAGTCAACGGCCCAAGCAGGAGCATCGGTCAGGTTGTTGGGCGCCATGGCAAAGTTCTGGACGGGAGTCTGGAAGAGGATGGCAGTAGCCAGGGCATAGACGTCGGAGGTCTTACGGGCCCTACCGCGCTGGTCGTTATTCTTATTATAGTACTTGTTCAGGGTTGAGCCGCCGAAGTCCATGTTACCAACGGCGTTACGCAGCACGGGATGGATGGTTGCAGCCAAGGCTTCGATATCGTTGTCGTTCTGGTTGAAGGCCAGGTTCTCGCTGGCACGAACAGCCTCACAAGCTACGAAGTTGGGGTACATGCGCTCCCAGCCACGAGGCAGGGTGCAACCATGGAAGATAACCATGATGCCACACTCGTTGGCATCAGCCAGGATATCCTCGTACATCTGCATGGTCTGCTGCTTGTCCGAACCTACGAAGTCTACCTTGATACCCTTGATGCCAGCCTTCTGCATCCACTGCATCTCCTTACGACGGTCGATCATGCGGTGCATCTTGCCACGTGGGCCCTGGGGTGCATCGTTCCAGTAACCGTTTGAGTTGTACCAGAGGAAGAGGTTCACGTTCTTTGACTGAGCGTACTTTGACAACTGCTCCATGCGCTCATAGCCGATGTTGGTGTCCCAAAGAGCATCTACGAGCAGGTACTCCCAACCCATGGCTGAGGCGAAGTCAACGTACTCCTTCTGCTCGTCGTAGTTGCAGCTGGCATCCATACGGATAATCCAACTCCATGCCGAGCGACCATACTTATAGTCATATTTGGCTTCGTACTGAGGCTTCCCAAGGTCCCACTGGATGGTGGTCTCAGCCAGAGGCTGCAGGTCCCGACCCACGGTGATGGTACGCCAGGGGGTAGAAGCGAGCTCACGATTGTCAAGCATGATTCCAGGCTCTACATTGCCGATGCCACCAAACTCGGTCATCTCGGGATAAGCGATGTGATAGACATTACCCTTGCACTCCAGACGTCCACCACAGTAATTGCCACCGATGTTGGTCTCGTTGAGCATCACCCAGATACACTGCTGGATGGGGGTGGCAGTCTTTACATTCTTTCCTTTCTTGGCAGCAACAGCGGGAGCAGAAGCCTTTACCTTGAACATGCCAGGGAAGGTGAAGCCACGACCGTGACCGTTCTTGCCCATCTCTGCATCATACTCATAGAAGGTCTCATAACTGGGAGCCGTGCGGGCAAAACCCGTCTGAGGAGTCATGGCGGGGCAGAGGAAGGTAGTGGTACCCGTGGGGAAAGTATAAGAGGTACTTTCCTCCTGAACGAGGCACGACTTACGATCGCCCTGAGTGTATACTACATACTTGAAAGCCACATTGCTGTTGTCGATGTGCATCACGACGTCAAAGGCATTCACGTCGCGGGTCTGAGGCTGCTGACCCTGCTGGGGACGTTGACCACCGGGACGCTGGCGCTGTACCTGAGCTACGGTGAAGGTATAGGTATATTCGTTGGCCGTATAGCTGATGTTCTGAATCTTGGCATTGGGCAGCGAGTAGCTTTCGCTCACCTGCTTAGCCTCGGGATTGGCCTCCTTGAGCTTGAGGTTCTGGGTGAAGTCACCGATGCTGGTCTTCAGACCGAGGGGTGAGTTTTCGATTACCACGTCATCGTCGAGCATGACGCTGTAGGCGGCCTTGCCATCGTTGCAAGTCACCGATACCTTCAGGTGGCCGTCGGGGCTGACAGCCGTCTGGGCAAAGCTCACGCCACAGAGGGCAGAGAGCATGAGGGTTGAAAGAGTCTTTTTCATATTGTATTATTATTTGGATTCGTTGGGGTTTTTACAGCAGGTTGGTGGCCGACTTCACGGTGTAGGTCTTGCCAGGCTTGGTCACGATATCGTACTCATAGACCGTGGGAATAGTGGCCTGCACACTCTGCGAGGTACCGTTGCTGTTGACAATGGGAGTCTTCACCTTGGCAGGTGCATAGAGGGCGTTGGGGCAATCACCCTTAGCCTCCTTCAACTTGAAGCCGAAACCTTTCAGGGGAGTATTGGAACGGATACGCAGGGTACCACCAGCCTTAGAGGTAATGGTAGCCTCGCTGAGACGGCCATGCCACCACTTCATCTCGTTCACTTCGAAACCACCACGAGCCAGAAGACCATTCACGCTACCCTCACTCCATGCATCGGGAAGGGCGGGAAGAAGATGGATGGCACCATCGTGACTCTGGAGCAACATCTCAGCAATACCGGCGCATACACCGAAGTTACCATCGATCTGGAATGGTGGATGTGCATCGAAAAGGTTGGGATAGGTATTGGACTTCAGCATGTTGCTGATGATGATCATGGCGTGATTGCCATCCAGCATACGAGCCCAGAAGTTGGTCTTCCAACCGAGGCTCCAACCGGTAGCGGCATCACCGCGATGCTTCAAGGTAGTAGCAGCGGCGCGGAACAGCTCGGGATGGCTATAGGGAGAAATCTGGTTGCTGGGATAGAGACCGTAGAGGTGAGAGATATGGCGGTGCTCGTTCTTTGGATCATCAGCATCCTGCAACCACTCCTGCAACTGGCCGTACTGACCGATCTGCATGGGAGGAAGCTGGTCGATGGTCTTCTGCAACTTAGCCTGCAGCTCCTTGTCCACACCAAGTACCTTGGCAGCATCGAGTGCACCGGTCAGGGCATCGAAGACGATCTGGTTGTCCATGGTACAGCCGGCAGTGATGGGAGTACGCTTTCCGCGAGGCCCCTGCTCGGGACTTACCGAAGGCACATTCACCAACCAACCATACTGGGGATGGGGTTGGAGGTAGTCGAGATAGAACTCAGCAGCACCCTTCAGCACAGGGTACCACTCCTTGAGGAATGCCTTGTCGGCCGTGTAGAGATAGTGTTGCCAGAGATGAGTGGCAAGCCATGCACCACCATTGGGGAAATCACCCCATGCGGCAGCGTCTACCAGACCGGCGATACGCCAAAGGTCGGTGTTGTGGTGAGCCACCCAACCGCCACAGCCGTACATCTGCTTGGCTGTGATAGCACCCGTCACACTCAGATCACGGATCATCTCATAGAGAGGAAGGGCCGTCTGCTGGAGGTTGCACACCTCAGCGGGCCAATAGTTCATCTCAGCATTGATATTGATGGTGTATTTGCTGTCCCAGGGAGCGTTGTTGCTCTCGTTCCAGATACCCTGCAGGTTGGCAGGCTGACCACCAGGCTGTGAAGAGCAGATGAGCAGATAACGACCATAGTTGAAGAGCAGGGCTATCATACCCATATCGTCACTTCCATAGAAGGCCTTGGTACGAGCAAGGGTTGATTCTGCCTTGGCATTCTGACCATTCTTCAGGCTCAGGCTCACCTTTGCATACTGAGGACAGTAAGCCTTTTCGTGGCGCTGGAGGAGCTTTGCGTAGTCGAGAGATGCAACGCCCTGCAGATACTTCGCATTGCGTGACGTGGGATCGGCGCTGATATCGTGATAGTTCACATAGTTGGTAGCGGCGCTTACGAGAAGCAGACAGTCGGATGCGCCCTCTACACGGAGAGTACCATCCTGGGCCGTAACCTTACCGTCAGAGCGAACCTCCGTGACACACTCGCCACGCACACCACCCTGGATGCCTTCCATACCAACGGGCTTGAACTTGGCCACCAGCTTATTGCCCTCAGCCTTGGCACTTTCCATGAAGTCACCCTTCTGGGTCAAGTTGAAAGTGATAGCGCCTTTCTTCGATGCGGTGAGATGCATCACGACGACGCCATCCTGCATGGAGGCAAAAGTGGTGCGCTCGTACTTCACTCCACCAGAGGTATAAGTGACGTGGGTCTCTGCCTTTGTGAGATCGAGCTCACGATAATAGTCGGTCACATCTGTATGTCCCAGCTCGAGACGAAGCGAACCCATAGTAAGGTACTTCATACCGTGAGGGCCTACTACAAAGTCCTTGTCGATGATGGCTGCAGCCTCTTCTTCCTTGCCCTCGAAGATGAGCTTGCGAACTTCCGGGAGTCTGGCCAGAGCACGATCGCTATTGTTGTTGTGTGGCTGACCTGCCCAATAGGTCTCCTCATTGAGCTGAACCTCTTCGGTCTCGGTTCCGCCATACACCATGGCACCCATATGACTGTTGCCTAAAGGCAATGCCTCGAGCCATTGCTTGGCAGGTTTGTCATAGTATAGTTTATTATTCAACGCATCGTCCTCGGGACTTTGCTTAGCAAACGCAGCACCTGCACAAAGGCACAATACAACGGCAAGGAGGGCTTTTGCACTACCTTGCACACAGTGAACTGAAAGGTGGATGTTATTTGTTTTCATGATAATAAAATTATATTAACGCAAAGATACATAAAAAACCCCACAGTAGTGTACTGTGGAGTTCCATATTCTATCGTAAATGTAACATTTTCGACTATTTGCCCGTAATTTCTCGCACTTAGCAGAGAATATTAACCCTTCATTCGCGAACTTTGGGCTTTGCAGAGCAATATGCAAAATTCAACGCTTGCCACACCAACCAGCCCCTGACACACGAAGACCAAGGGATATAGGAAGGAATTTAGCCAACGGCCTCCTCTTACCTACTGCTTGGAGAACGGCAAGTAGGAGATGAGGTTTTCCTTTGATTCGAGCGCACTCACAATGTAAAGATCTTTCACACGCGAAGAGACGTCTAAATAAAGGCTTTTCTGTCTGTCCATCATCTCACGGTAATCTTCTTGGTGGAAAGCAGTCGGCCCTGAGCATCGAGCATCTGTACCAGATAGATGCCTTGACCGTAAACAGCACCAAGCGCCAATCCAGCAGAAGCATCACGGGTCTCAAGTCTCACACCTTGCATATTGTAGATGACATACTGGCTTACCTCGGCTTGTACTTGCTGGAGGGCCGTTGCCTGCTGTTTGGTCAGCAATTCAAAGACATTGCCCTTCGTCTTGTTGCTGAAGATCGTAGAACCTGCCGTGTGCCTGTCAAGTCCCACATACTCACTGTTCTGCCATACTCCACGGAGACGCACCTCGTGCTCGTCCAACTGCTCGATCTGTATCCAAGAGTTCTTGCTGTTGGTGTTGTTTCCGGCCACGATGTCAAAACCATTGGCCTCACTCTTCTGCATATATTTGTTGGAAGTAACCAGAGTAAAGTACGACTTAAAACCGCTGACTGCTGTGGTCTTAAATGCAAAGGTGGCATCACTGGCATCGAAATTGTCCAGTTCGTACTGGTTGGTACTCTTGTTCAGGTGCAGATAGAGTCCCGATGACACATCGTGCAGATAATAGGTTGTCCCGGAAGCTATCTTGCTTGCCGTATTGGGCGTAGAGGGCGACACGACCTCATCGGCGATGATATCCAGTTCAGCCACCGAGGTCCACTCCTTGCCGTTCACCTCACTCTTGGCTATCATCTTCATGTAGCGCCCCTCCACGGCTTTGTTCAGCGTGACAGTCTGAGGTCCCGTGGCATTCTTGAAACTTCCCGTAGCTACAGGAGCACCCCACTTCGACGCATCGTTGCTCAAGTAGAATTCGTACTGTCCTACCATACCATTGCTCGATCCGTCACCGCGAGCCGTATAGAGGAATCCTGTCACCATATAGCTCTTGGCCATATCTACCACAATCTCATGAGGACAGGTGGGTGCCGTGCCGTTATACTCTGTATGCCAGAAGGTACCGGCATTGCCATCAATAGCCTTGGTGGCCTCGTTTCCACCATGCTGGCTGTCAAAACCAACCACCTTCCAGGTTGACTTGCTGATGTACATGGCAAAGTCAAAACTTTGCACCGCACTGTCAAAGTAACCCTCCGCACTGGCATAGCAGTGTACGGTACCACCCTTGGGCAAGGCAAAGGCTGTGGTGTATTTCTTGTAGGTCTCCCCACCGTCAAGGCTATAGTAGATAGTGCTGCCCTTAGTAGGACATGTGATAGCAATGTTGCCACTATTGTTGCGTTCGCAGGTCAGGCTTCGGCATACAGGCATCTCCACACGTGCCATCTCAGAAAGCTGAGTGGTGGTGGTCCCTTCAGCCACTGGCATGAAGATGAGAGACATAGAGGCATCTCCTGCCTTCAGTTCATACTGGTCGAGCACCTCAGGACCACAGCTGGCATTACCCAGTCCGCGAGTCACCGCATCCAGACAAACCACGGTGTTGGTGCACGATTTGAAGTCATACGTATGTTTCTTGCGATTGTTGCGATCGGTATAATTCTCCTCCACCTTGAAGTGGGTGGCAGACGCAGCGATCTTGTCGGGAGCCACGACGAGCAAACCCTTACCATCAGCATTGGCGAGTGAAATCCATCTCACCTCTTGCTTCGTACCGTGCTCCTGGGGTTTGATGTACTCCGTATACTGATCCTTGACCGTACTGCTATATACACCGGGGAAGCATGCCTCCTTACGGTCTACATAGCTATCCCAGGGACCGCGTCCAAACCAACTCAACTGCTCCATCTGCGCAGGCATCTCAAAACGGAAGCCCATACGCGGGATGATGGCACCCTTGTTGCTGGGACTGATAGTGCTGTTCATCAGGATGACACCGTTGCAGAGAACCTTGAAATTGTGCAAGACAGCAAATTTCGTTCCGTTCTTTCCGGTATAGGTACTGGGCATGGTGATATTCACATAAGTACTATCCTCCCCGATCTCACAAGTGGCCGTACCACCTTTCACTGTCAAAGCATTAAGACCCATGTTGTCCCAACCCTCACATTGGCGTCCATCATTGTCCGTCGGGAGGCGCATCATATTGAGAGTCAGCGGATTATTGCTGATGAGAGTCACACCATTTGCCTTGTAGGTGGCAAGCGTACCTTTACTCTTGTTGAAGGAAGCGCTGAAGTTCTCACCCGACACTGTGATGGTGGCGGAGGTGTTGCTGACATTCAGTTTGGCATCGCCAGGAATGGCCAAGAGAGGCTTTTTCGGCGAACCCAACGAGAAGCGCTCAGATGCCAGTTCGTATCCTGCCTCTGCCCAGTCCGTTGCATTCTTGAGACGTGCGGTGAACTGCACGAAATACTCCGTAGCGGGATCTTTTTCGGCAGGGAGTTCGATGGTGACGCGCTTAATCTCTCCCGCCTTCACAATATCCTCGATGGGTCTTCTGCAGACCTCTTCGCCTTCAGCCAAAATGACATATTCCACATCGAGATACTCACTGCTGGCAAAGGCCAATTTACTCTTCATCTCGAAGATGCCCTTGCCGGCATCCACCACCTTGAAGTCAAGAGGCTGATAGATCTTCTTTGTGTTGTAGGACTTGGCCGTGAGGCTTCTGTCGGGTCTTACCAGACCATTGATACAGAAATTGTTGTCATTGGGATTGTCACCGAAGTCTCCTCCGTAGGCCCAATAGTCTTTGCCACTATACTTTGTGAGAATACCCTGGTCCTTGAAGTCCCAAATGAACTCACCTGTAAGTGGCGCCCTGTTCTCATATAGATCAAAGTACTCACGCACATTGCCCATAGAGTTGCCCATGGAATGGCTGTTTTCGCACACAATGTAGGGGCGATTTTGTCCCGCACCCCACTGCACTGTACCGAGACCAGGGTACATGTTGCTATTGACGTCAGCATAGCTGCTATTGCCTTCATAGTGTATCAGACGAGTCTGGTCAAGCGCCTTGATGCTGTCGCGTGAACTTTGGAAATTGTTACCGCCACCACTCTCATTACCCATACTCCACATGAAGATACAAGCATGATTGCGGAGCCATCGTACCATGTTGGCACTACGCTCGCTCATGGGTTTACGGAAGAGTTCCACACTGCTCAAGCCCGTATTTGCGTGGCATTCCACATTGGCCTCAGCCAGGACGTAGAGGCCGTACTTGTCGCACATCTCATAGAAATAAGGATCATTGGGATAGTGAGAAGTACGTACAGCATTGATGTTGAGCCGCTTCATGGTGATGACATCTTGCTCTATCTCCTCATTAGTCAGAGCTCTGCCGTTGATGGGGCTGATATCATGTCTGTTTACACCATGAAATACCATTCGCTTTCCATTGATGAGCAACGCTCCATCGCTTCTCACGCTCACTTCCTTGAATCCCACACGCTCCATCCTGACGTCCACTTCCTTGCCGTCGGCGTCGAGCAAGGCAAGACGCAAGTCATAGAGATTGGGTTGCTCGGCACTCCACTGCTTGGGCTTTGTGACGGGGATGGCCATCTTGATACTACCATTGGCAGGCACGTTGACCGTCTGGCTCTTTACTTCTGCTCCTGCATCCAGCAGAGTCGCCTTAAGCTGGAAGGCGCTCTTCTTCTCTCCCGTAATGCTTACCTGCAGATTGGCCGTTGCATCTATAAAGCTGTTGTCGAAATCGGTAGAGAAGAAGAAGTCGCGTATCTGCGTCTTGGGAGCAGACCACACCATACAATGGCGCTGTATACCCGTGAGGCGCCAATAGTCCTGACACTCGAGAAAACTTCCACTCGTGAAGCGATACACCTGCAGTGCAATGGTGTTGGTACCCGGGTGGATATAGTTGGTGATCTTAAACTCTCCAGGTGTATAGCTATCCTCACTGTAACCGATGCGCTTACCGTTGATCCAGAGATAATATCCGTGTCCTACACCGTTGAAACGTACATACACGTCTCTTCCCTCCCAGTTGGCTGGTATATCAAACTGCCTGCGATAAGTGCCGACAGGGTTGGTCATGTCGTTCTTATAGGTGAACCATCCCGGACGGTCTGCCATCACACTATAGGTCTGATTGTTGTAGCTGAACGGATAGGCTACGTTGCAGTACAGAGGCTTGTCCCAACTTTTACTGTTGCGCAAGCCATAGATCTGCCAACTCGATGGCACCGTGATGTTGTCCCACGTAGCATCGTTGTAGTCCTCACCAAAGACATTGGTGGGAGCTTTAGCAGGACTACCCACCCACTTGAACTTCCATACACCATCTAGGGTGTAGCTATAGCCCTCCGAGACAGGCAGAGCATGTGCCAGTTCTCTATTTACGCTCGATATGGCAGGATTGTCCCACTCTGTACCAGTCTGCGCCGTGAGAGACATGAGGGGGAAACAGCAAGACAGCAGGGTAAGCAGCTTTTTCTTCATAATATTAACGTTGTGTTCTATGGATACCTGTTTTAAGATCTCTACTATATTATTAAATAATGTCAGTAATCGATTCCGTGCATCTTATCGTGCAGGTGAGTGAAACTGACCTTAAGTATACAAGAAAGGGCACACATCGTGTACCCTTTATAGTTTAGGACTGATCCCTATTTAACCAAAACTTTACTAACCAAAACATTTCCGTCACCTATTCAGTCCTAAAAAGTTGGACGTCATGGCCCTCACGGGTTTACGTCACCCAGTAACGTTGTCTTTCATTTACGGTTGCAAAGTTAAGGGTAAATATTATAGTACACTATCAACTACGATACACGGATTATCCATTTTGTTACATTTGCGATACATTTTCTTGCAAAAATGCGTTTTCCGGTATGATTTTTCACTTTTTCAATGGATTTTCACACGCAAGAAGGGGCACTTTTTACCATTATTTGCGTCTTTTCGTGCATAACTTTTCATTCGGATTCCGGCAAATCACGCAAACCTGTCAATTTCAGGATGCAAAGACATCTTGCACGACTACTTGATAAAGGATACATCGCTCTGTTTTCCTTTTCATCTGCAAATATAGCAAAAAAATACGAAAACGAACAAGAAATCTCGCAAATTATACGGTGTGGGAATATTTTTACGGCGACGCAGGTGGGGCAATAGCCATGTGAGCCACCATGAAATGTAACATCGCGAAACGTCACACGAGGGGCAAACGAGGCATAGAATTACATGTTATGCACGTGTCTTATACGTTTTTTGACACAAATCCACAAATTATATGTTACATTTTTGAAAATGTCCGGTCAAATGTATAAATTTGTACTACATATACATTGTAACACAGTGAAATCATCGATACAAGGGGCTCTAGTCCCCTCACACATCATCCCACCTATGAGAAGAACCCTCTCTTGTCTGAAGGCTCTGCTTGTGGCTTTCGCCATAAGTTTCAGCACGGCCTCTTTTGCCCAAAGCAATCGCCTCTACACCATCCAGCAAGGTCTACGTACCTGCGACATCAACGCACTCACCATCGACAGTCGCGGACTGCTGTGGATTGGAGGCAATTCTCCCGTATGCTTCTTCGGTGGCACCCAGTTTCACTATCTCGACAACCATGACAGCACCGGGAAGACACTCTACAACACCATAAAGCAAGTGGTAGAGGACCAGAACAACTGTTACTGGCTTATCACCGATGGAGGTTTGTTCTATCTTGACTCCAACGTGTTGACGAACGAGCGCATTATCCTTAACCCCGAGGAGAATGACGACAACCACTATGCCGTGAGACAGATGATCGATTTGGATGGCAAGGGGAAGCAGAAACTGGTCATGACAGAAGGCTACGGCATCTACGTACTCGACACGCAGACGAAGCAGGTAGACCGCCAGCTATCATCCAAACTCCAAGACATGGTACACGAAGGATTCATCAGCAGTGCCTTTGTGGACAGCAGCAACCATCTCTGGCTGGCCGGTATGAATCGCTCACTCGTTCGCATCAACCTAAGTACACTGAAGACCGTAGAGACTGCCATGACAGCAAAAGCTCAGGCCTTGATGGCAGGCTACTTGGTCAATCGTTTTGTCCAGATTCCCTCTCGCCATGCCATCTATATGGCTTTGGACGGAGGCATACTGAAGTTTGACACGGAGACTCAGTTGCTCGACATCATCTCCGGTCCTGCGCAGATACCATACACCTCTTTTATATATACGCGCGAAAGGCATCTGCTGGCTGGCAGTGACGGACGCGGACTATGGACCATCAACGAGCAAGACAGCGTGATGCCTTACCGTCTGACAGAGCCTTTCTACGATCTTTCCATGGCCAAGGTCAAGGACATCACGATGGACGACCAAGGCAACATCTTGCTGGCACTTTTACAAAAGGGCATCTACGTCATCCCACACCGCTCGGACGAATTTCACTACTATCCCATCTCCTTGCGTGGTGACGGGAGAAACACTTCCTGCGTCACATCCATCCAGCGAGACGGCAAAGGTCGCTACTGGATAGCAACCGATGGAGCAGGTGTCTTCCTTTCCGATTCCCCAACTCTCAATCAAGCACATGCCATCAATGACGGACTACGCTCCCTTCAGATGCAAACTCTTTGCATCGACAAGCGAGGCGTGGTTTGGGCTGGTAGCTACGGAGGTGGCATACAGTGCCACAGCGAGAGCGACAAGGGATTTGTCACACCGGCATGGCTGGAGATGCTTAACAGTACGGCCATCATGAGTTCGTGCTACGACCCAAAGACCGACATACTCTATCTGGCCACCAATGGTATGGGCATACTCCAGCTCAACCTCTCCACCCAGCACATCGAGCCTCTTACCTACGATGAGAAGCAGATATTCTGGACGTCGGACATTCATGTCGATCCGGATGGCACCATCTGGATTTGCGAGTCCAACAATATCTACCATATCAACAAGCACACCGGCAAGAAGGGTGGATTGTCGAAGAAAGTGATGCCCGGTTCGCCTATCTGTGTGAAAAGCACCATCCACAAGGGCCAAAAACTCATCCTGATAGGTACCACGGAGGGGCTTTATATCTATGATGAGCATACGGGTGAGCACCAGCATATGCTGGAAGGACAGAAGGTACAGAGCATATGTACCGATGGGGACGACATATGGCTTGCCACTACCAGTTCGGTGTGCAACGTCAACCTCAACACAAAGAAAACCAAGGTATATAATAACTTCGGAGGCTTCTTCCTCGGTGAATTTCACCGTAGATCGTGTCTGCAGGCTGGCCCTGACGAACTGCTCTGGGGATGCGACAATGGCATTCTGAGTTTCTCTCCCCAAAGTATGTCGCGACCTCACAGCCTCCACAACAAGGTCATCTTCACGAGTCTCATCGTTGGTGGACGGATGATCAACTACAACGACTCACCTGAGATAGCCGATGCCAACATCCTGATGGCAAGCAAGCTCACTCTGCCTCACGACCAAAATACATTTAGTGTCACCTTCGTGGTTCCAGACTTCAGCGACTCGCCCAATACCATCTACGAGTACATTCTGGAAGGCTTCGATAAGGATTGGAACACCACCACATTCCCACGCATTCACTACAGTAGCCTGCCTGCCAAGACCTACCGTCTGCATGTGCGTGCACACAACGATCAAGGCCCGGATGAGATGACCGAGCGGATACTCACCATCCAGGTCACACCCCCTTGGTACAGCACCAGATGGGCACATTGCATCTATGTGCTGGAGATGATTTTGCTGGCCGCGGCCATCTTCTATACCGTACGCCTTCGTCGCAGAAGAGCCAACGAACTTCGCATAGCCCGACGCAACGACGAACTTAAAGAAGCAAAACTGCGACTCTTCACCAGCATCACCCACGAGCTTCGTACACCGCTTACCATGATCGTCACACCCTTGCGGCAACTCATAGCTACTACTGATGACGAACGCCTGCGCAACAACCTGACCATCATGCAGCACAACTGCAACCGTCTGCTCAACACCGTAGGTCAAATCACAGACATACGCAAGATCGATGCCGGACAGTTCCAACTGCACTTTGAGGAGGTGGACATCTGTCGCTATGTACAAAACATTACACAGTCGTTCCTAGGCGTGATAGAAGTCAAGAAGATACATTTCATGCAGGAGAATAGCGATCAGAGCATATACGTCTGGATAGATCCTACCCACTTTGAGAAAGTGCTGGTCAACATGCTTTCCAATGCCTTGAAGTTTGTCGAAGAAGGAGGCAATATCCGTGTACAGTGCCAACGCGGCACCAACGACATCAGCATCTCGGTCTTCAACGACGGCCCACACATTCCAGAGAAAGACATAGACCGACTCTACGAGCGATTCTTCCAGTCAGAGATGGGCAAGAATCATCATGGTTCAGGCATCGGTCTCAATCTGTGTCACGAACTCGTACTGCTTCACCATGGTAAGATAGAGACTCGCAACGTACCCACGGGGGGTGTCGAGTTTACCATCCAGCTCCCCATCGGATGCGCTCACCTCACGAAAGAAGAACTCGCTCCAGTATCCATGAAGCCAGAGGCCAGCGGGGAAAGCATCCGAGACAACGAGGAGATTCTCCACTCCGTAGCAGAAGACATAGCCATCAACGCTATCAGCGAGAGCGAGGTCAATCCTCTGGAGGAGAGCGCCAAGCCACGACTGCTCATCGTCGACGACGACAGAGAACTCTGCGAATACCTCCAGGAACAGCTACAGAACCACTATAACGTGATGATCACCTTTGGTGGAAATACGGCTTGGGAGATCGTGAAGAAACACCGTCCCGACATTGTCATCACAGACTATATGATGCCTGACGGAACGGGTATCGAACTGACCCAGCGTATCAAGAGCAACACCGAACTCGACAACATCCCCATCATCATGGTGACGGGCGAGGACGATGAGTCCATCCAACTCCAGTCCCTGAAGCTCAAAGTGGACCATTTCATGCAGAAACCTTTCAATATCACTATCCTCGAAGGCTACATCATGCAGGCCCTTGGTGTACGCGAGAACACACGTCGCCACACCAAGCGCACCGACTTTGTCGACAAGATGGGCAAGATAGAGATAAGTTCGGCAGAGGAGAATCTCTACAGCCGCATCACTAAGACCCTCCAGCAGCATCTTGATGACTCCGAATATGGTGTACGTGAACTTTCTGAGGATGTCGGCATCAGCCGTGTCCATCTCAACCGTAAGATGAAGGAGCGCTACGGACTGTCGCCCAACGCCTTCATCAAGTCGTTCCGACTCAAGCAAGCGGCCTACCTGCTGGTCAACAATCAGGTCAACGTCTCCGAAGTGGCCTACAAGGTGGGATTCTCCACACACAGCCATTTCAGCAGTTCCTTCCGCGACTTCTTCGGCATGTCGCCAAAGGAGTTCATCGCATACTACACGCAGGAGGAAAACAAAGAGGCCTTGAAGAAACTATTGGAATAGAGGGACGACCTACGAAGGGTGGGCCGAAGGTGTCAGCAAATAAAGAACCATAGGAAGTTTTTGCCTCACCAGCACTAAAACTCAAAGCCCCAGTTGAGGGAGAAGGAATGTACCTTCTCATTGAGTTTCACGGTGTGCTTTTTCTCTCCACCGAGCCAACTGTCGAGAAGTTGGTTGCCTGTACTGACATTACCCAGCCAGGTATCTACCCATGAGATTCCCGTGCTCAAGCCCCTCATCTCCACCTCTATTCTCTCATTTTGGAGCTGGTAGGTGAAACCGATATTCACAGCCACCCTTTTGCTGATGGGCACGCTCAAGCCGAGCGACGGACGAAACAGTCCACCTTTGCCGTCTCCCCAGGCATAGCCCCCTCTCACTCCGATATACGGCTTCACACGGGTAGGAGTGATATAAAACCGTGTGTCTGCAAAGACAGGCACGGAAAAGAGCGTACCTTTCCCTCCCAGACCTGCCAGTTCGGCTCTGCCGTGGGCCAGTTGTACACCCGTTCCCGCTCCCAGATAGAAACGGTCCTTGAAGCAGTATCCGTGGGATGTGGCCCACTCGAAGGTGAGCACATTGGCGCTCTCCATCTTCATGCTGGCCATCCCCACTTCCATCGTACCTTTGTATCTGCCCAAGTCCTGGGCTCCAGCGGTTAGACACAAGCCTACGAGAGCCACTGTATAAAGTATCCTTCTCATTGTGTTGCCCTTATCCGTCACACTCGCTTACTTCATCATCACACGCTTGCCGTCCTTCACGTAGACACCGGGAGCAGGACGGGCCGAACGGATACGCACGCCACTCAGCGAGTAGGTACCCTCACGACCTTTCTTCTTGTCGGCCTTCACACCCTCTATGCCATCGGGGATGATCTTCGTCAGCTCGATGCAATCGAGATTGGGCATATAGGCCGAGTTGTTGTAAAGACGTATCACGTTGTCTCCTGGCTGGAGCGTGATCTTACGCTTGTTGGTCTGCACGGTACCCCAGCCCTTATTGCTGGCACTTATCGTACCTATCTTCTTTCCGTTGATCTCCAAGGTCATAGAGCGCGACTCACCAGAGAGGTACTTGATGACGAGCGTATACTCACCACCCTCCTCACTGTACACGTTGCGCCACTGGATGTCACCGGTACTGGTTTTGCCGAGCCAGGATGCCATCATACCACCAGAGCATGCATCATTGGACTCATAAGTGGGCTTGCCCCACTCTATCTCTGTGTAGCCTTGCAGATAGGCAGTCTCTGCTTCGTAGAGCGTACGTTCGTAGCGCTCCTCTGCGGTACATTGTAGCAAGACGAGACCATGCTTTGGCACACTCACCTGATAACTGTCCTCATACTCACCCAGCGTACGACGAAGGAAGAGATTGCGCAGAGTCACCTTCCCTCCCAGACAAAGGTCAGAAAAGTGGAGAGTCACATCCTGCTTCGTATCGGTTGGGTTGTAAATGCCACAGACACGGGTCAGTCCGTTGAGTTCACCAAAGTCCTTCACCAGCGTGTAGGTGCCATTCTCCTGGGCCACCACGTAGGCCTGCAAGCCCAGCGAGTCCTGATTGACAGCTATGAGTTCCCTATTCTTCAGCAAGGTCTTGGTGGCATCCTTGAGATTGGACACGTCACAGCCGATAAGCAAGGGACTGCTCAGCAAGCACCACATGCCAAAGTGTGTCTTGTCCTCTTCCGACGACAGAGATCGACCCACCTCAAGCATATCCATGTCATTGTAGCGCCCTCCGAAGCACATGGCCGAGAGGTAGAGGTTCTCTTTGATGATGTTTCTTACCGACTCCCAACTGCAGTTGATGTCGCCAGTGGTACGCCAGGAGCATACAGCGGGGATGTCGTGCGCCCAGTTGCCAGGGAAGGCCCAGCGACAGATGTTCATGCGCACATCGTCACGTCCTGTGGCAGCGATGGCGTTGGCTATCTCCGTGTAGCGTTTCTTCTCGTCAAGATCGAGGTTGCGATCGTTGTGTATGGGATCACCACCGCAGAAGTCCACCTTGATGAAGTCGAAACCCAGTTCCTTGAAGAAGAAGTCGCAGTCTTGCTGGTCGTGTTGGTACAGCCCCACGCCATTGCCGGTCTTGTCACCACCATGGTAGTATCCGCAGGTGGTAGGACCTCCATCGCTGTAGATGCCCACCTTCATGCCCTTGTTGTGGATAAAGTCCACCACGGGCTTCAGACCATTGGGGAAGCGTGTCTTGTGTATGAGAAGCTGACCCGTCTGTTCGTCGCGGCCTCCGAAGTAGCCGTCGTCGATGTTGCAGTAGATGTAGCCTGCCTTCACAAATCCACCACTTACCATGGCATTGGCCTGGTTTTTGATGATATTCTCGCTGATGTTCAGTCCAAACGTGTTCCACGAACTCCATCCCATGGTAGGAGGATCCACGGCAAGTGCCTTACCGGCAAAGAGGGTAAAAACGCCCAGCAACAGGGCCTTAGCAATATGCTTCATAATGTATATTAGTTTTTCTTGATAAATCGATATCTCGAGATGACAATGGTTCGAAATGTCGGCAATTCGAAAAATCGATGATTTGAAAAGTCGACAATTCGCCAATCCGATAAAATCAGTCGCGCTACTTCCTGATCTTGAGCGTCTCCGTATGACCGTCGTCGTACACTCGGCGTACGATGTTCACACCACGCTGCAAGGTAGCATGCTGACGACCGTCGGGAGTGAAGAACTCCACGCGCTTCAAGGTCTTTTGGGCATCCTCTGCTACACGCTCTATGCGAGTGGGATTGACACCGTCATCGCTCAGATATACATCGACAACCTGCAAGGCTGAAGCCGTTTTCATGAAGAAGCCCACGTAGTAGATATGGCTCAGGTCTATCTCCTTGCCTGCCTCCTGAAGGTCGAAGACAGCCAGCGTGTCTGAGCCAAACTCAGGATAGGCGTAGAATTCCTGCGACTTGACGTCATTGATGTCGTACAGACGGAGCACAGGATGGGACGTTACGGTCTTGTTGAGCCTTACCACGAGGTAACGGCTCTTGTCGGAGAGGTCGAGGCCTTGATCATAGTGCCAGCCCGCCATACCATTGCGTGAGACGCGTACGGTGGCATAACTGCTCGACACGCGTACCAGTCCGTCACTGCCGATGAGATTGCCGTCAAGCAAGTCTGGATTGAGTGGGAAGTACGATACGTGCACGGTGAAGGTGGTACTTACCTCACTTCCGAGAGCATCGGTGTAAGTAGCTGTAACCTCCGTCGTGCCCTCACTCACGCCTGTCAGTCGTCCTCCATTGGCAACTGCCACGCCAGGCTGTGAGAAGGTATAGGTGCAACCCGTGGTCACGTCGACCTTCGTGCCCGACTCCATCGTACAGGTCAGCTTCAGAGGAGCCTGCGCACCGGGCATCATGAAGACGTCGCTGTTGCTAGCCTTGAGACTGGTGGCCGTCACGGCCTCAGCTGGATAGGCGTGCATCACATCCTCACCGTAGAACCACTCCTCGCTGAAGTTGGGCTCCGTGCTAAACCAGTCCACATCGACATATCCTCCCGTTTGCTGGGTGGCATAGTTGAAGATGTAGAAACGGTTGCCCACGAAGATGCTCAGGTCGAAGCGCATACCCATCTCGTCGCCGAGCTTCGTCCACTTGGAGTTGTCGAAGCTATAGTAGAGATTGCTCTTATCGGTGCTGAAGTTCACGATGGCACGTAAGTATATCACATCGTTCTTGATCGCCGGACCGAGCTTCTCGGTAGGTGTCCAGTTGTTGGTGCTCGAGCGTGCAGTCATGTAGATGAGACGTTTCTGGCCTCCCCTCATGGTCACGCCAATGAGGTGGTAGGGGTCCTGGTATACGGCCAGTCCAGCCACATCACCCTCCATCATGCCACTCACGTCCATCTTGACGGTTCCGTAGGAGTTCACATTCTTGGTCGAACCCGCACCCTCGTAGTTAAGTCCCAGGATACGCTGGGTCAGGGAGTTGCGGGCAAAACGCAGGTTGTTGGTCACGTTGACGGTATGCAAGCGCAAGTGTCCGGGGCGCTCCAGGAGGCTCCACTTGTCATCCACATGGTTGTGGTTCCATCCCCACTGCTTACCCAGCGTGAGACTCGTGAACGAGTCGGAAGAAGGCAAATAGGTGCGAGGATAGGTGTTGCCCACGTTGGGTTTTCTGTAAGCCTTGCTCCCCTGACTCACCTCCCTACCGCCATTGCCGACGATGGGCCAGCCATCCTTCCATTCCACGGGTTCCAGGTAGGGTACACGGCCTATGCCTCCAGCATCCTTGAACAGGATGGTCCACCATTCGCCGGTCTGCGTCTGTACCAGTCCGCCCTGATGTATGCCGTAACCCCAGAAGGCGTTGCCTCCTCGCTCATCAGAGTATTTGTTGAGGTTGGGCATCTCCACATAGGGCCCCATTGGATTCTCACTGCGGTAGATGGTCTGACCACGCCAGTAGCCACCCGTGGTAAGATAGATATAGTAGTACTTGCCGATATGGTACATGCGCGCACCCTCAGTACCGTCGCGTCCATCGATGACCTTCTTGTCGGAAAGTTTCTTCAGCGTCTTGGCATCCAGTTTATTGACATAGATGCCACCGATGCCACAGGCCACGTAGAGATAACCGTCACCGTCGGGACCGTCGTCAAACATCCACCCTGAGTCGTAGTAGTGCTCGTTCATATACTGCATCTTCCAAGGCCCTTCGGCGTTCTTGGCTGTAAGGAGCACGTTGCGTCCACTGTCCACACCGCTACGACCATAGGAAATGAAGTACACGTAGAACTGACCGTCGTGGTATCTCATGCTCGTGGCCCACTGTCCCTGAGCGTAGTGCTCCTTGCCATTGAGCAGGTTGTAGGCATCGTTGTCGTCTATCTTCTCGAGCGGGTTGCAACAGTACTCCCAGTTCACCAAGTCCTTCGACTTCATGATGGTGGCGCCGGGGAAGATGTACATCGTGGTCGATATCAGATAGTAAGTATCCTCGACGCGGATGATGTCGACATCAGGGAAGTCACCGTTGAGTATGGGGTTGATGAAGGTACCGTTGCCCTGATCGGCCGTATAGTAGTGTCTATAGGGGCGATAGTTGGGGTACTTCTCGCTCAGCTGTGCGTAGTAGTTCCAGACTTCCTGTGCCCCATTGGCGGGCTGTGCCACACTATTCTCTAGGTAGGCGTCCATGTCCACATAGTCGTCGGTACTGCCCAGCATCACGTGCAAGGCACCGTTGTCGGCCACCTCAGCCTCCACGTCCTTGGACCATGCCTTCACCGTCAGCATCTGGGGAGCCTCGGCACCCGTCTCTGCCACGCTCTTGCCCTCAAGGGTGGGATACCACAGTATACCGCCGAAGCCATTCTGGCGTACTGCCTTCACCACGGGAGCCAGATATGCTTGTAGCGCACTACTCTCGCTTTCACCCTCCGGGGTGGCGATCTGCTTGATGCCAGAGGTCAGTTCGAGGCTGATCTGTCCGCTATATTTCAGGATAGAGTCGTTTTGTGTAAAGGTGGTCCATAGGTCTGTCAGGTACTGCTGGTAGGCATCGCCATCGGCCAGCGTGGCGGGTACATCGCCAGGTCCCTGTATCACCACATAGAGGCCCTTTCTCAAAGCTGCCAATACGATCTTCCAGTAGAGCTTCGTGGTTATGCCCTTCATCTGTGTCTTGTCGAAAGCCTGCCAGGCCTGCTGCCCCTCAGCCACACCGCTGGCACCCACAGCCCATGCGGGCTCCATCTGCAGGCGAAAGGCATTGCAACTTGCTCCATCGGTAGTCTTGATAGCAGCTACAACCTTGTTGAAATAGGTCGTACATTTCGTCAAGTTGGCATCCACTGCCTCCTCACCCCAGCGCTGGTGGTTGGCGTCAGGATTGGGGGTGTCGGTCACGCCATGCAGGCGAACCGTATTGCCGGCCACGTCCTTTAGCAGGGCGCCCTCGACATGAAGAGGCGACAAGTTGCCGTAGGTGGCTTGTGCCGACACAAGGAGTGGGAAGCATAGCAAGATGCTTAGGAGGGTCTTTTTCATGTTGTAAGTTTATCGATCAGGTTTTCTGCAAAATTACAAATAATCCGCAAAACGACAAAGCCTTTTGCCGAATATCTGCACCTTTGCTTGTTTCCTTCATTTACATTTGCTAAATTTGCACAGTGAAACGGCTTACTCCCATACTCTTTATGCTCCTGCTCTGCCCCCTTTGGTGCGCAGAAGGTAAACTTTGTGCCGAAGTGGTACAACCTCGATCCATAGCCCGTCTGCTCGACCGTATCGGAGGAAAGGGAACAAGCCGGCGCATCCTCACTGTGCTCGATGAAGATGCTGTGCCTCCTGAGCAGAGACGCCCGTCTGCGGAAGAGAAGAAGTCATCTCCGACGAGCCAATCCATCGCGGAGTATTTCTGCCTGTCCAGCCGAAGCGGCAAACCGCTCATCCGAGGCAATACCCTCACAGCCATCGGGGCCGGCATCAACTGGTACCTCAATCACTATGCCCACGTTCAGCTTTCCTGGGATGCACTCACCACCGACCTTTCACAAGTGAAGTTGCCCTTGCCTCCCCAAGAGGAATGGCACTGCTCACAGGCCGACTATCGCTACTACCTCAACTATTGTACCTTCGGCTACTCCATGTCCACCTGGACGTGGGAACGCTGGGAGAAGGAGATTGACTGGATGGCGCTCCACGGTATCAACATGCCCCTCCAACTGGTAGGTCTGGAGGCCGTATGGCGCAATTTCCTCATGCAAGACTGTCACTATACCCGCCAGCAGGCAGAGAACTTCATCCCGGGTCCGGCCTATACGGCTTGGTGGGGCATGAACAATCTCGAGGGCTGGGGCGGCACGCATCTCAATGCCTGGTATGAACGACAGGCCCGCCTTGGCAAACGTATCTGCGATCGTGAGCGCGAATTGGGTATGATGCCCGTCTTGCCGGGTTTCTCTGGCATGATGCCGAGCCAGTTTGAGCAGGTCACAGGCATCCCCACAGAGCGAGCCAACCTCTGGTGTCAGTTTCAGCGGCCAGCCATCCTCGACCCCACGTCACCCCATTTCGCCCGTCTTGCCGCTTGCTACTACCGCCACCTGCACGAGGTGATGGGCAGCTCCATCTATTATAGCATGGACCCCTTCCACGAAGGCGGTACCATCAGCAGTGGTCGCTATGAGGAAGGATACCGTGCCGTCTTCGATGCCATGCAAGCACATGCAGGAGACCCGTCGCGTTGGGTCATCCAGCAGTGGCAATGGGCACCCTATCAGGCCACTTCGCTCCGTGCCGTGCCACCAGGCCGGCTCTTGGTACTCGACCTCTACAGCGATGGCCAGCCTACCTTCGATGCCTATGCGGGATATGCTCCCCAGCAAGCCATCTATTGCGTCATACCCAACTTCGGAGGCCGAACTGGCCTCATGGGGCGTCTGCCTCGTATAGCGGAGGGATGGAAGCGCTATCATGACACTTATGCCACAGTGCGGGGTATCGGTTCGGCACCCGAGGCCATCGAGAGTGTACCCGTGGTCTATGATCTTCTCTACGAACTACCCTGGATGGACCGTCAGCCCGACATAGAGGCGTGGATAAAAGATTATGCCCTCAATCGCTACGGGCAATATTGTCCACAAGCCGAGCAGGCATGGATCGGACTTCTCCAAACCGTCCTCTCCTGCCCCACGGCCCTGCAAGGTCCCCACGAGTCCAGCATGTGCGCCCGTCCTTCCTTGCAGGTCGACAGGGTCAGTTCGTGGGGCGGCACGGCGCTCTTTTATCCTTCCGACGAACTCGTCTCCTCCTGCGCCTCGCTCCTCGAGGCCTCTCGCCACATCGGCACGACGGGTTCTCTCGGTGCCCAGCACATGGCCTACGACCTCACCGACCTGCTACGTCAGTGCCTGAGCGACTATAGTCTCGACCTGCTGGGTCAGACACGTCAGGCTTATCAGGCTGTCTCGTCCGCCGCCACGCCTTCTGAAAGCGCACTCCAGCACCTCAAGGCCCTGCAAGAGCGTTTCCTCGGTCTCCTCCTCGACACCGACCGCCTCCTGGCCACACAGCCACTCTTCCGCCTGGGCCACTGGACGGAGCAAGCACGGCTCATAGCCCGTGAGGTCACGCCTCTGCTCTCGCGTACCGACAGAGCCTTGCTGGGAGGCAAGAACTATGAGGAGCAGATAGCCGACTGGCTCGAGTACGACAATGCCCGCACGCTCATCACCACATGGGGCGACCTGTCCAACAGCGAGCAGGGTGGACTGCACGACTATAGCTACCGTCAGTGGCAAGGCCTTCTTTCCGATTTCTACTATCCTCGCTGGAAGCACTTCTTCGACCATCTCTCGCCCATCGATGCTTCCTCAGACCAGACGCCCTCCTTCTTCTTCAGTGAGTGGAACTGGGCACATGCGCTGGAGGCTCCTTGGGGTGCTCCGTCCAAAGGCACAGTGCGCCAAGCCCATCCTCTACGCTACTCCTCCACCCCCGAGGGTGACATCCTTACCATTGCACGCGAACTTTTCCACACTTATTTTTAACCTCCTCCCTTCCCAAGCCACCACTCCTTGCACTTTTCCGCAAGGCCCCCCATAACCACTCAACCTCAAACCTTATAACCACTCAATCCCACATGCATCCCATAGACATTGCCCTTCAGATTGCCACTCAGGCACACGCCGGCCAGCTCGACCGCGACGGCTATCCCGTCATCCTCCATCCTCTCACCGTAGGTCTCATGGGCCATACCGACGAAGAACGTATGGCTGGTTTTCTCCACGACGTGGTGGAAGACACCTCCTACACTTTCGACCAACTTCTCGAGGCGGGCATCCCCAGCGGTGTCGTGGGTGCTCTGCGTCTCCTCACTCACTCCAAAGACACGCCTTACATGGACTATGTCCAGCACATCATCGACTCGGGCAATCCTATTGCCTTGCAGGTCAAGTACAACGACCTCCAGCACAACTATGCCCGAGGCAAGGCCTATCCCGACCTGCAGGCCAAGCACGGCAAGGCTCTGGAGGTGGTAAAGGCGGCCATAGAGCGTTGTTCACAAATAGAGCTCTACACCCCCTCGCCTTCCACCCACTATGCCATACTGGCAGGGGGATGCTTTTGGGGCGTACAGCACCACTTCGAGCGTGAAGCCGGTGTACTGCGCACCCTCGTGGGCTATACCGGTGGCGAGGAGACCTTTCCCAGCTATGCCGAGGTACGCGACCATCACACCCACCACGTGGAGGCTGTCCTCGTAGAGTTCGACCCCTCGCTCATTTCCTACACCCGTCTCTGCCAGATCTTCTTTGAGCTCCACGACCCTGCCCAGACCGACGGTGTGGGTCCCGACATCGGACCACAGTATCGCAGTTGCATCTTCTACTGTGGCGCACAGCAAGAGCGCGAGGCCCAGGCTGTCATCGACGATCTCCGCCAGCGAGGCTATGAGGTCAACACGCTCCTCCTGCCCGAGTCCCCCTTCTGGATCGGTGAGGAGTACCATCAGCGCTACTATGAGAAGACCGGAGGCGAACCCTACTGCCACATGCGTGTGAAGAAATTCTGATTGCTCCCCCCTAAAAATCCACCGTTCCCAACCTTAAAACCCACCGTTCCCAACGGCTGACCGTTGGGCCTCCCAACCTCCCGAACCAAGAGTCATCAACCCATCTCAATTGCGTGCAATGTCTATGATATAGGAGATGTCTATCTGCGTGCCGTCCTCCAGGGTAAGTACCTTAAGGTACTCATCATATTTCTTCAGCACACCCGAGGTGGTCACATACGCTCCACCTTCCTTGCGAGCATCGGCCAGGAAATAGGTGATGGTGACGGATGGATGCTGGGGCAGGTCGTCTAAGATGGATGCCATCTTCTCATTGAGATGGCGATTGTCGTACTCTTCGAGCACCTTCTGGGTGTCCGTGAGCCGTCCCGCTTCTTGGATGGCGGCACCATGCCCCGTGAGTGCGGCAAACGGGGCAAACTGGGCTGCACGCTGTAGCATCGACATGGGCGGATGCTTGGTCGATACGTGATGGGGGAGATCTATGATGTCGTCGTAGTAGTTCGTCATGCCTTATGTCCTCCTATCTGCTTGTTGCGCTCGATGGCTGTGGCTCCCTCTGCCAGGTTGAGTCCTCGCAGGATGGAGTTTTTGCCAAACTTCCTCTTGATGTCAAGCAAGGTCTCCTGCATACGTCGCTCCTTGTTCAGTGTGGCCTCTTCCTTCTCCCGCTCCTGCGCCTCGGCCTCGTAGTCTGTGAAGAGATCGAGCTGTACGGGCTGGTGCGAAAGCCGGGTGGCTTGCTCCTCGGAGATCACGTGATTGGTGGTGAGATTGAGCCTTCGTATGAGCAGTTCGGGCCGGACGGTACTGTCGTAGATGGCCAGCACAGCCTCGGTGATGATGCGGGAAGACGAGGTATGCTGTCCCAGCGAGGCCGACCCATGTGCGGGTTTGGGCACCATGCGTCCGTAGTAGTCAGCCGAGGTTGGTCCGTCGTAGCGGGCTGAGATGGAGGGATTGGTGAGGCTCTCTGTGTCGTAGCCCACCTGTAGCACCACCTGATCGGCCACCAGTCTCTTGCTCACCAGGTCGAGGGCAGCAGTCTCTGCCATCTCCTGCACCACGATGCGCGCTTTGTCGAAGGTATAGGCACAGGTGAGCACCTGACCCGTGCTCAGCGAGTTGCTTTCGGGCTTATAGGCTTTGATCTGGTCGATGGTACATGGCTCCCATCCCCAGGCATGGTCGATGAGCAGTTCGGCGTTGATGCCAAAAAGCTGATAGAGCAGGTCTTCGTTCTCCAGCGAACAGCGAGCCACCTTGCCCATGGTGTCCATGCCATGTTGGGCCAGCTTCGTGGCGATGCCATGTCCCACCCTCCAGAAGTTCGTCAGTGGCTTGTGGTCCCAGAGCTGACGTCGATAGCCCATCTCGTCCAGTTCGGCTATTCTCACCCCGTTCTCATCGGCAGGTATGTGCTTGGCCACGATATCCATGGCCACCTTGCTCAGGTAGAGGTTTGTACCGATGCCGGCTGTGGCCGTGATGCCTGTCTCTCGGAGCACATCGCGTATCATCGTCATGGCCAGTTCGTGGGCTGTCTGCTTGTAGAGTGCGAGATAGTCTGTGGCATCGATGAAGACCTCGTCGATGGAGTACACGTGAATATCCTCGGGGGCAATGTAGCGGAGGTATATTTGATAGATGCGCGTGCTGTACTGTATGTAGTGGGCCATACGTGGCGGAGCAGCGATGTAGTCCACCTCCCAGTCGGGATGAGCCTTGAGTGCCACGTCGCTTGTCGACTTGCCCGTCAGCCTTCTCCCCGGCGCCCGATAACGTCGTTCGCAGTTGACCTCCCTCAGGCGTTGCACCACCTCAAAGAGTCGTGCACGGCCACCGATACCGTAGGCCTTCAGCGAGGGCGTCACGGCCAAGCAGATGGTCTTCTCCGTACGGCTCTCATCGGCCACCACGAGGTTGGTGGTGAGTGGGTCGAGCCCTCTCTCCACACACTCCACAGAGGCGAAAAACGACTTGAGGTCGATGGCTATGTAAGTTCGTTGCTTCTGGTTCATGGCTACTGCGTTGCCTTGCCGGCATGGCTTCCCTTTTGATGCAAAATTACTTTTTTTCCGCCAAATCCGCAAACACAGATGGTTATATTTTGAAAATAAACTGAAAAACACTAACTTTGCAAGGAAACCATTTTACAGACATCCTTCCCGTTGGGATTTAAAGGACCCACCCTCATCCGCACATGACTCAAAACACAAAAGCCATACTCTATGCCATGGTGGCCGTACTCTCCTGGTCGACGGTAGCCACGGCTTTCAAGATAGCCCTGCAGTATCTTACTCATTTTGAGATGGTACTCGTGGCCAGCGTCACGGCCATGGTCATCTTCGCCATCGTACTCACCTTCCAGCACAAGTGGCATCTCCTGCACCGGTTTGGTGGCAAGGAGTGGGGCTACTTCGCTTTGCTGGGCCTGCTCAACCCCGTGGCCTACTACATGGTGCTCTTCAAGGCCTACGACCTTCTGCCGGCCCATGTGGCACAGCCCATCAACTATGCCTGGCCCATCGTCTTGCTGGTGATGCTGGCCGTCTTTGGCGGGCAGAAGATACCCCTGGGCAAGTATCTCGGCATGCTCATCTCGCTGTCCGGTGTGGCACTCATCTCCATGGGTAGTGGACAAGGAGGGGAGGCGTTGCCCTTCCTGGGATTGTTCTTAGGCTTCATGAGCGCCTTCCTGTGGGCAGGCTATTGGATGGTCAACAATCGCAACAAGCACCTCACCGATGGCATGGTGGCACTCTTCATGACCTTCTTTTTCGGTTCCATCTATCTGTCGGTAGCCGCTCTTTTCGTGGGGGTACACCTGTCCACGCTTCCCGGCTTGTTGGCCGGCATGTATGTAGGAGGCTTTGAGATGGGCATACCCTTCCTCTTCTTTGCCCTGGCACTGAGAGATACGACCAACCCAGCGCTGGTCAATCAGCTCACCTATCTCTCCCCCTTCCTTTCCCTCTTCCTCATTGCCACTTTCCTGGGCGAAACCATCACGATGCACACCATCCTGGGCCTTGTCCTCATCGTCCTTGGCATCGTCATCAATGAGTTTGTCGTGAGCCGTTTCACCAAGTCCTCTAATGCCTAACTTCATCCACTCCGTGCCCAACGGCTCCCCGTTGGGTCCTCAACCCTAAAACCCCATTTTCAATTTTCAATTCTCAATTTCCATTTTCAATTCGCCATGAAACGAACCCTTACCGCCATGCTACTCATGGCATGTATGGCCTCCATGCAGGCACAAGATGTGAAGCTTCCCGCTCCCAACCAGAAACAGCAGTCTAAGTCAGTTGTCAGCACTCTGGCTACACGCCATTCGGTACGCGAGTACAATAGTACACGCAAGCTCACCAATCAGGAGATCAGCAATCTCTGCTGGGCTGCCTGTGGAATGAGTCGCGACAAGGACCACCGTACGGCCCCCACGGCCATGAACCGCAAGGAGATACGCCTCTTCGTGCTCACTGCCGACAAGGCCTATGAGTACATGGCTGCCACCAACACCCTTCGCTTCATCGCCAATGGTGACCATCGCAACCTCCTGGCCAGCAACAATGTCAATGGCGGTGGCGGTCTCAATCAGGACTTCGTGTGCAAGGCGCCCGTCTCACTCGTCATGGTGATCGACTACGACATCTTTGGTAGCAACGGTGAGAGTGCCAAGGCCATGTGCTGTGTGGATGCCGGCATCGTGTCGGAGAACATCAATCTCTACTGCGAGTCAGTAGGTCTGGCCACCGTACCCCGCGGCACCATGGATGCCTCAGCTCTCCGCAAGCTCTTCAAGTTGAGCGAGAAGCAGCAACCCATCCTCAACAATCCCGTAGGCTATCCTCTTACCAAATAGTCCTCAGAAGTACCTTCCATTTTGAGGCCTGGCCTCGAGCCCGCTCACGTTCGGACAGGTTCAAGCGAGCTTGACATGTCTCTCGCTTACTCGCGGCCTTCAATTTTCCACTTTCAATTTTCCATTTTCAATTCCCTATGACCAAACTTTCCCTCCTCGCACTGTGCCTTTCTGTATCCCTTGGCACCTTTGCCCAGCAGCAGCGTCGCTCTGCTGTGCGTGAGAATGTTCCCACTGAGAATATCCAGCTCAGCGATCCCTTTGTACTGGCCGACGAGGCCACCAAGACCTACTACATGACTGGCACTGGAGGCCAGATGTGGAAGAGCCAAGACCTCAAGCTCTGGAACGGTCCTTATCGCGTCACCCAGACCGATCCCAACTCCTGGATGGGTCCCAATCCCATGATCTGGGCAGCCGAGCTGCACCAGTATAAAGGCAAGTACTACTACTTTGCCACCTTCACCAATCAGAAGGTCATCATCGACCATGTGAAGGGCAACGACATCGAGCGTCGTGCCAGCCATGTGCTGGTGTCGGACAAGCCCGATGGCCCCTATCGCCCCATGGCCGACTCCACCTATCTGCCAGCCAACCGCCCCACGCTCGACGGCACCTTCTGGGTGGACCGTGACGGCAAGCCCTACATGGTCTACTGCTGGGAGTGGCTCCAGCAGTGGGATGGCACCATCGAGAAGATCGAGCTGAAGCCCGACCTAAGCGGTTCTGTAGGTAAGGGCAAGCTCCTCTTCAGAGCCAGCGAGTCGCCCTGGAGCCGTGAGAGAAACGAGCACGGGCAGATCGTAGCCAACAAGGTCACCGACGGTCCCTTCCTCTTCCGTACCTCCACCGGCCGTCTGGGCATGATCTGGACCAGCTGGGTCTACGATGTCTATACTCAGGGCGTAGCCTACTCTGAGAGCGGCACCCTCGACGGTCTCTGGATCCAGGAGCCCCAGCCCATCACTCCCCCCAACTACGGCCATGGCATGATCTTCCGCGACTTCAACGGCCAGCTCCTCCTCTCCTGCCACAGCCACAAGAAAGAGGGTGGTCGCACCATCCGCATCCCCCGCTTCTTCAAGGTGAGCCTCGAAGGCGACCGCCTGCAGGTACTTGAGAAGTAAGATCACTTCTCCCCCACCCCTTGAGTCATGCGCATGATTGAGCTTAGTCATGCGCATGACTTGTCTTTGTCACGCGCGTCTGTGCCAAATGGAGGTGGTCTCGTAATACTCCTTGGTGTGTGTCATCACCTCATAATTGAGCCATCTATAGTTCATCGTGTTTGACTAAGTTATAATGTATGAAAGGAAAGGCTGTCTCTAGAAAAAGGCATCCAGCACCTTCTTGAAGACATCGTTGGGAGAAATGCGGTTGAAGAGATTCATGCTGGTCTGGAGTTTGAGGACATCGATGCCGCTGCCCATGATGTAGTCGATGTCGCGCTTACCCTTGTGCTGCAGGAGCACCTCACAGATGTCGCGAAGTCGCTTGCCCAAAACCGGGTGTGCCAGATAGGCACGCGCCTCGTCCTCCCCATCCAGTCCATAGTATTCAGAGTTGTAGCTGTGGCCCAGTCCCTTCTGCTGTGGGAAGATGTACCAGATCCAATGGCCTCTCTTCCGTCCCTCCTGCATCTCTTCATAGGCCGTTTCGTAGGCGTAGTCCTGTGCATCGAGGAAACGCTCAAGGTTGTAGTGCTTGGCAGGAGCATCTGGGATCTCGGGCTCGCCCAGGATGTCCCAAAACTCTACAGGAAGGGTGACGTTGGACAAGGAACGGCAATCCTCAAAGTATGGAGCTACCTCTGAAGGATGTAAGCCGGCAATGCCACAGCCAATGGGCGTAACGAGGAAGCGCATGTTGGGATGACTACGGGCGAACTCGCAAAACTGCCGTGTATCAGCCTCCAGAGCGTCCAGCCCGCTCATGGAGTCGATGGCATAACTCTTACCCTGCAAGCCATGTCCCTGTCCCCATACGGCACCGAAGGATTCGTAGGCGGCACGAGCCGCTCCTCCCCCATGCATACCTCGGGCATTGGAACCGAAGACGAAGATCTCATTGCTGGCAAGGTGGGTGATAAGTTGAGGTGTGACACGACTACCTGCAGGAACTTCAGAAGCCTCCAACTCCTCCAGTATCTTCTGCTCACGGATGACAACCTGCTTCTTCCACTCTGCAAGGAAGTCGGCCATCTGGTACTTGATGTCTTTCATCTCTTCCTTCTTGAATGGACCGTTCTTCAGCACGTATTCCTCTATCTTCTTTCTCACCGTGGCCTCCGTCTTGTACTGTGCCATCTTCTCCGGATCCATGGGGAAGGAAAAGGAGCGACCGGTCTTTTTGCCATTCACCACCTCAAACTTCACTGCTGTAATCTTTTTCGTTTCCATCCGTACACTGTATTTAAAATGAATATCTGTAATTCTATACCACTATCGGGAAAAAGGTAACTTCATATTTGCCAGATTGACCCCTCTAAAACTCCAGCCGGAAACCCTTCTGCTTCAACTCACTATAGTTTTCCTTGTTGAAACTATAGAGATTTGCCTCACGCTTTTCCGTAGGCCATACCTTTTCGTCCAACTGGTTGAGCAACTCGAAATGCAACATCTTCTTGGCAAAGTTGCGACGGTCGAACTTGACATCCAGGATGGCCTCATAGAGTGACTGGAGCTGTTTCATTGTAAACTTCTCGGGCAGCAGCTCGAAACCAACGGGTTCGAAATGAATCCTTTCGCGCAACCGCTTCAAGGCTTCACGCAGGATACGGTCATGGTCGAAAGCCAGCTGGGGCACCTCGTCCAAGCCAAACCACTGAGCCTTCGCCGCATCATCGCCACCCTTGACTTCCTGTATGCGCACAAGGGCGTAATAAGCTATGGTAATCACGCGCTCACGGGGGTCACGTTCCGGATCGCTGAAGGCGTGGAACTGCTCGATGTAGGCTCCAGTCAGGCCTGTCTCCTCTTTCAGTTCACGAAGCGCACCTTCCTCACACGACTCATCCATCTTGACGAATCCACCAGGGAAAGCCCACTTGCCTTTGTATGGTTCGATACCACGCTCAACTAGCAGCACCTGAAGTTGCTGTCCGTCAAACCCGAAAATCACGCAATCCGTTGTCACGGATGGGTGAGGATACTTGTATGTATACATATTATCTGCCATATAGCATTTGTCTTGTGTTAAATTTACACCGCAAAGATATGCCCAATATTTTAATCCACCAAATATCTTGAGTATTTTTTACACATGTACCGCCTTTTTTATTTATTTTCCCCATATGCCCTTACCACCTTTTCAACCTTTCTCAATTTGTTCTTCTGAAAACCTTCCCCTTCAAAGGTAAGCAACCTCATTGTTCATCTACGCTGCAACTGACTTTAGGACGGAATCTCACCTACCCTCTTTTCCTTAAGAAATCATCTCCAATTTCATTTCATACAACAATCTAGGGGTTATGTACAACCCTCATGTCTATTTTTGGACACATGGGGTTGAAACGGTAATTTTGCACCGTCTTCCAAGGGGGAGAGAGCAAGCAGAACGGATAAAAAGACACTTGAGAAAATGAAGATGAATAAGGTAGGCGAGTATATGACGCACAATGGCTTGGCGAACGGAACGAACATGATAACACGCTGAGCATCAGTGGCATAAATATGTTAGCAATGTGGCATCTATAACGCAAATAGTTACCTTTCTTTCATTTAAGGTATATAAAGGCACAACGGCAATCAACAATTATTCGAAACTCATGATCAAACTTATCGATTGTATTATTGCTATTGGAACTGATAGCGCGACAGGAGACATCTATATCCCCTGCCTATGGATAATCCCAATTATAACGTGGTTTATGATCTTCTTTGTATTATTAACCTTATTAAAACATCTCATCAAATGGCTGCACTAATCTTTAAGGGACTGTGTGGATGTCTACTTCTCATAGGCATGTGTTTTGGCTGGACCTACCAAGAGGCATCGGTTTACATTTGCATCTACATGTGTCCGATCATATGTATACTGTGTTCCATATTGGCAATCATTCCATTTGACTACAGGAAAACGGCAGACAGACTATGGATTGTCTTAAACCTGAGCCTATTCCTTACCTATATTAAATTCACCTTAGGATTCTGGAAACATTATGATTGTGCAGACCCGTTTACCAAATGCATGAACGACCTCAAGGGCCTGGCAGACATCATGGACACATCTTACGAGGAGGTAAATCTATATGTCTACTGTTATCTGTTCTTTGGGATAATCCTCTTTCATCTGTTCCCTGCAATTTCAAAAATCGTATACAATAAACACGCAAATCAAATAGTAAAAAGACATGAAAAAGAATTTTAGAAAAATGATTTTGATGCTGGTGTTGATCATCCAGGCGCTGTCAGGCTATGCCGATGAGATACAGTGGAAGGAAGGAGATATCGTGTTCCAGATATCCAAGTCGAAGCAGGCGCCTTATATCCAGCTTGCCACGGCTTCTCCATGGAGCCATTGTGGCATCATCATAGAGAAAGGCAACCAACTGTATGTGTTGGAAGCCTCAAACGTGGTAAAGCTGACTCCTCTCTTCGACTGGCTTGACAAGGGACGTTTCGGTGTGTTCGAATACAGGAGGGTGGTGGACAAACCTATAAAGATACAGTATAAGAAATACCTGGGCAAGCCCTACGACTTGGCTTTCAAGTTGAACAACAACAAGATGTACTGCTCGGAATTGGTATACGTCATCTACAAAGAGCAGTTGGGCATTGAACTTTGCAAACCTCGAAAGGTGTCGTCCTATCACACCTTCGGCCTTTCCAAACTGATGAAGAAAAGAGGCATCTCGCCCAACCAGCTGGTGGTAGCCCCAAGCGACTTGCGTTGAGCAGATAGGGCGAAAGCAGGATCATGAGAACTGAAATGGTTACTCCGCATGTTACCTTTTCCCTGCTTTCAGTATTGATAAGTGTCTAACCTTTAAAATCATTTCAAATATGAGCAAGATGAACAACGAGAGCAAGAAGACAAGTTTCCTCCTCACCGCCAGCACCCGCGAACTTCTCTGGATGCCCACCGAGACGATCCAGGAGGAGGTAGCACAGCGCTTCCGCGATCTGCGCAACGAGTTCGACAAGGGTAACGTGGCCGACAAGTTGGTACAGGCCCTGGAACAAAGACTGGCTCACAGTTCCATCCTCAAGGCCGATGCAGAGCGACTTGAGGTCATCCACCCTGAGGAGGCAAAGAAGATCTACCTCGCCAGCATCTTCTGGAAGAGCACCGAGGGCTTCGACCACATTGCTCCCGAACGCAAACAGGCCATCCTCAACCGAGTAGCCGAGATCGAGGAAGAGGAGAGACGCAAGGAAGAGGAGGAAAGAAAGAAGCTACTGGGGCTGAAATAACACCCCACCCACTTCGTGACAAAGCCTAATAAGAAAATCATAGGAGAATCGGACTCTGATGGAGAAGAAGCAGTCTCTCCACCCTACAGAGAGGTGGGGAAGAGCAACAATCTAGATATAAGCCATATTCTTTATCAAACATTGCCCTTATATGAAAAGAAGAACAAAGATTATCCTTGGCATCCTTGGAGTTATTACACTGCTAGTCATCAACCAGATCTACTACCTGTGCAGCTTGCAGTTCAAGTGTACGGAGAAGATCAATAATGGCGAGGATCTGACCCGGTATGAGATCTTCAGCGCCATGCAGACACACACTAACTTCTGGCTGTTCGGATGGGTCATCGAGCCCAATACCGCACTGTCATGCTTTCAGAAGCAGTTCAATATGCCCAATGTCATCCTCATGCCCAAACTTCCAGAGGATGAACAAGTACGCAAAGCCAAAGCAGAAGCGTATAAGCATCCGGGCAAGAGGGTCCGAATGGCTTGGAAAAGCTACAATACCAAGGCATCCATCTACCTCAATGGTAGCTACGTGAGCTACTATAAGGTTGATCCTATAAGTGATCCTTACAGTTCGGACTACTTTGAGTACGAAATTCCTTTAGACTACAAACCTGGAGTCATAAAGATCAATGGTATTACCCTATGTGAGACCGTCTTTGACTACCTGGAGAACATTGGAAAACTCAAGGTGTTTACTATTCCAAGGGTTGATCCATATACAGTTTATTAGTTCAAATCCCCATCCTGATTTTTACCATATTGTTCCTACTACATACATTGAACCATGAGAAAAAGAATCACAATCGTCTGCCTTTGCTTTGTTTTTCTCGCTATCCTTGCCTTCCTCGGCTTTTGGGCGTCCAGGTACTACGGCTTTGAATTGCCAGACGATCAAACTACTAAAACTCTTCAGGAGAGAGCCCAAACGGCCAAAGAAATAGCCCATCGACGAGGACTGTCCGAAGAATATTGCATATTGGTAGATTACAGCATACCCAGCGGTTCACCCCGACTGTTTGTCTGGTCATTTTCAAACAACCGCATCATGTTCTCCTGTCATGTGATGCATGGGCCAGGCAAGGGAAGTACTGCAGAGCATCCTGTGTTCAGCAACGCACCGGGAAGCAAATGTTCATCATTAGGAAAGTTCATCATAACCAAGGATCATGGGCACAAGCTCAAGCGCAGTTATCGCATATCCGGATTGGAATTTGCAAACAGGACAGCTTACGCAAGAGGTCTGATGATACACCGTTCCGTATGGGTTGACATCAACTGCTGGCGAAAATATATCCCTTTGCACGAACCAAGTTGCAAAGGTTGCCTCACAGTCTCATCGCGAGGCATGAATTATCTCGAGAATCTCATAAAAGGCCAAAAGAAACAAATCCTCCTCTGGTCTTTCTGCAACATAAGCCAATAACTTCCCTTGCTTCCTCCCTCAGCGATCGCATTTTCTTCATTTCATACAACAAACCATACATTACATACATGCCACCCTAAAACATTTGGAGGTAAGAAAAGAACTACCTACCTTTGCATCGTCATCCGGAAGACAAAAGTGTTTAAGAACAAGAAAACAAGTAACGATTAAAACAACAAAAGAACATGAAAAAGTTTGCATTTATGATGATCGCCTCTATGGCTATGGCTATGACCCTGTCTCTCACCTCTTGCTTCGACAAGAACAACAATGCCGAGGGTGGCGACAGCCTCTCCGGTGACAGTATCGCTGTCCAGGTCGAAGATAGCATCAACACCCCTGATGCCCAGGCAGAGGAGGTACCTGCTGAGACAGACAGCACAGAAAGTGCAGAATAACCTAATGGCCCTGCCCATTGTATGACTGACATGACAACATAAATTCTCATCCGCAGGCAGAAGAAAAGGTCTCCACCCATCTTCTGCCTGCTTTGCTAAATATTTTTGATTTTATTTGGTTCACAACGGACTTCGTTGTAAATTTGCGGCATGAAGGAATACATCAAGATCATCACAAGCACCGAACTCCTCCGCGTAAGGCCTGAGGACCTGGTGTGCATAGAGGCCGACGGCAACTATTCCGACTTGGTGCTCTACACGGGGCAGAAGCGAAAGCTGACGTTCAAGCTCATCAAGTTTGAGGAGATCTTTTCGCAGCTGACAAGCAACCCCTTCATACGGGTGGGCAAGAGCCTGATTGTGAACAAGCGTTATGTATTCCTTATCAATGTACCACAGCAGGAACTCATCCTAGCAGGAAGCGGTATGCCACAGCAGTTCATTCGCTCGGCATCGCGAGAGGCACTGAAGGAACTGAAGGACTTAATGACTAATGATGGAGGACTGGACAATGATTGAAGAAAAAGACATACAGCAGATAGAGGAGCCCATCACGCCCATCGAACAGGTGGAGGAGGAACCCATCATCATCATTGAGCGTGTGGAGGATGAGACGGACGAAAGTCAGAAGGAGGTCATCGTCATGCCCCACCCCACTCCCAAGTGGAAGATCTTCGCCATCGGCGGTATCATCGTCCTGCTCATCGCCATCATCATCCTGCTCATCCTGCGACTTAGCGTCACCCCCGAGGCTCCCGAGCTGCCCGTCAGCTCGACCTCCGAGGCAAACATCGAGTGG
>JAZLII010000003.1:0-5409 GCA_045617275.1 Bacteroidaceae bacterium
ATACAACGTCAAGTACGGCAAGTCCCTGCTCTGCGAACGTCATAGCATCTCTGCTCCCGCCGACCTCTACATGCTTAACCTGCACGGCGAAGCAGAGGCAGAGGTAACACAGATCACCCACGAGAACGACCACATCCTCTCTCAGCTTGCCCTGGGCAAGGTGGAGGAGCGCTGGGTGGAGTGCACCGACGGCCAGAAGGAGCTCTGCTGGGTCATCTATCCCAGCCACTTTGACCCCTCAAAGAAATACCCCGTACTGCTCTTCTGTGAGGGTGGTCCCCAGAGTCCCGTGAGCCAGTTCTGGAGCTATCGTTGGAACTTCCAGATCATGGCAGCCAACGACTACATCATCATCGCTCCCAACCGTCGCGGCCTTCCCGGCTTCGGCATGGAGTGGCTCGAGGAGATCAGTGGTGACTACAGCGGTCAATGCATGCAGGACTACCTCTCGGCCATTGACGACATCGCTCAGGAGCCCTATGTGGACAAAGACCGCATGGGTTGCGTGGGTGCCAGCTTTGGAGGCTACAGCGTGTACTGGTTGGCTGGCAACCATGAGAAACGCTTCAAGGCCTTCATCGCACACGATGGTATCTACAACACCCAGCAACAGTATGTTGAGACCGAGGAAATGTGGTTCCCCAACTGGGATATGGGCAAGGCTCCCTGGTACAAGGACGAGGCAGGCATGCGTCAGAAGGTTTTTGAGACCTCGCCTCACCTCTACGTACAGAATTGGGACACTCCCATTCTCTGCATCCATGGTCAGAAGGACTTCCGCATCGAATACACACAGGCAGAAAGCGCCTTCGCAGCTGCCCGCCTCCGTGGCATCGATGCCCAGCTCCTCCTCTTCCCCGATGAGAACCACTGGGTGCTGAAACCCCAGAACGGCATACTCTGGCAGCGTACCTTCTTCCGCTGGCTGGACAAGTACTTGAAGAATTAAGAATTAAAAGTTAAAAATTAAAAATTTGCTAAGTGTAACATTTAGACCACATAGTTCAAAGCAATCAAATAACACATAAATACTATGAGCGAAATTATCAGACAAAAACTGAGCGACAGCAAGGCTGCACGCTTCACGGCCCTGATCATCGTGAGCGCCACGATGATGTTTGCCTATTTCTTTACCGATGTAATGTCACCCCTGGAGGACATGCTCAACCGCGACCTTCAGTGGAACGGCAGCGAGTATGGCTTCTTCTCTGGAGCCTACGGACTGATCAACGTATTCCTGCTGATGCTCTTCTTCGGAGGTATCATCCTCGACAAGATGGGCATCCGCTTCACCGGTCTGATGTCTACAGGCTTGATGCTGGCAGGTGCCCTCATCAAGTGGTATGCAGTGACCTACGTCCCCACAGACACCATCGTGGACTGGTTTCATCTGCATCTGATCATCATCAACATCGATGCACCCCATCTCTCCTGCCTCATCGCCTCTCTTGGCTTTGCCATCTATGGCGTAGGTTGTGAGATTGCTGGTATCACCGTGAGCAAGGTCATCGTGAAGTGGTTTACCGGTCACGAGCTGGCTCTTGCAATGGGTCTGCAGGTGGCTCTGGCCCGCTTCGGTACCCTCTTTGCCATGTGGTTCTCTCTGCCCATTGCCAATCACATGGGCGGCATCTCCACCAGCATCGGCCTTGGTGCCTCACTGCTCTGCGCAGCTCTGCTGGCCTTCATGTACTACTGCACCATGGACAAGAAGCTCGATGCCAGTGCAGAGACTTCTCAGAGCGAAGGCGGTGAGGACGAAGGCTTCAAGCTGAGCGATCTGAAGATCCTCGTGAGCAATCCTGGCTTCTGGATCATCTGTCTGCTCTGCCTCATGTTCTACGGAGGCGTATTCCCCTTCCTGAAGTTTGCCACCAAGCTGATGATCGTGAAGTACGGCGTAGCCGATGACTTTGCAGGCGTTATCCCCGGTTTGATCCCCGTGGGTACCATGATCCTCACTCCTCTCTTCGGTGGTATCTACGACAAGAAGGGTCACGGCGTCATCCTGATGCTCATCGGCTCTATCCTGCTCACCATCGTACATATCTGCTTCGCACTGCCCATCCTCAACGTATGGTGGTTTGCTGTGCTGGTGATGATCGTGCTCGGCTTTGCCTTCAGTCTCGTGCCCAGTGCTATGTGGCCCAGCGTACCCAAGATCATCCCCATGAAGCTCCTCGGTAGCGCTTATGCCATGATCTTCTTCATCCAGAACATCGGTCTGAGCCTTATCCCCATGGGTATCGGTGAGGTAAACCAGTCCAACACCGGAGCTGACGGCATCACCGACTACACCACCTCCATGAGCATCTTCGCCATCTTCGGCGTAGTATCCATCCTGCTCTCTCTGCTCCTGCTCAGCCTGGACAAGAAGAAGGGCTACGGACTGGAGAAGCCCAACGTGAAGTAGATAAAAGAAATGGAGAATTGAAAATGGAGAATTGAAAATTGAAAATGGAGAATTAAATACATTATGTAGATGAAGACATGGGACATCCCTCATTTCTATCATCATGTTATATAAGCATATAAATCTTAGAACTCAATTTTCCACTTACAATTTTCAATTTTCAATTTGAAAGCAATGCGAATAGACATTATAACCGTACTACCCGAACTCGTTGAGCCCTTCTGCCAGGAAAGCATCCTGGGGAGGGCTCAAAAGAAGGGTCTGGTAGAGATACACATACACAATCTGCGCGACTACAGTACCAACAAGTGGAAGCGCGTGGATGACTATCCCTTCGGAGGATTTGCCGGCATGGTGATGCAGTGTGAACCCATAGACCGTTGCATTTCAGCTCTCAAGGCAGAACGACACTACGACGAAATCATCTTCACTTCGCCGGACGGAGAGCAGTTTGACCAACCCATGGCCAACGAACTATCTCTAAAAGAAAACATCATCATCCTCTGTGGGCACTACAAAGGCATAGACTGGCGTGTACGTGAGCAGCTCATCACCAAGGAAGTCTCCATCGGCGACTATGTGCTCACGGGAGGAGAACTGGCAGCAGCCGTGATGAGCGATGCCATCGTGCGTATCATCCCCGGCGTCATCGGAGACGAGCAGAGCGCACTCTCAGACTCCTTCCAGGACAACCTCCTGGCAGCTCCCGTCTACAGCCGCCCCGCCCAGTATACCGGAGTGGATGGGAAGGACTGGGGTAGCGTGCCCGACATACTCCTTTCCGGCCACGAGGCCAAAATCAAGGAATGGGAACTGCAGCAAAGCATGGAGCGTACCAAGCGTCTGCGCCCCGACTTACTTAAAAAGAAATAAACATGGCAGAAAAGAAGAAACCGCAACTCTACGTCATCGCAGGATGCAATGGCGCAGGCAAGACCACAGCGAGCTTCACGGTACTTCCCGAGATGCTCAACTGTCGCGAGTTTGTCAATGCAGATCAGATAGCCGCAGGTCTGTCACCTTTCAATCCTGAAGGCGTGGCCATCCAGGCAGGTCGTCTGATGATAGACCGTATCATACACCTTCTGAAGGAAGGTACATCCTTTGCCTTCGAGACCACGCTGTCGACCCGTTCCTATGTGAAGCTCATCCAGCAGGCTCAGCGTCGCGGCTACTTCGTGACCCTCCTTTTCTTCTCGCTGACCACACCCGAACAAGCAGTGAAGCGCGTGGCCAAGCGCGTAAGTCAAGGTGGACACAACATACCCATCGACGTCATCTACCGTCGCTACAGAGCAGGCTTGAGCAACCTGTTCAACCTCTACATACCCATCGTGGACCACTGGGCACTCTATGACAATAGCGAATGTCCCGCCAGCAAGATAGCAAGCGGTTCGCTCGGCAAGGGAGCCAAGATAGAAGATACGCCACTTTGGGAAGAGTACCAACTGAAATACAAGGACAATAACACACAAGAGGAGGACCCGTCATGAACGATAGAGAAATAATGGAGCTCCAACGTCGCATAGACAAGGGCATCCTGCTGGCTCAGACTCGACTCATCGAGCGCGCTAAGCACGAGGGCTACTCACTTGTAGTACGCCGCAACGGCCAAGTATGCGAGATACCCGCCACGGAACTGGGTAAGTAAATGAACTTGGAAATTTAGGTAACAAAATCTTAGAAAAGGGCATAAGCCCCTATACAAAGAGAAATGGACATCACAAAGGCGACACATACGTCAGAGATGACTGTGGAGGAGAAACATCTGGCCATGAACGTGGGCAGTGGAGATCTCCCTGTGCTATCCACTCCGATGATGATGGCCCTGATGGAGAATGCGGCCATGCAGGCTGTTGCGCCCCATCTGCCAGAAGGTTGCACCACCGTAGGAGGACACATAGAGAGCAGCCACCTGCGCCCCACCCCACTGGGCGGAATGGTGAGAGCCACAGCCGTACTGACCAAAGAGGAAGGACGCAAGCTCACCTTCCACATCACCGCAGAAGACGAAAACGGTGTAGTAGGAGAAGGAGAGCATCTACGATTTGTCGTGGACAAAGAGCGCTTCCTGGCCAAACTACACTAAGAGCATACATACCATACACATGGGAAGAAACAAATACTCCGCACACGAGATAGACATCATAGGCAAACTGCTCAAACGCAAATGTGCCGGTACCCGCTTCCAGCAGAAGGAGATACGCCACAAGTTGCGCGTGGACTTTGAGTTCAATATCTCCGACTTCAACGTGCAGGGGCAGGCCTTTGGCTACGATGAACTGCAAGAGTGCATCAAGCGAGGTCGCATACAGATACTCGACGATGCCACCATCGAGGATATGAAGGCCAAGCGCCAACGAGACCGCGAACGCGATGCTCAGCTCGCCCTGGAAGAGCAAGGCGAGCAGGCAGAAGTCGTCGACTGGGAAAAGGTGCAGAAAGAATGGGACGAGTACTACAACGCCCATCCCGAAGAGCGCCCAGAGGGTGTGGAAGACAAACCCAAGAGAAGAAAGGGAAGAAGATAATGGAAGAGAAGAAAAACATCGGTCATCTCTTTGATGGCATAGCAGGCACATACGACCTGCTCAACCACCTGCTTTCGCTCAACATCGACAAGTGGTGGCGACGTAAGACCATCAAGCAACTCAAGCCTTGCCAGCAGGTGCTCGACGTGGCCATCGGTACTGCCGACCTCACCATTGAAATGCTACGACAGGAGAAAGCCGAGCACATCACTGGCCTCGACCTCTCCAAAGAGATGATGCGCATAGGCCAGCAGAAGGTGCAGAAGAAAGGACTGGCAGAGAAAGTAACTTTCCAACAAGGAAGTGCACAGGACATGCCCTACGACGAAAATACTTTCGATGCCGTGACCTGCGCTTACGGCGTACGCAACTTTGCCAATCTTGATGAGGGACTGAGTGAGATGCATCGCGTGATGAAACCCGGTGGACAACTCCTCATACTGGAGTTCTCCTACCCTAAGAACG
>JAZLII010000004.1:0-11219 GCA_045617275.1 Bacteroidaceae bacterium
CCATCGTAAGGCTCACCAGCCTTGTCTCCCTTTGCGTCGGCGCCGAATGCCGTTTGCCACCACCACCAGGTATATTCGTGGTGGAAAGTGACGCCATAGTGCATGTCGTACTTGCGGCAAGCATCAGCCCATTCTCGCAGGAGGCCGCGCTTAGGACCAATGTTCACCGAGTTCCAGGGGTGGTACTTGGAGTTCCAGAGGTCGTAGTTGTCGTGATGCACGCCCTGTATCATCAGGAAACGGGCACCAGCCTTCTGGTACAGTTTGGTCAGATATTCCGGGTCGAGCTTCGTGGGGTTCCAGTCCTTCAGCACGTCCTTGTAACCCACTTCCGACGGATGGCCATAGCGCTTCACATGGTTGCGGTTTGCCTCATGATTGTCTTGCTCCTTATATAGGTTACGCGCATACCAGTCGCCGCTCTCGCCGGCTGCCTGAGGGCCGAAATGCACCCAGAATCCGAACTTTGCCTCTCTCAGCCACTCCGACGAGCCAGGGTAATTGGCTTCTATCGACTCCCACGTTGGCTTGAAAGGACCGTCGGTGATGGGGATGCCCAGCTTCACCTCTGCAAAAGTGTTGATGTCGCCCAGCTTTACCGACCCGATGGGCTTCTTCTCCGGTATTTCGGGGAAGGGAGGCAAGGTTGGCATCTCGCCTTCCTTCAGTGTCTGTGCATTTGCACTACCCGCACAGAGCAGGGCAAACACAATAATAAGTGTTTTCTTCATGTACTTTGTATTTTTGTTATTGAATCTTATATTCATACCCATCGAGGTCAGCATTCCCTTTCTTGTTCGTACCCAGTGCAAAGAAACCGAGCATTACCCCACCTGCTCACTATGATTATGAAGATGGGTCATTTCATTTGCATGGTTCCCTTGTGTCGATGGTATGCTACTCCATCATTATCTCTATGTCCTCATACACGGCTCTCTCGCCTGCATTGAGGCTCTCGGCATCGATGCGCAGCAGGCTGGACTCTATGGGGTCGATGCTTACGCTCTGCCAGATGGGATTGTTGACGATATTGGAAAACTCGCCCTCACCGATGCGTTTCCACTCACCCGACGTCATGGCCCAGAAGGAGTAGCGAGTGATGATGCCCTTCGCTCCCTGGCCCTGTGGAGGCAGGTAGCGGAAGCCTTTGACACGCTTCGAGCCTTCGAGGTCTATCATGATGGAGCGAGACGGGGAGTCGTTGCTGCCCACCATGAAGATGTTGTACTTTGACGAGAGCTTCTCGCCGGAGTTGGGGATCTCGGAAGTGAGCTTTGGGGCATGGAAGACACCCAGGCAGGTGATCACGGGCGTGGCCTTCGTGTCGGTGACGGTCATGCGCAGTCGGGTGGCTGTCACCTCAGGGAAGCAGACGATGCGCTTACGGCCTATGGTTTCCAGACCATCGCCCGAGTCGGCAAGCTCGTCCTTCAAGGGTATCCACCGGCCGTCCACAAAGGCTTCAAGACTGAAGCTCTTCACCCTCTGTCCGCGACGTATGTCCTCGCAGGCCATGAAGCGGTTGAAGGTCGTAGGGCGCTTGAAGGTTAGTGTAAATGTGTTGTCACCCTCGCGCTTGGGCTTGATGCCCTTGGCAAGATCGTGGTCGAAGATGTCATGTACCATCTGCGCAAACACAACGCCTCTCACACTGTCGATGGGCGAGATAAGGCCATTGGGCATGATGGGGAAGTTGAGCAGGAGCGTACTGTTGCGACCCACCGACTTGTAGTAGGTGTCCATCAGCTTTGAGAGCGACTTCACGTGTCCGTCCTCCGTCGCGTGGTAAAACCATCCCGGACGTATGCTCGTGTTGGTCTCGCCAGGGCACCACACATCACCATCCTCCATGCCGAAGTGCAGGTCCTCATATTGCGGATCCTTCGTGCTGCTCATCAGGCTCCAGTTGCGCTGACCGATGTTGCCAGCCTCTGTGCCCACCCAGCGAAGGTCTCCACGACGATTGGCACCATCGTTCCATATCACGCAGTGCGGCTGCAGCTCCCGTATCATCTGGTACGTCTCGTCCCACTGATAGTACGTCAGGCGATCTATCTTGCGAGTCTCATTGGCCCCTCCATACCAGCCGTTGCCGCCATTGGCACCGTCAAACCATACCTCAAACACGTCGCCATACTGGGTCAGCAGTTCGCGGAGCTGGTTGCGGAAGTAAGTCACATACGCTGGCCGGCCGTACTCCGCGTGGTTTCGGTCCCATGGCGAGAGATACACGGCAAACTTCAGTCCGTACTCCTTGCAAGCATCGGCCAGTTCACGCACCACGTCGCCCTTCCCGTCCTTCCAGGGCGATGCCTTCACCGAGTAGTCGGTATAGGCCGAGGGCCACATGCAGAAGCCACAGTGGTGCTTGGCTGTGAATATCACACCCTTCATACCCGCCGCCTTGCAAGTGCGCGCCCACTGTCGGGTGTCGAGGGAAGAGGGATTGAAGAGCTTCGGGTCCTCATTGCCAAAACCCCATTCCTGACCGGTATAGGTATTCAGCGAATAGTGCAAGAAGGCATACATCTCCATGTCCTGCAGGGCCACCTGGTCCTTGCTCGGCACAGGCGGCACCACCTTTTGAGCCATGGATACCGCTGAGAAGAAGGCTATTGATGCCAGAGTGATTATTTTCTTTTTCATGATATACAGATGGTATAGGTGGGACATAGCGTTCCCACTTTTAGGACGTCTTTCACGGAGTCTCCTCAACCGCCACGAAGGCAAACTCATCGCAAAGATAGTAATATCCCTTGAAATGACAAAGAAATCGGGAAGCAAATCCAAAAGAGCCCCATCCTGCCATTTACAATTTGTTCAAGTTTCGCATGTGCCTAAGTAGTAGGTTTCGAGTCTATCAGGTTATTGAAGTTTCCCATCTTTTTTATCAAGAATTTGTGAAGGTTCTTGATAAATAAAAGATAATGCTCGTGGACGTAAGGTGGGAAACTTCAGTTCTTCGTTCTTTATTTCTACGAAGTCGGCAATGTCTCCCACCTCCGCCTTACAGCTTTATCTCACTGAGATACAATCTGTTGTACCGATGGAGATGGTATCGTTCACCTCCACCCTACCTCCACCTCCATATTTTGCTTGAACTGATCACAAACGGACATATTTAGACATAGCATGCCACAGACTGACAGAAAGGGTCAGTCATGCTTTTCCATGTTGTACTTTTGCAGACAAAAAATGATGTCTAACATAAATCAAATTAACGATGAGTACAATTATTAAAAGCAAAGGAAAGCGCACCACCTACTCCCATCTGGACAGTCAGGGACTCTATGATGCCATTCGACTTGGCCAGTTCTGCCTGTGTGGCAGTAAGGTGTCGCTACAAGTTTCTGCCGATTATGGCAAGAGAAATGGCGAGGTACAGCTTCGCCGCTACTGTGGTCTTGTCCTTCTTCGCATCGGTCATCTGCCTAGCAAGGAGGAGGTGGAATATGTCATGCGCAAGGTATGCGCCCTGCCCCACACCCACCTGGCATGGCGAGAGGACGATGGTCGGTCGGTATGCATGGTGGGCAAGACGGAATGGAAAAAAGAGGACAATCCAACCACTTTGGAGCAGATGCAGCAGTATCACTCCAGTGCCTATATGGTGCTTCACTACATCTATTCCTCTCAGCTCATGATGTCCATCGACACCTGCAAGCCATTGCTGGAGGACGAGGTGCCCTACTGCTACGATCCCAATGCCTTCTACCGAGCTGATAGCCTCCCCGTCATGGTGGGTCCTGACGCCATGCGTATCTACAGTCCTGAGATAGCACCTCCTACCCCAGCCTTCCCTTGTCTGCCTGGCATGTCATCCATCGACAGTATGTCGTATGTGTACCATTCCTGCCGCCACAGGGCGCTGGAGGAGTCTCGCCTCAGCTGCCATGACGAGGAGGAGCGCAGCGAAAAGATGATGGTACTGCTGGCCGACTTTTGCCACAAGGCTGGCCTACCCAAGCAGTATGCCATGAGCCGTGCCTCGTGGCTGGATGGGTGGGACAAGCGCATGCCACTACTCGAACGTATCTTCCTCAATGCCTACGAGAAGGATCTCAATGCCATGATACCCTTCGGGAGCATCAGCAAGTCGGCCTTGCTCACACTTCAGACTGAGGGTTTCCTGGCACTTCACTACGAGTTGCGCAAGAATGTGCTGACGGGTGTGGTGCAGTATCGTGAGCGCAACGGTTACGACTTCGACTTTTCCGATCTTACCGAGGAAGCCATGAACTCTATGACCAACAAAGCCTTGAAGGCGGGACTCGGTTCGTGGGACAAGGACGTCCGTCGCCTGGTCAACAGCAAGGACATCCATCGCTACGACCCCCTGGAGGACTATCTCTCCAGTCTTCCTGCATGGGACGGACAGGACCGTGTGGAGGCACTAGCTGCTCGCATCCACACCGACACGCCACGCTTCTCCTATTATCTCCATGTCTGGTTGCTCTCCATGGTGGCTCACTGGCAGGGAAGAGACCGACTGCATGGCAATGCCATCGTGCCTCTCCTCATTGGCGAGCAGGGCTGTGGCAAGTCCACCTTTGCCAGCCTCATCCTGCCACCTCAGCTGCGCGACTACTACAACGACAAAGTGGACTTCCGCAGTGAGAGCGACATCATGTCGGGCCTCACACGCTTTGCGCTCATCAACATCGACGAGTTCGACTCCTTGAAGAAGAGCCAGCAGCCCACGCTCAAGTACCTCCTCTCCAAGAGTGAGGTGAAAGTACGCCCCGCTTATGGCAAGATCATCGAGCATCGACGCCGTTACGCATCCTTCATCGCTACTACCAATCTCGTTCGTCCCCTCGTAGATCGCACGGGAAGCCGTCGCTTCGTCTGCGTGCAAGTGACGTCCGGGGAGCGTATCGACACCTTCACTCCTATCGACTATCCACAACTATATGCCCAACTTCTGGCTGAGATCCAGGAAGGCCGTCGCTACTGGTTGGACGACGCTGAGACACTTGAGATACAGCAACATAATGCTCGTTTCCAGAAGCTTACAGACCTCACGGACATAGTGGACGAACTCCTCTACCCACCCTGCCAGTTGGTAGATGAAGCAGCTGTAGATGAGCCTCATCCTGCTCACTCTGTGTGCGCTTACGACTCCGGAGCAGCTTGGATGACACTCGACGAACTCATGCACTACATGCAGTCCTTCTATCCCTACATCAGTATCACGCCTAGCATGCACAAGACCCTCGGAACCATCCTTCGCGAGAAAAATTTCCCTGTTCGCAAGACCAAAGCCTGCAACAAATACCTCGTGCAGAAGCGCTTACAAGCATAGTGCTCTCAGAAGCACCTGATAGCTCAGCGCGCTCATGACTGCTTTTATGCAAACCGGCACTTGTGCCTCATTCTATTGCCCAAGGCTGGGAGAACCACTCATGCGCCTCCATGGCCCTCGCCTCCCGCATGCCTCATTCTCCCAGCCCGGGCCAATAGTATTTCCTATCCCTCGATACCATAACCCTTCCCTGCGGTAAACCGCAGGGTAAAAGCATCTCACAAGCCTATGATCACCATCGACTGGCAGCTCATGCCACCACACAACCTTGATGACACCGGTCATCCCGATTCTGCCTCCTCCTCCGAGCTCTTCTACCCACGCATCACGGGCTCTCGTACGGTCGGCTCCAATGAACTATTCTCTCTGGCCTCCCATGGTAGCGGCTGTGCATTTCATCGAGGCGAACTCTCTTCCGCCCTCTACCATATAGTCAGAGCTATCGTTCAGCAGCTCCAGCAGGGCAATGCCGTCGAACTGCCAGACCTTGGCACATTCCGCCTGCAGATAGAAGCCGACAAGGACATGCATCGGGACGAACTCTCTCACATCGGCCACATCCGGTGCAAAGGCGTCGCCTTCAAGCCCTCTGCTCAACTGCGTTCCCAACTAGATGACCTTCACTTCAAATGGCTGCCCACCGGCTCACCCTCCTCCCATCCCACCGATGAGCAAGTACTGGCGGTACTCCATCACTGGTTCGCGACACACGACTCTATCAAATGCAAAGAACTATCCTCTTTACTGCACCTCAAGCAGACGGCCACACAGCAACGCATCAACCGCCTCCTCTCCGATGGCATTCTGCACAAATCGGGAAGCGGCAAAAATACACACTATCTGCCAAGCACTTCATTATCATGCACCTAACCCCATTTCCAAAGGTGGAGGTAGTACAATCACCTCCACCCCATCCTTCTTCCTGACAATCAGCCGGATAGCGCAAAAAGGTGGAGATGGAGGTGACAAACTCCTTGCTTAAGTTATCAGGTATTGCTTGACAAAAAAGTATTCACATATTTGTGAACATTAAACTTTTTCTATAACTTTGCAACAGATTATGAAAAGTTATGATTGTTACATTTGAAAAAATATACTTGAAAGAGCTTTATACACAAGGAGAGGCTTCTGATAAAAAGCATCGCTATCAGCCTCAGATAGTGCAGAAATTCATTAAGGTTATCAACCTAATGATTGCCCAAAGGGATGTACAGGGACTATCAAGATATGGATCATTGCACTATGAACACTTGCACGGCAACAAAGAGGGATTATCGTCGGTCAGAGTAAACGACCAATATAGAATCGAATTTGAAGAAATACTGCAAGAGGGACATACAATAGCAAATGTATGTAACATCACTGAATTATCTAACCACTACAAATAAACGAGATGAGCTATCAAAATAACATGTCCAAAGATATGACTGCCAACAATCTTACGCCCTACATTGCAACGCATCCAGGTGAGGTCCTGAAGGATGAGTTGGAGTTTCGTGGTATCTCTCAGCGACAGTTCTCAAAGCAACTGGGAATATCATACAGCCTACTCAACGAGGTGCTCAATGGCAAACGCCCCGTAAATACGGAGTTAGCCCTTCTTATAGAGGCGGCCCTTGGTATCGATGCAGAACCGCTGCTTAACATGCAGACACGATACAATCTACAAAAGGCAAAGGAGAACAGTTCCTTCTTTGAACGGCTTAAGAGTATCGGGAAAGTGGCAGCCATGTTCAGCCTGTAGGCGCTCCATCACCGACACATCCAGTAGCGGATAGCGAAAGAAGAACACCAACAAGGCGAAGGGATAATCTCGGAACTGGCGAGTGGGTATCGACTGGAATACCCAGGCTGCTACTTCAGATGGAAGCTGAGGCATCTGGATGCCATCATGACCTACACCTCAGTTTTTTTCAGTAAATATCCACCACAATAGGAAAACTATTCCAAACAGTGTAAAGACATTTGTCCATCCCCAGAATATGCCAAGGGCAATAAACGCCACAACAGCAATTATCAGGAGGATAAGCAACCATACACATCCGTTCACAGGGCGCTTCTTCAATGAGGTACCCTTACGGCTTCCCTTGGCTTTCTTATGCCCTTTTCGACTAGCTTTCTTGTACCATTTCTGTGCTTCCACATCGTTGCCCTTGAAGGAATACAGATTGCCCAGTTCAAACATCGCATTGACATTGCCTTTATTGGCTTTTGCCAACAGTACTTTTTCACTGTCCCTAGCTTCCACTTGATCTTCCGCAGCCATGTCAGCAAGTTTGGCATCTGCCAGTTCACATCCTCCATCCTTTGCAGCACGCAGATAGCGAAGTGCCAAGGATTTATTCTTGCTGACGATTTTGTTCACACCGGATAGGTATAATAAGCCCATCAGATACTGGGCTTGCGGAACCTTTGCGTCGGCTTTCATCTTGAGCCATTTGAAGTCCTCTCTATATTTAATGGTATCCGTCAAATGTTCCTCTGCAATTTCTGCCACCTGATCGTTGCCGGCAAGATGGTATTCTATCCAAGAATAGGTAGCGAGTTGACCACATAGATAGCCATAGGCCTTCGCTGAGGCGAACATTCCGACAACATCTTCATTGTCTTCCAGGAGGTCAAAATAAGAGTCCAAGCTATCGCCTATATCGACACCTGCGTCTTCACATTCCGAACAGAATTCAATAAAATCACTATCATCGAAATCACCAAATCCACCTTCACGAAAGATGTCAAATGCCCATTGAGCTCCTTCCAAAGCACAGTCCTTCAGGACATGATCGTCCAACAAATGTCCACAGATGTATTCTTGTACGTACTCCAAACCGCGCTCTGCCCAGTCAAAGAGGAGTTTGCTATAGTCGCTCTCCAAGAATTCTGCGGTGTCGACATCCTCATTCTCTAGTGCAAGGATACAGATGGTAGTACTCAGATCATCCTGCAATACGTCGTCATTAATCTCAGGAAGTGCCCACATGCATGCATCCAAAAGCTCACCTGTCAGTCTGGGCATACGATAGGCTACAATACGGCAGTATTTCTCTAGCTCCTCATTTGTGCTTGAACTTCTGATACTATTGATTAGTTCGTCAGCCCCTACCTCAATGATATTTTCTTCCTTACAAACGGACTCGCATAGCTTGATATGCTCTTGTATGAAACTTTCTCCTTCTGCTTTAAGAGCAATCTGTTTTTGTTCGTACTCTTTTTCTTTCTCTGCTCTCTCTTGCTCTCTCTTCTGCCTTGCAAGCTCTTCCTCTTTGAGTTTCTCTTCAGTCACTCGCTTCATCTTTTCTTCTTTTTCAGCTCTCTCGACTTCACGCTCCTGATGGATTCTTTCTGCGCGTTCTTTGTCCTCACGAGACTGCATTGGGGTTGCCCTGTACTTACGGGGCATTCTTGTGCTAAATCCTGCCATAACTATGATTAACCTTAGACTATTTTTATACCTGTTTGTTCTTTTATCGCTTCCCATTGCTTCTCATGGCCAAGGCTGTGGCTTCGCCCACGAGAAACATGTCTGCTATAGTATAGTGGCGCATACCTTTCTCTTTTCATACCTCCACCTGCCAGCATCATAGTCAAAAGCGACAACTTATTCATCGTGCTCTATTATTTTTCGTTATTCAAGAACTTCAGTAGTATAGATTCTATGCCTCCGAGAGGCACATCGTACTTGATACGCAGAAGCGGGATACCCCTGTCCTTGCACTCCCATTTCTCGATGGTGTCCTTCCATCGTTGCAAGAAGAACTTCCACCTGCCGCCGAAGTACTTCACCGGGTGATAGTGTTGCCTTCCGTCATACTCCACCAGGTACATCCTATCCCTGTGATATATGGCAAAATCCGCATGCACATAGTATCCCAGTCTGTACTGAGTCTCATACCTGATGCCAAGCCGCTTCAGCACAGCCTCTACCTCCCGCTCCCCTTTCGAGGCTCGAGCATGAGGGATGAAGCGCCTGCGCCCCAGCATCCAGTCCTCAAAGCGAACTATGTTATTGCAAAGATTGAAGAACCACATTGATGAATTGAAACAAATGTATTAGTATTAAAATTCACACTACTAGCAACAGACTTATTTCATCTTAGTCAAGTTTCGCTCCACTAAATTGAGAGTTAAGTGTTTAGAGTGTAGAGTTGTTGAATCAGTTGAGAGTGGAAGGTTATTGTCCTGACCAGTGAACTATATAAACTCTAACCCTTAAAACTACTCTAAACACTACACTCTACACGCTAAACTAACAACTTGAGCAACAAGCAAAAGTTGAATCACCTTATTGCATAATGTCATAATCCACATATATTTTTGCAGTATTGTCATCTATCACGGTCACAAGTATATGTGATGGATTATCTTCCGCATATGATTGTCCACGAGAAATAGAATAGCGCCTTCTTATATTTGCAAATCCGTTTTTTTCTAATGATTTTATGGAATATGTATCAGTCCAACTATCATTTCCATGTCCCATAAAGCTTTGGCTGGTAGACGAATGCTTTTTACTTAAGACCAAAAAGGCAGGCAGATGTATACCTTCCTGTGATAATATATCATTGAGTCGGATTGCTTTTTTCTGTGATCGAGAAAGCCAAGGTTTATATAGCAAAACCATTAGGCTCAAAACCATTACTGAGATGACCCATCCATAATGGATTTTATCTAAATACCACTCAATAATACATCTACCATTTGCTGCCAATAGAAACAACTTTGTAGTCACTTCCAATATTTTACTGAACTTCTGGCGCATAGTTTATTCTATTTTTATTTCAATTTAATTGCCATCTCCACAAGGGAAGGGCTTGTATGGCCTTTCCATTGCATTTAGTCTCTGGTTCTATCCCTTTGTCTTTTCATTTTTAGATTTCAGTCCCGAGGTGCTCATGGGTGGCCCTTGGAGGAGGCCACCTTTCACACCTTAGAGCAGAAATCTATTAGGGCTTTGCCCGTTTGGGAGCATAGGTAAATTCTAAGGCTACGGGCAGACGGGACGCACTGAAAACCCGCCGTAGCGATCGTAGTCGCTCCAACCCACGAGGCTCGAACCGAAGCGGAGGTAGTACGCGTAGTACGAGTAGCTCGCGTAGAGCGAACTGGACCAGTAGTAGCCGTAGGAGCCCGCACCGTTGAGGTCGCTGCCGCCGCGATAGCCAGCAGCAGGCAAGAAAATGGAGTTGCCATTCTTCTTGGAGGTCACCTTGTAGCCATTCTCGCCACCTTGGGTGGTCCATGTCCACGTGCAGTTGTTGGTATTGCGGAGTTCATCCTGCTCAGCCCTGGTGGGCATGCGCCAGTCACCGCCCCACTTCACATGAGCCACATCGTCCGAAGGCTCGAGGGTGGTCTTGTTGTCCACCGTACCGTAAGAAGACGATTTGCTGTACTTGGTCATGGTAGCACTTGATCCATTACACCACTTATATGTACTCCAATTGTAGATGCTCTTCGTCTCCGTCTCGCCCCAAGCATAGTATCCACCATAGTCACTAGGACTACTTGCACCCACATTGCATGTGGCCCACTTCACAGAGAGGCCAAGGTCCACATACTCATGGCCTTCAGAATATGTAGCAGCTTTCACATTGCTGGTACTGCTTGATTGCGAAACACTTGAAGTTAATGGCGATGAAGTTTTCGTTTTGTCGTCCCTGCTTTTTTGACTAGGAGAGGTGGAAGTATCATGTTTGGGGGAGCTTGATGATCGCACTGTAACTTGCTGCTTCGTTTTTCGTTTTGAGCCATCTGTTTGAGCATTAACATTAACAAGCAATACTTAGTTAATTTTTAATTTATTATCTCATTTTTAATATGTTAGACCACATATACAGCATCTCCGAATGGTGTGTGATCACCAGACGGACAACCATAAACAACGATTCTTAAAAAAAGATGGAAATAATAGCCTAAA
>JAZLII010000005.1:0-9649 GCA_045617275.1 Bacteroidaceae bacterium
TTCGGAACCTTGCGCTTGACCATCGAGGCCAACGGCAAGATAGAAGATGCACAACGACGCGACATGTCCTCAGTCAGAGTGAAAGGTGTCGCGTTTAGTCCAGAGGAGGCGTTCTTAGGCTCGCTCGGGCAACTTGATTTCAGTTGGTCTCCCTCTGGATCGTACCATCGTGTCTGTGATTTGGACAGTCTTAAGTCCAGCCTCACAGATTACTTCACTGGCCATTCGGCCATCACTTGTGCGGAGTTTGCCAACCTCTTCCACCTTGGACGTAGCACAGCCAACAAGTATCTGAGGCAGCTGCTGGATGAAGGTTTTCTCACCCGAACAGGCACTGGCAAGCACACATGCTATTCACTTCACGCCTGACCACCATAGCATCTTCTTGGCCTGATACCTTGCCGGTTTTGGGCCGAAAATGGTGCTTGAATGGTGGTAAAATGGCGGATTTATGGTGGACAAATGGTGGATTAGTGGTGGAAAAGTGGTGGAAAAAGAACGGATGAAAATTTGCAAACCAATGTATTACAGTAAGTTAGCATAGTTTTGTGGTAGATTCACCATATCCTTTCAACTAAATTACAAAAGAACCACTTCTTTTAGGAAAAAAACATCAAATTCATGACAAAAAGAATATTTGCAGTGATCCTCATCCTTGGAGCGTTGATACCAACGGCAAGCCATGCTCAACTGAAACCCCGTGTGGTCATACTTACCGACATAGGGCGACCCGACCTGGAGCCTGATGACACAGAGTCACTCGTGCATCTGCTTTGCTGTGCAGATATATTGGAGATAGAGGGTATCATCACCTCCACGGGCTGGAACTGTGATCCCTACCCTACTGAGAGTGCAGCCTTTCGCGACTCTGTGGTGGAGGCATACGCTATGGATGTGTGCAGGCTGATGAAGCGCTCCGGGCAACAGGCATTTGTGCCTCTGAACAAGGAGAATGGCAAGCAGAAAATGGGTTATTGGCCCAGCGCTGCATACATCCGTAGTCGCTGTAAGATGGGCAGTCAGAGAGCAGGCATCGGGGTAATAGGCAAAGACAATGACTCGGAGGGCAGCGAACTCATCATTCGTCTGGCTGACGAGAAGGATGACCGACCTATCTGGGTGTGCGCATGGGGCGGAGCCAACACATTGGCACAAGCCATCTGGAAGGTAAAGCAGACACGTACGCCCGGCCAGCTGAAGGCTTTCCTACGCAAGCTGCGTCTCTACACCATTACCGATCAAGACATGGTCTGGGCCATGCGCGAGAACCTTGCCTACAGTTCTCACCAATGGATGCGTCGGGAGTTCGCCGACGATCTGCAGTTGGTATGGGACGAGGGTGCATGGCAGCTGCAATGCGAACTGGGCAAGGAGTACTGGCAAAAGATACAGCAACACATCCAGGGACACGCCACCCTGGGCAAGCAATATCCTAATTATAAATATGGTGTAGAGGGCGATACGCCATCGTTCCTCAACGTCATACCCAACGGCCTTCATGATCCCAACGAACCGATGCAAGCAGGTTGGGGTGGCTATCACACATGGGCTCTCACCAAGGACAAGGAGACCTATGCATGGACGAGCGTGCACGAACCCGTAAAGAGGTTATCAGAGGAGTACTATCGCCACTTCTACCTTGATCATCTCAACGACTTCATAGCACGCATCGAATGGGCAGAAACGGGACGAGGCAACCTCAACCCCATGCCCATCATCAATGGCAAAAAAGGGACTGACGCCATCGTCATCAAGTCAAAAGCCGGCCAGACCATCACACTCGATGCTTCCCGGTCGTATGATCCTGATGGCGACGAACTGACTTTCAGTTGGTGGCAGCAGCAAGGCATCGGAAAGTCAAAGGCCGAGCTGAGCGATGACAAATCCTCATCCATCAAGGTGAAGATACCCGACACTGCTCAGCAAGATGAGATACACATCATCTGTGAGGTACACGACAATAGTAAATACTCATTGCCGGCCTACCGAAGAATCATCGTCAAGACAAAATGACAAAGTAAGAATCTACCGATAAACCGAACTACCGACCACCTTTCTTACTCCTTACCCGTCAAAATCTCCCCCTGAGAGGTCATACCCTCGGCGGAGACGGATATCTCAGCCTCACGACTACTGTTGAAGAGTTTCACCGTGGCATGGCCTTGCTCATCGAGCTTGAGGTCGGGATTCCAGTAGAGAGTACGACGGCAATCGGCTGCACCATCCTTGGGCAGAGGACGGTTAGCGTAGTTGGGATGGTAGAAGTCATCGGCGATATTGAAGCCTTGGATGATGTAGCGTCGGTCGCGATAGAAATTGCGTCGACCTCCATCGGCATAGGGATAGAGGGCCAGCTTCTGCTCGGGCAAGTCGCTGCCCATATAGCGACGCTCTCCTATCTGACGAGGGGCGTAGTCGGTGTAGAGTACAAACTTCTCCAACTTGTGGAAATCAAGACGATCGGTGGGCTGATTGTACTCATTGACCTCAAAGTAGTAGCGTCGTTCACCGGGGGAAATATCGTATTCCATGGACCAGAGGTGGCGACGATTGTAGAGCGTATCGATGGGGTACTGACCACCCAGCGATTCAAGTACCTTTATCGAGTCGCTGTCGATACCCTGCTCGTGAGCACGGCGCTCGGGATTGAGTCCGTAGCGGATGGAGATATTGGAGGTTCGGTTGCCATTCTCATCCGAGCGGTAGGGATCGTCAAGTCCCAGGTCGCCCACATAGGCACGCACGATGAACTCTGGGTCGACGCTGTGGAAACCGGCATCCATGCAGGCATTGTAGGCATCGTAGGCATCGACCGTGAAGGCTGGCTCGGAGTCGCTGAACTTGCGCATACCGTTGCGTTTGGCCTTGACAGAGACCTCACCGAGTTCTATGCTGCCATCGCTGAACTTGCGCCTTCCCGTTGTCTCTCCGGGTTTCTTGGCAGGAACAGGCGCCAGATGGTTCTGATACCAACTGAAGGGGATGGCATAGCGAGGCCAGGGCTGGGAGAGATAGACCATATACTCTGGATCCTCAGCCATCATCTCAAACTTCAGCGTATTGCCCGTAGGCAGCCACTCTGCTGGCATGTGCTGCTGTATCCAGGTGTACTGCTTGCCAGGCTTGAGTTTGGTAAGGTCGGCGGCACTGATGAAGAATATGCTCCTATCGTAGAAGTCGGGCAACTTCATGCGGAAACGATGACCTGTGGTCATCATCTCGCTGTCGATGGCATTGAGGGTCTGTCCCTCAACCAGTTCGGCATGGACGGTAAGCTCCTTCTTGGTCTTGGTAGCCACGAGATCCTTGGCCTCCTTGGCTGTAAGACCAGAGACGTCAAGTCCACCTCGCTCAAGTTCGTCCATATACTTGGCACCCACATAGGGCTTCACAGCACCTTCTATCACGAGATTTTTCTCATCGGGATGGATGAGTTCCCACTCTCCTGGCACGGCCATCTCACGCCAAGTGTAGCGGCGCCATCCCTGGGTAAGCATGAGCAGGTCGAGTCCCTGACGGTGCTCTTCATCATCACGCTCGAAGTACCACTCGGGATGGGGGATAAAACCCTTGATTTCGCTGGCAAGGAGCATCTCCGTGAGCATATTGCCCGTATCGTAGAGATGGTCCTGATTCCAAGCGTCTCGCACGGCAAAAGAGATGGGCTGGCTGGGTGCTGTCTCGGCATTGGCCTGCACTTGCAGCGTAATAGCCTCATAGGGACGATACAGCTCTCGCTTACCCGTGATTGTCAAGGTGGACTGCGCCTGTGTCAGCGAGTCGGCTCCCACGAAGAAGAGTCGGTCGGCATAGACCTGCCCGGCACTACCAAAGACGGTGACTTGATGTACACCCGGCTTGAGCAGGCTATTGTGGAGCGTGATGCTGTCGGTCAAAGCGTGGAAGGCACTCACGTGGGTGAGCACGCCTTCGTGCATCACCGTCATGGCGAGGCTGTCGGGACAGAGATCGGACGTAGCCTGGGCTTTGATGGTCCAGATACCTCCGTGCTGCTCGGCATGCAGTGCCACACCGCTGGCCTCCGCCTTGGGCCACTTGCCCTTCACCTTCTCACCCTTGGAGGTAGTGAACTGAACCTTGGGGGTCTTCTTGTGCTCTTGTGTGATGGTGATGACACCACGTCCACGATGCACGGTGGCAGCCTCTACGCTATCGACCATGAGCGTGCCATCCACCCATTCGCCATCGTCCCAAGCAGCCTCAAAGGCAACCTGGCAAGGCACACCTTCCACGAGATTGCCTCCCTCTGGGAAGAAGTTGAGCAGCATCTCACGCTTGTCGGGATCCTTACGGAAATAGCGACGCAAGGGACGAAGCGTCATATCGTGATAGAAGGCATTGGGTTCGGAGGGTTTGTCGTAGACGGGTACCACACGGCTGTATATCTTGTCGTAGTCGCGGAAGAACTCATGCTCCTTATCCTCGTCGATGAACCATCGCTTGGCAGCCGTTCCGTGCTCACGCTCAGAATAGCCCCAGTTGAGCTGCCAGCGGGTGTAGGCCCTTATCTCATAGAAACCGGCATAGCGCTCAGGGTCGAGATAGAAGTTGCCATGACCGCGACCATCCTTCAACTTGACTACTTGGCGCTCCTCTACATAACCGTCGTTGTTGAGCATCTCCACATAGAGCACATTGCTGATGGAGCTGGGCAGGTCGTTGTTGGTCTGACGGGTGTAGGCTGCATACCAGATGGTGTCGCCGAGGAAGTAGCTCGTGTTGTCGAGATGGAGGAACACCTTCTCCTGGGGGATGCGCTGACCGAAGAGGCGTACACGGTCGATGAGCTTGTCGAGCTTGTCATCGCCCAAGTCCTGTGTGAGGGCCGCAGAGTCTATCACTGCCTGCTCCTGAGCCAACTGCTCCTCGTAGCGGGTGCGCTGCACCACACCGGCATACTTCCATACGGTGGAGTCGTAGCCAGCCTCATCGATGGCAGAGAGCATATTTTCCTTGACGGCCTTCTTCTTGCTCTTCTTAAAGGAGATGCCGGTCTTGCTCACATTGTGGAGAATGGTTTGCGTATGGAGCTCCTTGCCGCCATCGATGACGCAGGAGATGTCCTCCACCTGCGTAAAGCCGTCAGCGAGGTTGTAGTTGATGTCGAGCTTGATCTTCACAGGTGTGTTGACCACCTGACTGCGTTTCTTGATCTCAAGACTCATGTCAGTGACCTCACCGTCGAAACGGAGCAACTGATAGGTGCCGGCCTTGACGTAGATCTTACCCTGTATGTAGCCCCTGTAGTCGGTATCCTCCCGAGGCAGCATGGTAATGCAATATATCTTGCCCTGCAGCGAATCCAGCAATGTCTCACAGTGGAGACTGTAGTACTTGCGGAAATACGTAATGTCGGCATAGGGCGAGAGGGGCTGATAGCGATTGTTCCAGAAAGAGTTTTCCAAGACCATAGGACCGGCCTCCAGGACGTGTTGGAAGTTGATGTCACTCAGCGTGGGGCGGATAAGTCCCCAACGAGTCATCTGTCCACGACGGCCGGTGAGGAGGTTGAGCCCGCGCAAGTTGATGGCCGACCCCGCCTCCAGGAAAGCCTCGGTGAGTTCGTCCTTGTCGGCTACATGAGAGGTAAGTCGGCAGAAGTACTGACTGGTCTTGGTGCCTTTCTTCTTGTACTCCTTCTTGAGCTGACCTACTACACGGTTGAGGATGTCGTCGATGGGCATCACGGTGATCTGATGGAGAGTACGCTCAGAGGCAACCATCGTGACTTCCTCAGGCACCTCGCTGGCCTTCATGGTAAGCGTATTGTAGCCCACATAGGAAAAGCGCACCATCTCGTCGGGACCTACCTCCAGGGTGAAGTCTCCGTCGTGGTTGGTGATGGTGGCCTTTTCTGGCGACACATAGATACTCACGTAGGGCAGAGCCTCGTCCGTGAAGGAATCCTTCACATGACACTGGATCTTAATGGTCTGTGCCACAGCGGTCACAGCGACCAAGAGAAATATCGCAACAAAAAGTGAAATTCTTTTCATGATAGCATGGTGGTTGACTCGCACAAGGCGACATTTTGCGCACAAATATACAAAATAAATAAGAGAACATGAAAATTTTGGTTGCAATAGTATAAGAAGTGTGCAAAAAAATGTATATTTGCAAACATTAACCTGATAATCTGATTTTGACAATCTATTTAACTGTCATACTTATGAAACGTAATCTCCTATCCTTCTGTCTGCTTTGCGTGGCTATACTCACGCATGCCTACAACCAGCAAAGCATCGACATCAACGTGAACGGTCAGAAGCGCAACATGATCTGCTACACGCCTTCGGCTATGAAGTCGAATATGCCTCTGTGGATCGTGACTCACGGCATGAACCAGACCCCAGAATACCAGCGCGACGGTGACCATCTCTACGAACTCATCGATACGGCGAAGTTTGTGGTGTGCTACCTGCGCTCAGACGGATCCACCTGGGACACGGGTGGCACGAAAGACCAGAACTTCGTGCTGCAGACCATCGAGGAGATGCACACTCGCTTTGGTATCAACAAGAACCGTGTGTACTGGTCGGGCTTCTCCATGGGAAGCATGCTCATGTACCACTGCATGCCTAATATGCTCGACAAGATAGCGGCCTTTGCGCCCTGTAGCGGCATTCAGTTCTCAGAGTCGCCTTGGAACAACTGCAAGAAGCCTGTCAACCTCATACACTGTCATGGCAAAAATGACAGCGTGTTTCCCGTGGGACAATACGATCCAAGAGGTTACGCGATGCACTTCAAAGATGTCAACAAATGCACGAACTACAAGAAGATAGAAAACTATCAGGGTGTCAACGGTAGCGGTGACAAGGAACTGTGGACAGGCGGCATCAACGGCAGTGAGGTAGAGATATTCATGATCAACTGGCTGGACCATACGCCAGACCGTGTGTACTCAAAGGAAATATGGAATTTCTGCCGTCGTTTCTCACTCGCTACACCCGAGGAGGAGTATGAGCACGCATGCAAGGAGGCAAGCAAGTTCCTGGAGCAATGGGAAGGCGACCTGGAACTTTTCTCCACTCTGAAAAGCTCTTACAACTCGCTCAAAACAGCCGTAGAGAAGTATGGTGCCGAAAGCGGTGTGGATACCACTGATGAGAAGGCACTGCAAGATGCCACTTCTCGCATAGTGAGCGCTACGGATAAGTTCACCACGGCCATCAATACCAATATCAAGACAAGCAAGCGCGTGTACAAGGACGAGATGGATCCCAACTTCCACATTTATCTCTGCCTTGGACAGGGCAACATGGAGGGTGGCGCTGCCGCCGAACTTGAAGATTATGCCGGAGCCAGCGAACGCTTCCTTATGCTGTCGCCCGTACGTATGTCGGGCTATACCCGCATCAAGGGTGGCTGGTATGTGGCTCGTCCTCCTCTCTGCCGCGAGGGCAATGGTCTAACGCCTGCCGACTACTTTGGAAAGACGCTCATCAAGCAGCTACCCGACAGCATCTCGGTGGGTGTGATCAACGTGTCGCTGGGTGAATGTGGTATCGAGATGTTTCAGGAAGAGGGCATCGCCGACTATATCAAGCAGCAGGAGAGCGGCCTGCAGAGCATTGCAAAGACCTATGGAAACAACCCCTTCCGCTACCTCGTAGACCTCGCCAAGAAGGCTCAGGAGGCGGGTGTGATCAAGGGCATACTGCTTCATCAGGGTTGTGCCAACAGCGAGCAGCAAGACTGGCCACAGAAGGTCAATACGGTCTATCAGCACTTGCTCAGCGAACTGGGTCTCAACGAGGACGAGGTGCCCTTGCTCGTGGGTGAACTACTTAGCAAGGAGCAAGGTGGCAAGTATGCTGCACACAACAGCATCATAGCAAAGATACCCACCGTCATCGGCAATGCCCATGTGGTGTCTTCGGCAGGATGTGCCGGATCCGACGGTATGCATTTCTCCACCGAGGGCATGCGCAAGCTCGGTGTCAACTATGCCGAGGAGATGCTCCGTGCCATCCAGCGCCAGACCGTGGAAAAGGGCTACAGTGTGAAGGAACTGAGAGCACAGGAGGCATCATTCCTCATGCCCGCAGCCAGCACTAAGCCTCTGTATCTCATCCTCACCGATCAGGAGGGCGTGGAGCACGACGTGACGGCTTCATGCCAACTGAACGCCAGCGAAGAAGGCATCTTGCACTTCACGCCTCTGTGTGTATGCTCGGGCAATAGAGAAGGAGAAGTCACTGTGACGGCCACCTACACCAACAACCAGGGCGAGCAGATAAGCACTACCTTCACCGTCAGCGTACAGCTCTTCCCGCTCGTGAAGGATCAGTTCAACCCTTCTCTCATCAAGACCGGCACCTTCAGCACCTCCAGCACGGCAGGTCGCTATAAGAGCGTGAAGGGCGGCATGGGCGGCTGGTACTATCCCAGCGGACTGGATCTCTCAGGCTATCGCTATCTGGTGGCTTCGCTCAAGGGGAAATCCCTGGCCAAACCTACCCTCCGCATCTACGACACGGACAATCTGACATCAGAATCCTACTGCACAGCCTCTCTCACCAACACGACACAAGCCGTCGTCGACCTTCAGGCGATGACCAACGAAGCAGGTCTCACCATTGACCCCAGCCATATCTACATCGTGGCATTCACCTCGGAGAACGACAACACCACCATCATCCAGGAGGTATACGTGACCAACGAGGATCCTACAACCTTGACAGAAGTGCGTACCGACACACAGGACACCCCGGCCACATGGTACGACATCACGGGCCGCAAGGTCAACTCTGCTACCACAATACATGGCATCTTGATCAAGGATGGAAGAAAGTGGGTAAGGTAAGTGTGGATCACGGAGCGGCGAACATTGAAGGCTGCCTCGGCTCAGCCGTAAGTCTACGATGAGCGCATAAAATAACAGAGGGCTGAAAAAATCAGCCCTCTATTTTCTTTCTTATTGTCTTGATTCTTAAATCACATCACCCCACCGTCAACGGTGGGGAACGGTGGGGTGAGTTATTACCTAAGTTTCTATTTTTCTTTTTCCAAAATTCCTTAATTCTGGACTATGGTCGAAACGGCGGCCTGCTCTACACCACCCTGAGGAGTGTAGTAAAAAGCTACCACACTAAGATGCTGAGCATCCCAGCGAGGGTGGAGCTTTAGCGTAGAGGTGCCAGAATGGAAGACGTTGGCCTTGAGGGGAAGACTCTCACCTCCTACCCCATTGACGGAGGCACGGTAGACATTGTCGTGCACATAGTCGGTAAGCTGATCCTTACCATCGGTCTGCAGGCTTACGATGCCACTCTCCAATACCCAAAGTTGGAAACGCCCCTCAAGAGAAGCCTGGGGCACAAGGGTATAGTTTATAGTAAGCAAACTGTCCTCAATCGCTGCATGCAGCTCAATGGACAGGGTGGAAGGGCGCTCCAGTTCCTTGCGAATGAGGCTGGCCCACTCGGTGTGGAGGGAAGGCGAACCTCCTCGGTTGACGACACCGCTCGGATAGGCCTTAATACCCAGCGAGGATGCGTAGGTGTCTCCCTCAGGAGTCATGAGTGTCTGGAAGTATGGTTCGTAGATGCCTTCCTCAAGACCAAAACCACCAGCGTGGATGCTCACGGGAATGAGACTCTCACCATACTGTTGCTTGAGTGCC
>JAZLII010000006.1:0-2922 GCA_045617275.1 Bacteroidaceae bacterium
AGTGCTTGCCCAGCTTCTTGTCGTCGTGGGGACCGATCTCCAGTGCGGTACAGTCGGCGGTAAGACCGCTGTGGAGGGCAGAAGAGACACGAGGACCGAGGTCACGGCCTACTACGTCGGCACCCATCAGACAGATCTGAGGCTGCTCCTGCTTGAAGAGGTTTACGAGGACAGCGGTGTGAGGCTTGCTGGTATAGGGAGCAAGACCCTCTGCGTCGAAGATGTGCAGTTTGTCTACACCGTAGGGCAGAATCTGAGACTCTACATTGCCTGTGATGCCACTGCCGGCAGCAATAGCCTCCAGTTGTACACCCAGGGTATTGGCGAGCTTGCGACCCTTGGTCAGCAGCTCCTGGCTTACCTCGGCAACCTTAGTGCCTTCAAGCTCACAATATACAAATACGTTATTCATATTTTAGCCGATAGTGTGTGAAGCCAGAAGCTCCTGAATTAAACCATTGATGTCCTCGTCGCTACCGGTGAGCACCTTGCTCTCCTTAGCCTTGAAGACGATGTTCTCTACGTTCTTTACCTTGGTGGGCGAACCGGCCAGACCGCACTGGTTGAGGTCGGCATTGACGTCGGCACAGGTCAGCTGACCGAGCTTCAGGTAAGGCTTCTTCTCATACAGATCAGCGTAGGGCAGATCAGCGTAGGTGGTGCCGGGAGCCAGCTCCATGGGAGCGAGGGCACGCTTGAACTGCATCACGCGCTTGGCGTTGCGGGGACGGCAGGGAGCTGCGCTGCCATTGACGGTCAGCACGCAGGGGAGAGCGCTCTCCACGGTCTCCACACCACCGTCGATGTGGCGCTTCACTACGATCTTGCCACCTTCGCAAGAGAGGATCTCCTCGGTGTAGGTGATCTGGTTCAAGCCCAGCTTCTCAGCCACCTGGGGACCTACCTGAGCGGTGTCACCATCGATAGCCTGACGACCACCGATGATGAGGTCAACATCGGGAGCGACATGCTTGATAGCGGTAGAAAGGGCGTAGCTGGTAGCGAGGGTATCGGCACCAGCGAAGGCGCGGTCGGTCAGCAGATAGCCACCGTCAGCACCACGGTACATAGCTTCACGAATTACCTCAGCAGCACGACCGGGACCCATGGTTACGATGGTCACGGTGCTACCGGGATTCTGATCTTTCAGTCGGAGAGCCTGCTCCAGAGCATTCAAATCCTCAGGATTGAAGATGGCAGGCAGAGCGCTACGGTTTACGGTTCCTTCGGGAGTCATCGCGTCGGGACCAACGTTGCGTGTGTCGGGAACTTGCTTGGCAAGTACAACGATTTTTAAACTCATAATGTTATTATAAATAATGTATTATCTTTCTGATTGGACAAAATCGACTGCAAAGATACACATTTTTTCTTTTAATGTGCATAATTAGGGCGAAAAATGTACCTTTATCGCACACTTTACCCTAATTATGGTACAAATTCTTCGTTCCTCTTCGTTGGAGTATGCTGGTATCAGCTAAGCAATGCGATCCAGCGATCTCCCAGTTCGGTCTTTTTGCGAATGTGCTCTTGAACGGCCGTAACAAATGGATTGCTCTCGAAGTCGCCTCTTACCTGCTCGAAGTCGTCTCGGGTGGTGCTCTCGTTGCCGTCGCAACCGAAACCCGTCTTGGCCGTCAGAGAGAACTCCTTGTGAGCATCGTTGTAAAGCATCTTGTCGAGTGAGACCACGGCCGTTTTCCACTGGGCGATGATGTCCTTGAGCTGTTGTGCGGTGATATTGCCTTCTTCCAACTTGTAGAACTGGAGCATGAGACGATAAGCCCATTCCCACTCCAAGTCGTAGTAGCGCTGGTGGATGTTGCACAGGCATTCATTCATCTCCTCGAGCGAAGCGATCTTTCCAGTCTCTATGTCGTTCATCATGCTGGAGATGAGAGAGTGGGGGGCAATGAGGCCGGCCAGGTCAACCCAGTCGCCATCGCTCACACCCGGTGTGTCGGTCTCCGGAGCCAGGTGGGTGAGCCACTCCTTGGCCTGAGCCGTGGTCTTGGCTGCCATCTCGCCTACGGGACGCTCCTCGCAGCGGTTGGACTCGGTGTCGGCCTTGGCTATCTTCTCCAGGCGGCTGATGAGCGAGTTGCCAAGGAACTTATGGATGGCCAAGGCATAGAGTTCGATGCCTCGGTGAAGCGATGTGTTGCTGATCTTGGCACTTTGGTAAGCATATGTCTCGCTGGTCTCTCCGATGAGGCCTTTCAGCTGTTCCAGTATCTCCATGCCATGTACCATCTTGTCGATGGTGTAGGGGGAGAGTAGGTTGAAGTTGATCTGATCAAGTTTGCCCTCCTTGTAGCGTTTGTCACGCTTGGGCCATTTCTGCGCGTCGCGAATGGTACCTACGGAACGCAGGTTGACAGCCGGAGCAAGGTAAGTCTCACCCTTCTTCTCGATGAGGTAGGAGAAGGGCATCTGCGAGGTGTCGGGATTGGTGCTGTGGCGGCCCATCACGAGTGAGAATGCACCGATGCGGGCAGGCCAAAGGATGTAGGAGTCGCTGGCCGTCTTGGCACCACGCTCCAAGGCTCCTTGATGGATGGGACCAAGCTTGTACATGTGATTGCTCTGGTTGGATCCCGAACCGGCATTCATGAATGAGAAGATACCGGCGATGAGCAGGGTGCTCTTGTGGTGAGTGACGGTGAAAGGACCGGCGAAGATGGCGCAAGCCTCTCCGTTCTCCTCCTGACAGTTGCAGAAGAATAGCGAGTCGCTGGCAGAATAGCCGTGTCCCATGGTACAGGCTTGTCCTACGTAGCAACGGGTCATGGTGGTGCCGTCCTCGATGCTGCTGCCGTCTTGTACGATGAAGTCATCGAGTATCACGCCATATCCGATGTGGATGGGTGCTTCCTGGCGGCTCATCAGCGAACCGTTCTTCAGTCTTCCTGCGCCCTCTAT
>JAZLII010000007.1:0-9964 GCA_045617275.1 Bacteroidaceae bacterium
CTCCATCCCGCGAAGGTCCATTCGTCGCTGTTGATGGTAGCCTCAGGCAGCGTCACGGACTCCAGGCTCGACACGGTCTGTATCCACGAAGAGGTGGCGCAGTGGCCCGTACCAGCATTAAAGGTCACGGTGTAGCGGTCCTTGTCGTTCACATAGTTGAAGCGGAAGGAGATGGTACCCTTGCTGTTGTCCTCAGTGATATAGGTGATGTAGTGCTTGGTATAGCGTGTGCCGTTCTGGTCCTTGTTGAACCACTCACCGCCGGCGTCCGACCACTCTTCTGCGTTGAAGTGTGTCACGTTGCCCGAACCGGGGAAGAAGTCGCCGCGCATCTGCGAGTAGGTGACGTACGACCTGCCATAGTTGTAGTCATATTCGGCATAGCCTCTGTCGGCAGGCACCCAGGTCATGCGTTGGTGGCTGGGATCGTCGTTGGGACGGTTGCTCGACCAGACGGTCTCGTTGTAGTCCAGATGGGTGATCAGCAGACCGTGGTAGGCATTGTAGCCATCGTAGTAGCTGAACCAGCGGTCGGACTGGCGGTTCTCCAGCATGAAGCACTCCTCTGGTGCTCCCTGGTTGTAGATGATGTAGGCAGTGGGCGACTTGCCCAGATCGGGCATGTCGTAGACGGTGGTGGTTTCATCCAGCACCTTAGGTGTGAGCCAGCCTGCTGTCCAGCGCTCGTAGGCAGTATATCCGGAAGGTACCTCGCCATAGCCTCTGTAGCCGTTGTAGCTGCCGCTGCACATCACGTCGTAGTGGTCCATGCCCTGGCCGCCACTGTAGTCCGTGTCGTAGAGGTCGGGATAGCCCAGGCAGTGGCTGAACTCATGGCAAGCCGTGCCGATACCGCTGGGGTAGGTTCCACTCGTGCCTGCGAGCTCACAAGTCACGGCGTAGGTATTGATCTTCACACCGTCCAGTCTCAGGCGGCCCGTACCGTCACCGTAGAAGTAGGCCGAGGAGAGTGTCCACTCGTGAGGCCAAATGGTGTTGGCATCAGCTCCGTAGTTCTCACCATAGCCAGCATAGATCACGAAGACCTGATCCACATTGCCATCTCCGTCCCAGTCATAGTCTGCGAAGTTGATGCCTTGAGCATCAGCCAGTTTGCAAGCTTCGATGACCATGGTGGCAGGATAGAGGTCACTGCCGCTGTTGTCGTTGCCTCCGTAGTAAGCGCAATTCTTTGACACTGTGAGAGGTCCCACTACGTCAAAGTCCAGGTCGAACTGACCGTAGCTCTGGTCCAGGAAGTAGTCGTGTACGCTGCCGATGTGGTTGTTCTCGTTGTAGCCCACCTTATTAAACATGTTCGCGTAGTTGGTATTGGCAGTCTCGCTGGTGCCCTGCATGGCGACGTCTTGGAAGTTCACGAGCAGTACGATACCCTTCTTCTTGCCGATGTAGTTGGAAGCTCCGCCAAATGCATGCATGGCGGGACTGTGCTGCAGACGCTCGCTTCGACGTACGGCAGAGACGCTGCGTCGTCTTTCGGCAGAGCTTGCCATGTCTTTGAAAGTACCGTTGTCGATGTTGTGGTAGTCGCCATCCTCGCCCAGGACCATCTTCTTGCCGTTCTCTATGTTCAGGTAGTAGTGCAAGTACTCGTCGCCCATGTGGCGCAGGACGAGTTCGTTGCCATTCTTCTGTCTGTGGCGTATGATACCTTGGTGAGCTGGTACGGCCCACAGGCTTGTCCATGCAAAGAAAGCGATCAGTAGTGTGTAGAGTCTCATCGTGTTTTTGTGTGGTATTTTGGTTAGTATTCTAAGGTTAGGGTGCCTCATAGGGACGGAGGACTTGAGCCCCTGGCAGTGCTTGTGTACGTGTCTTTTTTGTGTTGCGATTTGCGCAAATTTAAAATTTCTGTCCCATTTCTTTTACATATTTTACCTAAAAATGTGCAAAAAATCTCCTTTTTGCTACCTTGACATTCCAAAATGGGCATGCTACGGCGAGCGATGAGCGATGAGCGGAGGATGAGCCTGCGGACGGGGTATCCCCTGCGTAGAGGCCCTGCACAGCACTGCGGACACTGCACGGCACTGTGGACACTGCACGGCACTGTGGACACTGTCCTTGTGCTACGAACAACGGGGACTCCTCTCGCCCGCCTTACCCTTGCCTCCCTCTCTCTTTCCCGTCCTGCTCCTGCCTCACGTCCGCCTTGTCTCTCAGCTGGCTCGCCTCGTTGCCCGCCTCTTTCCCGTCCTGCTCCTGCCTCTCTGCTCGCCTCGTTGCCCCTCTGCACGCCTCCCTCTTTGCCGCTTTCGGCGGTCTTCCCCGTTGTTTGGGGCCGTGTGCAGTGCGGACGGGCATGTTTTCGCCTCTCGCGCTTGCTCGTCTCGCTCCTTTTCCGTATCTTTGTGGCTATGAGTACCATGCCAGACAGCAGGCCCACCCATCGCAGGCGGGAGAGCCATCATGACTTTAGCAGCCGGTGTATCTACCACATCACGCTGGTGGTGAGTGGGAGAGTGCCTGTGCTGGGCCGTATAGAGGGCATCTCTCGCGATGGCCGCCTCGTGCCCGATGCCCAGGTGGAGGATGCCCGCTTGCAGTACTCGCCTCTTGGCATGGACGTAGCGGACTGCATCCGTGCCATACCCGACTTTGGGAGGCGTCACGGCTGGGACTTGCAGATACTGCAGCAGCGTGTGATGGATACCCATCTCCATTTCGTACTCTATGTGAGGCAGCCTATGGAGGATGGCAGCCTGGGCGATGTCGTCAGAGGCTTCAAGACGGGGTGCAATAAGGCCCTGCGCCGGCGTATTGCCCAGGGCTTATCCCTCCCGTCCCGCTTTGCGGAGCACTGTTCCCTCTTCGAGGAGAGCTACGATGCCACAGCCTTGGTGAAGAGGGGCCAGCTAAGGGCCATGATCGACTATGTGGCTCGCAATCCGTGGAGGAAATGGCTTCGCCGCCATCGTCCGCAGTGGCTCTGTCCGCAGCGAGGCATCCTCATAGCCGGTCGCTGCTACGATGCCATAGGCAACGTGCATCTCCTGGGTCTCAGGCGCCAGCAGGTGCATGTGCGCTCCCGGTGGGATGATGCCACGCGTCGCGACTACATGAACGGCTGCGTCATGATGGCCCGTCGAGGATGTGCCCTCGTGTCTCCCTTCATCAGTCCCCATGAGCAGGCGGTGGAGGAGGTGGCCCTTCGCGAGGGTCACTCCGTCATCGCCTTGAGGGACAATGGCTTCACCGACTATACCCATTGCGCAGACTCCATGTACGAATACTGCCTCCGCGGGCAGCTTCTCCTCCTTGTGCCTAGCGAATGGCCCCATGTGGAGCGCAAGGACCGCATCACCCGAGCAGAGTGCGAGACACTCAATGCGCTCGCGCAGGAGATCGCAGAGGAGGAGTAGGGGAAGCGTTGAGCGATGAGCGATGAACGGTGAGCGTCGAACGAAGAATGATAAGCTTTGAGGGGAGGGAAAACACCATATAATATATAGAATAAAAGGAATGCCTGCAGCCAAAAAGCGGGATGTGGAGGGAAAAGAAAAGTGGCCACACCGGGGAGGGTGTGACCACTTGAGGTATGTGAGAGGGATGAAAGTCTATTACTGAGCAGGCTTACGCTGAGCGCGGTACTTGTAGTTGTTGTTGATGATCATCTGGGGCATGGTCAGACCATAAACTAAAGACTCCTCGTATTCGTCGAGGCCCTGGTGGGCTACTAAAACAATACCTGTAGGAGCCTTGGGGCGGGAGGCGTTGTTCAGCACATTGCTCTTGTAATACTGGTTAATGTGAGCAGCTGCCTTTTTGTACTCATCTGTAGTAGTTGCGTTAGCACCGCCGATGCTGTTGATTACCCACTTGTTCTTGTTTGCCTCTTCAGTAAGTGATTGGGCAATAGCATCTGCATCAAGTACTGCTGTTTCCTTGTTTTTCTCGCTGTATTTTACTTGACTGCTCTCGGGTAAATCTGCAGTTTCTCTGGTAGGATACTGGCCAAAGAGGTTTTGGATATAGATGCCATTTGAGGCTATGGAGGAACCGCTCTTTGTTGAAGTTCCACCATATGCAACATCGTGCCATGTACCTGCAGTGTTGTAATCACGTCCGTCACGGCTATAATTCAAAAGAGCTGATGTTGTTTTACGGTCGATACTCATCGCATTAAGTACAAGAGCACTATTGTAGTTAGTATTACCGTTATAGTAAATGTCATTATCGCCATAATCATCTTCAGGTCCGTAAGCATCCATGTTGATAAGAATAATTTTGCCACGAGCCTCTCCTACCGTAAGGTCGGGACGCCAACCAATAAAATGGGCAGCAGTGTACAACGGGTCTATTCTTGATACTAAAAATCCTGCTGCACGACCGTTCATTTGTTGGTACATTATGTTTACCCATGTTTTCTTATACCATTTGTTTACTGCACCCTGCCAGCCAGAATACTGTTCAGCCTGATAGCTATTAATAAGAATGGCGAACTCGTTCTTGCTTGCACCTGTCAGTAAACCGTATAATGCCTCAACAGATCCTCTAAAATTACTGTATTGAGCAGCGTCTCCATTATTAAGATTTACACCACCGTCATAAAGGTTAACTCCGGCATCACCAGATAGAATGGACGACATTGAGCTGCGGAACTCAAACGCGCGTACGCCATCTGCCCACTGCTCAACCAAGGTCTTACCTTGCGCAGTCGCAAGACCCTCGTACGAACCGGCACTCAGTGAACTAATTGTACCAGGGATAGAGAGCTGAGAGATGTAGATGTCATCGGGAAGGGGGGTAATCCAGTTGTTACCGTTCATCTTATCTGTGGTCATGTAAGGCAAGAGAAGCTTCTTCTTGTCGCTTGCATTGACACCATTCTTGAGTGTAAATGAATAGTCCACGCTACCCTCTGCCATCACGCGCACTGTAAGGTGGGTGTTTTTGGCGGGATCAGTGGGATTGTCGGGGTCAGACATGATGCCGACGGGAGGGAGGAAGGCGGTCACGACAAGCTTGTCTGTACCATTGAGGGTGACAGACTCCTCGCCGTTGTTGTCAATGTTGATGAAGAAAGTCTCGGTCTGCTTGGTGGCTCCTTCCTCGACAATTGCGAAGTTGTCTACGTCGTAGAGGAATGATCCGTCACTGGTCACGGGCACGTTGTCCAAAGTGATGGCAACACCTTGCACCTTGATGGGGCTACCGGTATTCTCATGAGCGTATCCGTTGATGGTGATCTCAAGGGTGGTCATGATGGGATCGAATTCCAATGAGAGAGGCTTCGCCTCAACGCTCTTGGGAGTAGCTTGGGCATAAGCCACCATGTTGGCGTTGGTCATGTCGCAGGTAGTGGTACATACGCCATCGGTGAAAGTGCCGTCGGTGGTACATGTCTGCTCGTTGTTGATATTGAACTTCATGATACCATTGTCGAAGGTAGCTGCTCCGGCGGGATATACGGCATAGAAGTTGTGCTCAGTATTCTCGTTGTTGGCGCCGCTCCATACGAGGCCATTTTCGTTGACCTTCAATACGCCATACTTGCTCTGCTCTTCTGGGCTCTCGGGGTTGTGGGTAGACCCAGTAGGCAATACCTCGTAGTCTGCCTCCTTCACGGTTTCTGCTTCGTCGCAGAACACGGTGACCTTGTCGCCCGTCAACCAGTCTATCTGCCAAGACTCACCATGACCAGCCTCTGCCTCATAGGCAGTACGGGTGCTGCGCTGGCCGATGCTGAACTGGATCAAGTCGCCAGGTTTAGCGGCATTCTGCTTTACGATCTCTTCCTGAGAGCAAGAAGCCATGCACATGAGCGTGGCTACTGCCATTATGCTATATATGTATTTCTTCATCATCGTATCCTCCTTAGATTAATTGTTACGTGTGTTCCAGGGTTGGTCAGACGCATCGATAGTGCCAAAATCAGTGTTTTCCCATCCGTTTTGTCTATTGATGTCGGCTTTTGTGTCTCCCAGTTCATTGACCACCTTCTCGTTTGATGCTGCCATGCAGCTGCCCTCCATCGTCACCACGCGTTTCGTAGTGAGTGGAGTTTCGTAAAACGCTTTCTTAATTAATTGTCTCATAGCCTATTATGTTTTATTGTTATTTTCTGGGTCTTTTACCTTGAGATGGGCTATAGTCTTGTCTCTCAGTAATATATATCGTATATCTTTACATTATAGTTCCCGCCCAACACATCGCGCAGGGTAAGCAGATACGGGCATATTCATCCCATTCTGGTTCTTAAGGATTTGCAAAGTTACGCATATTTTTGAATTCTAATACCAAAAACAAGGGATTTTTTGCAAAAAATAGTTCAAAATCGCACAGAAGAGTCCTTCTCGAGTGCGAAAAAGGCAGAAAATGCGCCATAGAAGCGGGGCTGGCAAGTATGACATCACGGTTCGTGGTAGAAGATAAGTAGAATATATTACACCTTATTATATACACGCGTGCGTACATGCGTACTTGGTAGAGGAGGATTTTTCGCCACCGGATCACCAAATATCACGGCATATCGCCTACTTCAACACCCAGGAGGTCCACCACTAGCCACCCTCCATTCTCCATCCCAGAACCGCACTTGCCAGCGTGTCTCATCGTCTTTGCCCAAGCAGGCACGTCGTACACTTTTATTTACATTTTCCTCCTACAGGAAGCCCTTACATCGTGCTGACTTTTAGTCATATACGATAGAATTCCGCTTACCAAGCGTGAAATACCAGCATTTGCTTGCATTCTACGAGATATTACCGCCATAGCACCGCTTAATAAAAACGAAAAGGTAATGTAAATTATTACGAGTATTACAGAATACAATGCAATACAGCTTATCACTCGCTTTTTCACGCAATGCACTGACTTTGTAATAGTTGGGCGGGGACTTGTATGAGAAAAAACATAAAAAAACATAATGAAACATAGTAGGCTATGAGACAATTAAACAAGGAAACTTATGAGGCTCCTCTCACTACGAGACGCGTGGTGACGATGGAGAGCAGCTGCATGGCGGCCTCGAATACCCCGGTCGTTCATGACGACAACACCTCTGCGGACATTACAAAGCAAGAAGGTGGAAGTGATATCCTTTTCCCGGATGTTGAATGGACAAAACCTCTCACCCATTAAAACAGAACTGCAATGAAGAAATTTATATTTGGAATGATGTCGGCTGTGGTGCTGTTTGGAATGGCATCTTGCTCCGACGAGGATTTGGCGAAGAACAGTGCTGCAAAGGCTGGCGAGTTGATCCATTTTAGTATTGACCGCCCTAGCACGCGTACCGTATATGAGACTAGTGATCCCCTCCAGATTGATTGGATCAAGGGTGACCAGATCAAGATATTCTGCGATCAGGCAGAGGGTGAGAAGAGTGCTGTGTATAGCATTACCCCAACTTCTGACAAAGAGCATCAGAACAAGCTGACCGGAGAGGGTGCCCAGAGCAAGTATGGTCTGGTAGACTATAACGAGGAAGGTCTTCGCTGGAATGGCGCATTGCATAACAATCCTGGTCTTACCCATGATTTCTTTGCAGTCTATCCTGCCGATGCTGCTACTTGCGATGCCGACGGTATAGTAGAGTTTACGGTCAATACCAGTCAGGTGTGTGAAGTAAGTACAACGCTCAATGATGCTGGCAAAACCGGAGATGCTTCCACAGCCTACGTAGCTGCTCCTCATATGGAAAATGCTTACATGGTTGCTGCAGACTTGGGTGTCTCTGCAAGTACAGATAAGGTAAATCTTGTGTTTGCTCCCGTGATGACTACGCTCAATATCACTGTGTCTGCCAATTCAAACGGTACTTCCACCGACTCTGTCAATGTCACCGGTGTCACTGTCACTGTACCCAATGTGCCTGTGCGCGTCGAGGATGGTAAGTACAAATTCCAGTATATGATTGACGAAAACGACATGTCGACTGCTGGCAATGCAGGACTCATCATGGGTGCTGGTGCTGGTATGACTGAGCAGACCATCAGTGTTTTCGCAGGAGTACGATTTACCCGTCACAACAATACCGATGGCTCCGATGAGGTGTTCAACTCTATTCCTCTTGCTAAGGGTCAGAGTGTGACATTTACCGTCTTCCTTCCTCCTGTTGCTGCCGCCAACTTTGAGGATGCAAGAATACGTGTCAATGCTTCAGGTTCGGCAAACTACTCTGTTATTGTAGACGAGTCGATTGCTCCTAGTTCAAAGCGCAATGTCCGTCTCCCGAGTATCACCATTGGCGGCTCTTCTCGCACCAATGACTGGATTTCGGAGCTGGACGATGATATCTATATCAACCAGCTTTCTATCCCAGGCACCAACAACTCTTGTGGTTTTTCAACTTATGGTAACTTGGCAAGTGGCCAGTCCAAGAATCTTGATGAGCAGTGGGCAGCTGGTGTTCGTGCCTTCGAGTTCAGAAGTGCATTGGCGACCTTGGGTTCTGGTGACCGATACACGCTGATGTGCTATGATGGTGGTGTCAATACGGAGACATCCTATGAAGATGCCATAAATAAGATTATTGACTTGGTGAAAGGTACCAAGGAATTTGCTATTGTAATCAATGGCTATCAGGCACAACCTCAGGTGAGAGGTATTAGCGGTGGGTTGGCAGCACTGAATACCTATTACAAGAAATATTGGGAGGATGATGATAATTCATCTTGGTTCTTTGGAACTACCCATCGATACGGCATTGCTCACTACCTTAGCAAGAATGTTTCGGCAGCGAATGCAAGGCAGCAATATTTTGTAGACTTCCGTCCTGACCTGACCCTTGGTGACGTACGTGGCAAGATAATTCTGCTCAACTATGATTCATTTAATGGCTATCCTGGTGCGCTCGTTATGGGTGCAGAGACTACAGATGAGGAAGGCGGCCTCAATCTTTCTGTAAATGGTAAAGATTTCAACTCCAAGGGGGATTGGCACAATCTGACAACAGATGGTCGTTCAGAGCCATTTACTGACCGAATCTGGATCCAGAATGCATTCGCAAGTGAGTACGCTGAAGGTTCAACTGCGGATGATGCACATGCAGAGAAACAGGCCAATATCATCAAGGCAGATAGTAAGGCAGTCACACTTCATACGGATGCTGGCAATAATTGGGTAGTAAACTATGTCGGAGGTATGGGTACTACAGGTAACAACGGTACCGGCAACTACCGTGCTTCTGCAGCGGCCAACAACCAGTTCTACAACGAGTGGCTGACGGGCGAGATGACCTACAATGGCCAAAAGCGCGCTGATGGTCCCACCGGTATCGTTATGGTTTCTCACCAAGGTGTAGAGTATGTGACTGTAACTACCTCGTTCCTTTGGTGGAGTTCGACCCGCCAGGTGAAGGTCTACGGCGAGAACCTGCCTCAGACCATCATCAACAACAACTTCAAGTTCCCCTTGAAGCGTAAGCCTGCAAGTGCTCAGTAAGGCATGCAATAGTATAATAGTATAATATACCGAATGGCCCACCTCCCGAGGGGTGTGGCCATTCTTGTTTCTAGGAGCCTCAGCTTTGTTTTCTCTTCCTCCCCCTTGGTACTTTGTATCCTTTTCCTTATCTTTGCTCCCGAGAAAAGAACCGCATATGGCAGAAGGTCCGTCGAAATATATACCAGGGATAGGGTGGCGTCATGATACAGAGCACAGCATGCATCGCCGCTTCCAAGAGCATGACTATGGCTCAAGGTGCATCTACATGCTTACCATGAGCGTGAAGGACCGCAGGCCCTTGCTCGGGAGACTGTGTGTAGAGGACAAGGCTTGGGTACAGCCTACGTTGCTGGGGCTTGAGGTGGAGCGATGCTGGCGCGAGATACCTCAGCACTATCCTGAGGTGGAGCTGCTCGCCTTTCAGCTTATGCCGGACCACATCCATGGCCTGCTGTTCGTGACCAGAGAGATGGAGGTGCATCTGGGGCAGATAGTCAAGGGCTTCAAGATAGGATGCTCCAAAGCCATGTGGAGGCTGGAGGATGAGAGACGG
>JAZLII010000008.1:0-13483 GCA_045617275.1 Bacteroidaceae bacterium
ATTGTCGGGAAGGGCTACCACGATGACACGGCTGACGAGTCCGTTGATGACGTTGTCCTTGTTGAAGAACTTCTTGAGCGTCTCGGGCTGTGCCTCGATGAGCTGATTGAGATAGACAGGTACGTTGCAACAGTGGCTCTCTCCACTCATGTAGATCTGACCGATGGAGTCGTTGTCGAGAGCCTTGCGAAAGACGGTACTGAGGTCGTTCCAGGCACCACTGCCGTTGCTTGACTTGAGCGTGTCGATCTCGGGAGTGAACTGCAGGAGATGCAAGCCCTGTGCGTTCTCCAGCTGAACGGAGAGACTCGTCATACTGAGCTTCTCGGGCATCAGACGGATGGGCATGCTGGGCTTGTCGCTGTCCTTCTTCGTCTTGTTGTAGACGTTGAGCTGCTGAAGCAGAGGCAGTTCCTGAAGGCGTACCTTCTCGGTCAGTTCGCGATAGGTCTGCGTGATGTGGTTCTTGCCCGATGCGGGAGGAGCCGAGACCACCACGATGAAGCTGGGCGTACGCATGTCGTCCTTCTCGTCGGGGTCGGCGAAGTTGGCCTTAGCCATACTGCCGAAGAATCCGAGTGTAGGGAGCAACGAGAGAAGCTGGGCAGGACGCAGTTCGGGAGGCGTGATGCCGGCATACTCACGGAAGACGGGAGGCAGATGGGCAGGAGGCTCGGGCAGAGTCCACACGTTTTGTCCCTCGTTGATAGCCTTCTCACGCTTGAGGTCGGCCATCATCTCCTCGTACTCCTTCATGGCACTCTGCGCCATGTCGCGCTTGCAGGCACTCTTCAAGGTGGAGTTCCACTCCTTCTGGCTCTGACCCCAGAGAGGCATCACGGTGGTGAGCAGATCGTAGTCGTCCTGACAGGCCACTCGCATCACCTTGGCGGTACGATAGAGCGTGTTGTTGCGATGAGAAGGGTCGGGCTCGGGCAAGCCACAGTACTTCATGCTCAGATACTGCAACATGTCGCTCATGGGGATGCCGTCCACGAAGTGCTCTGCCGCCTTCTCTCTGGCCACGTGCTCCACCATCAGTTCCTCCTCCTCGGGAGTAAGCTTCTGGGGATGGCCGAAACCCTCGGGCACGGGATGCTCGGCGAAGAGAAGCTCGTCCTGGCGATAGAGGACGTAGTCGGCAGGTACGGCAAAGGCCACTCGGGCGAGGTCCATGGTGCCATGGTCGAAGTAGACGCCCACGCCCAGCTTCTCCACCAGCATCTCCTGAGCTTCCTCCATGCTCATGGCACCCTCGGGCAGAGGGAAGACGAGTTTCAGGCCATGCGTACTGGGAGTGACGAAAGCCAGAGCCAGTCGTGCGCCGATAGCCTTCTCACGAAGCAATTCGAAGAACTGGCGAGGCTCATCCACATGGTCGAGGTCGATGCTGCACAAGCCACTGGGTACGGCCTGCTCCTCACATCGGTGACCCTGGGTGAAGGTGGCATGGAAGCACCATCCGGGCAGTTGGGCGATGCCCTTCTCTGGGCAACCCGACTTGTAGCGGGCCACCATCTTTTTGTATCCCTTCAGGTCCTCTTCCGAGGCGTCGGCAGGGATGGTTTCTACTATGCGCTTGATGTGAGCGCAGTTGCTGATCACAGTAGTGTCGCAAAGGAGGCTGTCGAAGGCCTCTCGGGTACAGACGGCACTATTCCCGAAGTCTTGTTTGATGTATGAAAACATGGTAGTCGTAAGGTTTAGGGGTAGCTGTGAAATAGTGAGATTTTTGTGGTTTCCAACCAACCTCTTCACACCAAATGCGCAAGCACCCGTACAGATCGTAAATAGGTAAGGTTAGTCTCTGAAGGTTGTAGTTTTATCATGAGCGATCGCAAGATTCTGCTTCCTCTTCCGGATCTGGTCGGTATCCGTTGACTCGGTCGTGCCAAGATCGCAGGAAGATGGTGACCATGCCCAGGTCGTCCTGAGGCCAGAAGTGGAGCGCATCCAGCTGATGGTCGATGCCGAGAGGGTAGGAGTCCTTGATCTCCATCTCGTAGAGGAAGAGGTAGTCCATGTCGTTCTCGTAGATCACCCAGTTGGACGTGCTGTGGAAGTAGAGATAGTTCCATGGGTCGGTGGGTGTGAACAGGGCTTTCATTCTCTGCTCCTCCTCCCACTCGTCGCGCTTGAGGGCGGGAAGTTCGCTGAAGTACTCCACGTGGTCCTGGCAGATCCTGTCCCAGACCCAGTTGGACATCACGGCCACTGATGCAAAGAGCTGGTCGGCCAGTTGAAGCCAGTTCTGCTCCTTCTCCAGCAGCACCTTGATGATGATGCGGTCCTCTGTTCGCTCCACGGTGGTAGAGCACTGATCGTGGTAGATGAGGTCTCCAAGAGCCTCGTCTCGGTAGATGTTTTTGCGTGTAGTGATAAATTCATTTTCCATAGTTAAAATGGAGTTTTAGGGGTTGATAATTGGAGTTTGTTGTCTAGTCTCTGGTGAAGTCCTGTAAGTGGACTTTGGTCGCGGATGTGGTGTTTCATTTTCATAGTGCAAAGGTACGAAATTTTTGGCCGATTTCCAAATGGTATTTCCCCCAAAGAGGCACTAAAGGGGGTGAAAATGGGGTGTAGGGGAGAGAATTTGGAAACGAGGGGAGAAAACCGCGGAATGGGGGCTATGGGTTGATGGGCATGACGGCTTCACGCCAGCTGCCATGCTTGGTATCGAGGATGAGCTTCTGGTAGTTGCTCAGGCAAGTCTCGTAGGTCTGTTGCTGTTCGGGAGTGCCGAGGCCAGCTTCGAGCCGCTTGTATACATCGCCCACCTGTCGGTAGCGCCCTTTGGCGTTGTCCGAGCCGTTGTACATTATCCGGCATTGCTCCGTCAGGAATCGGTCGTACTCCGGTCCCCAGAATTTTCCCTTCTCCAGTCCCGTGTGTCGCGCTATGGCCCCATAGATGGCTGCATAGTGAAGCATGAGAAGCTTGTGGCTCAGGTCCCTTTGCGCGATATATTGATAATAGTACGTGCGTACATAATTCATATGCGAGACCATCTGATTGCGCTGAGGCAGGAAGTGCTGATTGGCCTGTACGACAGCCGTAGCGGCACTCTTGTGAGCCCGTATCTCAGCCAGCAACCCCCGGAGCATCTTCTTCTCCTCAGGCGTCACCATGATCGTCCATTCTTCCTTGCCTTCTGCCATATCTATCTAACTATCTAGCTATCTATCTAGTTTTTTTTCCCAGGTATATATAGATGCATATAGCGCATCCGAGATACAAATATAAGGAAAAAAAATGATAATACGAGGGTGAAATACCTATTATTATTTAATGAACAATTACATGTAACGATATTATGTTCATATTTTTCGTATTTTCTCTCCTCTCCGTGATGTATATCCGGCCGTGATGTGCGCACCCCGAGGCACCTCTCCTCTCTATCTAGCATACCTGGGTGATTTTGCTAGATAGATAGCTAGATAGATAGGAAGTGAGGCGAGATAGATAGGGAGGGGTGGCGAGACGGATTGCCAGACAGACAGTTAGGGCGTGGGCGAGACGAACTGAAGGAGCAGAAATGATGCTCCTTCCTTGTCTCGTCCTTCTTGTTTTTGGCATAAATCTCACGCGCCAACTATGGCTCCTACAATGCATACGCATGACTTCCAAGGGTCATACGCATGACAAAGCCAACGCATACGCATGCATCGACGAGGCCACCATAGACCCCTGTTTTGTCCACTTCCGGCCATTTTTTACCTCACTTACCTGTGCTTTTTCCCCTCGCTCCCTTGCGTCTTAGGCCACATGTTTTGGCCGACTTTAGAGCCAGCTATCTATCTATCGATATCTATAAACTATCTAGCACTATCTATAAACTATCTAGCTCTAACTACTATCTATCTAGCTATCTATCTAGTTTTTTTGCCCAGGTCTATATAGATCCGCTCGATGGAACTTGCGTTTGGCAAGCCGATATACGGGATGTAGACTGCGATAAAAATAGATAGATGGCTAGATAATTGTAAATATAAATGACAGCGCTCGACTGGACTATGGGAAGATCTCGATGTGACTGCTACCGGAATTGCCGTTCTTGATGATACGTATCTGGGTAGTGATGCGTTCGCTCATCGTGTCGGTATGACTGATGACGCCTACCTTCTTGCCTTGCGATGACTGAAGCATGGCCAGTGAGTCAATGACCGTGGCAAGGGTATCGGGATCCAGGGTGCCGAAGCCTTCGTCGATGAAGAGGTTCTCGAAATTGATGTTGCGCGAAGACAGGGCGGAGAGACCTAGTGCAAGACCAAGCGATACGATGAACGTCTCACCGCCGGAGAGCGATGTGGTGTCGCGGACATCATCGGCACGGTCGTGGTCGATGACGCGTATGCCAAGTGAATTCTTCACCTGTTGAAGTTCGTATCGGGTGTTGAACTTACGTATCTCCACATTGGCATGCTCTATGAGGAAGCGGAGCGTGTAGCACTGAGCTATCTTGCGCAGAGTCTTGCCATCAGAACCGATGGCTTCAGCTATTTCGTGCCATTCCGTCATCAGCAGTTGGGCCTCCTGTATCTGCTCGGCCATGGAGCCCATCTTCGCCTGCGAATCCTCATGACGCTGGAGACGAGCCTTTATATCCACCAGTTCGGAGCGAGACATCCCGTCCAATTCCTCTTTGCGGCGCATCAAATCCTCTCTCTGCTCAGCGGGCTTGGTCTGCTGATGCTCCTGATGTGCCGTAGTCTCATTTTTGAGAGTGGTTTCGGCAGAGGTATACTCCTCTTTGAGAGTGGTCTGCTGGTGGCGAATAGACTCCCAATTGTCGGTGGAAGCATAGAGCTGAGCGACAGTGTCTTCGGTGATGTGCACGGCATTCTTGGCATTGTGGTCGGACAACCACTGGGCCAATTCCTTCTGCTTGTCCTTACAAGTGGAGGATACCTGCCCCAACTGCTCCCTTGTGGCCGACTCCTTACCCTTGACTTCTTTGAGCAGCTCACGCTTCTTACCTATGGCTTCGCGTTTCTCCGTCACAGCCTTGTCAGCACCGGTCTTGGCGTCTTGAAGCAACTTCTCGTAAGCGTCGGGATCCTTGTCTCCAATCTCCTGCTTCAAAGCTTCTATCTTCGTGTCCACTTCCGACTTTGCCTTTTGCAGAGCTTCTAGAGCCTTGGTCAGCGCTGTGGCCTTCTCAGTCTGCTGGGACTGAAGGTTGACGGTCTTTCCCTTCTCGGTCTGCAGTAAAGTCGTGGCTTCAGACACTTTCTTTTCGGCTTCCTCGGCTTTCTTTTGAGCCTCTTCAGCATAGATACTGATGGCTTTGATGGCGCCATCCTTCTTTGTATTCAGTTGGTCAAGAAGCATTTTTGTGTCGTTGTATTCCTTCTGCTGACGCTGTTTTTCCTTCAGCAGGGTGCTCATCTCGTTTTCCACCTGTGTGGCCACGTCCTTGTCGGCATATGGATGGTGGGTACCACCACAGAGTGGACACGGTTGGCCCTCTTTCAGGTCAGCACGATGCCCTGCCCACTGCTCGCTGGTCATCAAGGTGTGGATGCGCAAGATCCGTACCACATCTCCATTGAGACGCTCTATGTCGATGCCCGCTATCTTCGCATTCTCTTCTGTTATCTTTGCCTCTATCTCCTCCAAGGCCTTTGCCTTTTTACCCTTTTCCGTCTCGATATCGGCAAGCAAGCGCACCTTCTCCTCCACTGCCCTCTGCTGATCAGCTGAAGCCTTAACTATGGACCTTTCATTGTTGGACAAATCATCGTCGGCCGCTTTCTTGGCTTTCTCAGCTTCTACATGAGCCACAGTCTTCTCTTTAAGTACCTTCTTCAGGCTCTCCAACTCAGCCTTTATCTCGCGTGCTTTGTTGATGTGGGGTTTCTGCAGGTCCAGCTCGTTGGATGCCTTTTCTGCCTCTTGCACGAGTTTGGCTAGATTTTCCTCCTCTTCTTGCTTCAGTTCCTGCTCATATCTCTGTATCTCTGCTGAGATCTTCTCCAAGGACGTAGTAAGAGTCTGGATGCTCATTTCTGCCGTCTTCACGTCTTTGTAGAGGGCTACGGCAGGCAAAGTGGCATCGTGAAGAGTCAGACGCTCGGACTCTTCGCGCAAAGCTTCCAGTTTCGCTTTCGCTTTATTGAACTGGTCAGTGTAGTTGCCGATATTTTCCAGATACTTCTCATTGTTGACGTACCAGGCTATGGCTTCGGTGACCTTGAGCAGTTCCTCCTTGGTCTTCTTCTCGATCTCTTCGAGCTCTGCGATCCTAGACTTTACGGCGCTCAGTTCCTCCTCCGGAATGATGTTTTCCTTGAAAGCAGAGAAGTGGGCAACTATCTGGTTGTATGCATCTTCCGTCTCTTTCTTTCGGTCCTTTATCTGCTGGGCTATTCGGACATACATATCCTCGCAACCAATGAGTTTTTCGAGCAACACGTAGCGCTCTTCCTCACTGGCTGTCAGGAAGTTGGCAAACGATCCCTGTGCGATGAGGACCGTTCGCAAGAATTGCTCATAGTCGAGGCCAATGATCTGTGGGAGCAAGTTCCAGTCGGCCTGCTCCTCAGTCAGTACGCCATCTTTCTGGACAAGTCTGTAGAGAGACGTATGAGCATTGTCAAAATCCTTCACTTTTTTGTGCACGGTCCATTCAGCTCTGTACACACTGCCATTGTTGGCTTGGAAGGTCAGTTTGCTGTAGCCGTCTTTCTTGCCTCTTGTAAGGATATTGCGTGGATCGGAAGGTGCAAGACGGTTGGCCTCACCCTCTTCAGCCTCTCCGTAGATGCCTATTTTACTTGCATTCTTCTTACCGTCTTTTATATAGCGTGGCGTGCGGTTGTAGAGCGCAAGGCAGATGGCGTCTAGGATGGTCGATTTTCCACTGCCTGTAGGGCCTACAATACTGAAGATGGTACTACTGCCGAGTGCTCCTTCTTCAAAGTTGATGGTCTCGCCACCTTGACGGTCGAGTGATGCAAGATTCAGTATCTCAAGCTTGATGAATTTCATAGATTTAGTCTTCTGGGTTAATGTCTTTCAATAAACTCTGCAACATATCTTCTTGATGTTCAGAGAATTCTCGATGATGCTTGGCGACAAATGCCTCTCTCAGTGTGTCGATAGGGTCACGGTTGAGTATGTCGTCGAGACTCTGTATCTGCTGATGTCCGGAGATGGTGCAGAGCTCCAGTGAAGGCATGATCTTCTGTATCTTGCAGAGCACGGCATTCTTCGTGTCGATGAGTGCTTCCAGCTCTTTGATCTCGTCATTGTTCACCTTATCCTGTTTCACCTTCAGTAGCAGATAGACGAAGTCTTCACCGATCTCGCCGTCTTCTCCTCTGTCAGGAAGCTCGGCGTTCAGCAGTTTCTGCAGTTTCTTCGGTGTCAGTCCTTCATCGTCTTGGGGAAGGATGCAAAGCCGATGCTGAGGTTGGTACTCGAGGAAGTCTACTTTCAGCTCACGTCCCTCCTCGATGGTGACAAGGTCCACGCCATGATGGTAGTCTATCTCTGCAAACGACATCGGCAGTACGCTACCCGTATAGCGAGCCCACGTAGTGTTCCAGATGTGTTGGCGCTTGTGGATGTGGCCACATGTGAGATAATCGGGATGCTCATCCCATCCCTGCATGTTGACCTCTTCCTGTCCTCCGATCACGATTCTCTCGCTGGCATCCTTGGAGGCGATATCGGCTCCCTTTGCATACATATGAGCCATCATCACAAGTGGAGTATCGGGATATTTCTCTCTCGCCTTCTGTGTCAGTTCGCGCAGAAAACTATTCACTCCTGCCGAGTAACTTTCATTCTGCACCACATCGCTTCGCAGATAGGGTACTGCCAGTATCACGACCGTCTTACCGTCCTTGTCCGTGATGGGTATCATCAAGTCTTCATAGTCATTCATCCACGCATCGCCTTCCTCGCTCTTCACCCAGTGGCGGTGCACCTTGCCACGTATCTCGACCTTATGCCTAGTGAGCAATGCACGTGGAGCCTCCAGTCGAGAAGCGGAGTCATGGTTGCCCGCTGTGATCACTATCACCATGCTTGGACAAGCCTGTGTGGCATCAGCCAGAAACTCATAGTACGTAGACTGGGCGTCTGCCGATGGGTTGCCGTTGTCAAAGACATCGCCAGCCACAAGGAGAGCATCCGGTCTTTGCTCTTCTATCTGCTTGAGGAGCCACTTCAAGAAATGCTTATGCTCAGGCAGTCTGACATTGCCGTGAAAGAGGTTGCCTAAGTGCCAGTCACTTGTTGATAAAAACTTCATAATGTGAAATTTAGGTTAATGTATGCCACAGGTACGTATATGCATGGATGCAACAAAGTTACCGATTTATTTCTTTCGGTGCAAAGGTATGAAGAAAAATTAATATGCAAATACAGAATATACGTATAATGTGAGGAAGACTTAGAAGAGGGGGGGAGTGAGGAGGAGAGGAGAGCTTGGAAAGATCAGGGGACTGTTACGTACCCGTTAGATTAGTTTATCTTGGTAGGTTCAGGTACCTTTACCCTGGCCCTACAGGTCGGGAAAGGACAGATAGAAAGTCAAGGCGGTCTCGACGATGACACACAGTATGGTGGATATGGCAATGAAATAAGAGAAGTGCCTGTCCGCCATATGCTTGTGGGCCACAATCAGCGAGAGCACCCATATCAGCACGCAGATGGGCCACACATAGAGACAATACACCGGAAATCCCAGGGGTGAGAAGAGAAAGGGTACCCAAAACAGCGGATATAGAGCCGCATAGGGTACTGTGAAGAAGTTGATCAGGGGGATAATGCATCCATCGAAGTCGTTTTCCTTTGCTGTCATTGGCATGTCAAGTAGATGATTGATTAATTTATAGAATACCTCAGTATATGACTACTCATCATATCTGCATGCAAAAGTACGGCAAAATCTCAATCAACTGACATCGCTTATACGTATAATCTCATTTTCGTTTATTTTCGTTTATTTCCGTTCCTTCACCTCTTTCATTCCGTCCCTTCCTTCATTCTAGTTTCAATTATATCGCATATGCCAATGGGTATATCGTTGTCTCATTTTTTTGGAAGAAATTTTGTGGGTAAATGCGGATTTTTCGCTATATTTGCAAGAAATAATCCATTTATATGAAATACAACCCGTCATTGCCTCCACTGAAAGCGGGGGACGTGCTGGATAACGGCAAATATGAGATCGTCAGCGATACGGAGAATGCTGGCGGTTTTGGCCGTATATACAAGGCGAAGGTGTTGCGGTCCAACTATAAGAGCAACATCGGCAACATGGTGGCTGTGAAGGAGTTTCATGTGCATGAACTGGATGACACCCTGCGGTCCAGGATGAGCACGACGGGCCTCTCTACGGCTACGGGCGAATGCTATGCCCAGTGGTTTTTGAAGCAGTTCATAAGGGAGTCAAAGGTGCTAAGCGAGCTCTCCCGTCAGCGAGACTGCCACATACCCCGTCTCTACCATAGCGCGAAAGAGGAGCAAGGCTGGTGGTACTACACGATGACCTTCATAGATGGCCGAACTCTTAAGCAATCCATCGAGGAGCACGGACCTTTGAAGGAGGCTGTGGCCATCGACCTGGTGGTACAGGTGGCTAAAGTGCTGCACAAGGCTCATGCCGAGAGGCTGTACCACTGTGACGTATCGCCCAACAACATCATGCTCGAACATGGCTTTGCCGTTCTCGTGGACTTTGGCAATGCGAAGGGTTATAAGAACTTGCTACAGAGCCACCTCCACCAGACGGAAGGAACCAGCCATTCGCTGACAGACGGAGCACTGCAGACGGAGTGGGACGAAGAGATGATGGAGAGTATCATACAAGGGCCTATCGGCACGCCAGGGTTTGCAGCTCCGGCCCACTTCGACGGCAAGCCTCAAGGCGACGTCTTCTCCCTGTCGGCCGTCCTCTATTTTCTCCTCACCGGCAGTAAGCCTCCCTATTATGGTAAGAAAAACTGGATGGCAAAGGCCCGAGAAGGGCTGGAGAAGCATGATGTGAGCCTCACGACCATCAATGCCATCGTGCATGCCCTTCAGCCGCAGCTCGACACCTGTACCCAGAGCGCCAGAGACTTCATCTTGGAACTGCCCAATGAAATCGTTTTAGACACCTTATTAAATTATAACGACCATGATTACAATAGACGACGAAAATAGGATACTCAATATCAACTACATGGCCATCTACCTCATGCTGACGGCAAAGGAGATGAAGAAGTACGGAGACAAACTGAAGGGCCTAAACAGATATTCCAGCCTGACACGAGGCATCTTCCACTTTGAGATCGTGGAGAAGGGCAAGACTCCTTACGAAGAGTTGCCCGCCGACATGACCCGTAATGTGTCCAAGACTAGCAATGTGCTCGTACGTTTCATCAACAACATCCATAGTATCTACCGCTACGGACTGGACACCGTGGACCTGACCAAGGACATCGATCATATCGTGGATTCCCTGAAGCAGATCACGGCCGAGATCTGTCGTATAAACATACAGCAACTGGACATTCTCTCCAATCGACCCACCTCTACCGCCATTCAGGCCGTCAAGGAGTATGAGAGTGCCAACATCGTGAAGGATGTCTTCGAGCGAGTACTTAAGGGAGAGACGATAGCGAAGGAGGAAAGTCCGGTCGAGCCACTGCAGACCGTATTGCCTTCGAGTGATTTTGCTGAATCTCTGCAACTTGCGAAGGAAGCTATTGACTCTACTGTCACAGACAAGATAGAGCGCGAGAGATGTGAGCGTATGGCTCCTACCAGAATGCCAGAAATCTCACTCCAACTCAAACTTGCTGTGCCAAATGGTACCTTCTATAGGGATGGAAGACCCAAGAAATCGTTTGGCCTGGAAGTAGTCATTGATGGAGATGTAGTGAACATACCCATCACGAGGATAGACGAAAAAATGATTTATGCCTCATTACTCATCGCAACCCGAGAGGGTGTAAGGCTGAAGCGAAGTGACTTTAGCCTGCATGCAGAGAAGGAGGGAGATGGCTATAGATTGATGCGTCGCGTTTTCGAGAGCCTGCCTCTTGATGATATTTTTGACGACTGGTTTGAAAAGGTAAACAGTATTGGAGAGGCCTACAGAATCAACAATGCCAAGTCGAAGGTAAACAATCTGCTTTGGAACCATCTCTCGCTCCAGCATAAGGACGCTTATCACTACCTTTGTATCGTAACAGCAGGTGCTCGAACGCACCAGACTCACTATAAGATGCGCCTTAGACCTGAGCAAATCGGGATAGACGATTCTATATTGGAGAATTACGAAAACTAAAGGCCCTAATAGGCCGAGTAAGTCGTATAAGGCTGTTTCAGTATACGTATAACCGTTTTTCCGGCTTCGTTTCTTTTCACTAATTTTGCATTGTATAATAAAAAAAGCAGACAACAATGAAGAAAACGATAGCCATAGGTGACGTGCATGGTCGCACCAACTGGAAGGACATTGTGGCTCAGCATCCCAAGGACCGTATAGTCTTCCTGGGCGACTACTGTGACCCTTATGAGGATGTGAGCAACTTCCACGTGCTGGACAACCTCCTCGATATTATCAAACTGAAAAAAGAGCGTGAGGACGATGTCGTACTGCTTCTAGGTAATCACGACATGCACTACCTCGACCCTTCCTTCCCTCAAGGCACCCGATACAACGATGGGATAGCCCCGATGATCACGAGCTTGTTGGAAGAATGGAGAGACAGTTTTCAGTTTGCCTATCAAGAAGATACGACCCTTTTCACACATGCTGGTCTAAGCCAAAACTGGTGGCTCTTTGACTTCAAGGGAACTGTGGAAGATGAGGGAATGTCGATAGCCGACCAGCTCAATCATCCTACGCCCGAACAGCTGAAAGCCATGTATCAGGTGGGACTGAGCAGAGGAGGCAGTAGCTTGAGAGGTGGCATCTTCTGGGCCGATGCCAGAGAGACAAGCCGAGATCCTTTGCAGGACGTCCATCAAGTGGTGGGTCATACCCAGATGGACAGCATCCTGACCGTTAGTCCGAGCGAAAGCACTTCCATCACCTTCTGTGACTGCCTCCGATATAGGGACTATTTTCAAAAGGATGGACGTTGAAAGAACTTTACATATTGGGAAAACGTTGAGAGAATAGTCTTACGCTGTCAACGCTGAAAGTTGGGCATCATTCCATAAAGGACTGGTGCTCAAATTCTTCAGGAAGTATGATATCCTTCGCTGGTACGTCGATATCGAAGTAGCAGTTTTTGGTTTTTTCGTCTTTCGTCTGCAACTGACAGTAGCGAACGGCTTCAGGGAAATCCGAGCCAACATATGTCATGATGCTTCTGTTGGCATGTCCTTTGCCTTGGCTGATGGCATGGCAGGAATTCTGCTTGCTCTTATTGTACCAAGTGTCGAACCCTTCGGAGATACCAGGGAAGAGTTGATCATAGACCTCAGAAAGCCACAATACCTCGGCATTTCTCTTAGCGAGGGGGATGTTCGAGACATTAGACTTCTTGAAACTTTCACGCATAAGGTGCGAGTTCATCTTCTTTTTAAGCAGAGTGGAGATGTAGACCATGGTAGCCGAGGTACTGCCCATGTAGACGGGAATGGTAGTGCCATCGACTGTGATCTCGACACCCCAGACTTTTTTGGTCGAATTCTTCAGCTGCTTGGAAGGTACCTTGGATACAGCGATGGTGATGTGGGGTCTGCTGGCTGAAGAGGTACGCGCAGAATGGTCCAAAGCCAGAGCACCGGACTTCTCATCATCGATGGTACCTTGTGCATAGAGTGTCGACTCGTCCACGGTCGGTACGTTCATACAGCTCTCCAGATAAGCCATGATGGTCTTAAAGTGGGCCTTGGCCTCGGGAGTCTGTAACGCCTCGTCGACGAACTTACGAGCCATCTGTACCTCACGAGGCATATTGGTGATCATGCCAAAAGTGAAGTGAGATTCTTCCGAACGAAGGGGGCGGGCAGACTGATACGAACGTGGTGGACGTCTTCTAATTGAAGGATGCAAGATGCGATACCAGGTTCGCTGCATCAACTGAAGATTCACTTCTGCAGCGTCATGAAATCCCAGTCTAAGGTTGTTGAGCTGTATCAGGTAGTCGGGATCGGTCTCGCTGTCCTGTGAGATCAATGCACGAAGCTCATCGATGAACTTAATGTTTCGGTTGCACACATCGGTGATAAAACACTGAAGATCTGCTTCAAACACGTCTGCTTCTTCGCTGAGAGAAATGCGTACCATTACGTAATTGAAGTTGCCTTCAGCATCATCCAGAAGACGCACGATGATGTTGTGGCGACTGAGAGAAGAGGCCAGTTCCTCACTCAGCAGATGGCTGGGCTCAGTGCCTCGCTCGATGGCTTCAAACTGGAAGATGCCACGTGTGAAGATATGGTGATTGTTGAGCTCTTTGATGGCGGACTGGTATTTCTCAAAGTCTGCCGTGTCGAGCAGGAAATAGATCACCTGGGGGTGGAAATT
>JAZLII010000009.1:0-7290 GCA_045617275.1 Bacteroidaceae bacterium
GGACTTCACGGCGTAGGGCATGCTGATGGCAACGTATTGTCCAGCCTCAGCCTTCAGGTCATAGAGGTCTATTTCGGGGCCGTCCTCCTCAGCATCGCCGATGCGGTAGAGGCGGAAGTTGTCGTAGCCAACGTAAGGTACGATGCCGCCACCGCCCTTCAGCATGTTCTTGATACCGAGGGTCAGCACACCGTTCTGACCTACTACGCACTCCAGCTCGTTCTCATACATACCAAACTCGCCGAATGCACGTGCGAAGTTGTTGGAGTTGTAGGGGATCTGTTCGCCGTTGCTCATGGTGAGGTCTGAGGCTGCCTGACCACTCTCAGTAGCGAAGTCGAAGGGATTGGTCTCGTCGTAGATATTGACGATCTTCTTCTCTACGCCGTTGGCATAGATGTATGCCTCGTTGGGTATCTCCTTGCCTTCGGCCTTGCGAGCCTCGTAGTCATCGATACCAGCCTTCTTGTCCATGTAGCGTGAGCAAGCCTGTACCTTCAAGAGGTAGCGACCGGGCTTCAGGCCCTCCACGGTCTGGCAGATGTCCACCTGGTAGTTGTAGGCAGTAACGACGGGGTTGCCGGTAGAAGCTGCCTTCACCTCAATCTTACCCTCGTTGACAGTCCAGCCATTCTGGCCGTCGTTGAAGTTAGGATTGACGAGCATGTCGGTGCAGTCTTCCTCCTCGTTCATCTTATAGAGACGGAAGTTGTCGTATGCCATGTAGGGGATGATGTCGCCGCTCTTCAGCAGTTCGTTCTTGATACCGAGAGTGAGCACGCCACTCTGTCCTACAGTACAGATCACATAGTTCTGGTACATGCCATACTCGCCGAAAGCACGGGCGAAGTTGGTTGAGTTGTAAGGAATCTGCTTGCCGTTAGAGAGGCGGAGATCCTCCACCTTCTGGCCACTCTCGCCAGCGAAGTCATAGTCTGCACCTTCGTCGTAGATGTTCTTCACCTTCTTCTGCTCACCGTTGGCATAGAGGTAAGCCTCGTTCGGGATCTCCTGACCCTTAGCCTTCTTTGACTCGTAGTCCTGGATACCAGCCTGACCCATCATGTGGCGAGAGCAAGCCTGTGCCATAACGACATACTTACCGGGCTCCAGGCCGGTGATGGTCTGACAGATATCCACCTGATAGTCATAAGCGGTGATGACGGGGTTGCCGGTAGAGGCAGCCTTTACCTCAATCTTACCCTCGTTGACGGTCCAACCATTGTCCTTGTCGTTGAAATTAGGATTGACGAGCAAAGCTGTCATATCGGTGAGCTTGCTCATGTCGAGTTCGTCCTCTACAGGCTCATCACCAGGCTCGTCACCGGGCTCGTCACCAGGCTCGTCGCTACCAGCGGGCTTTACGAGATAGATACCGGTGATGGTAACCTCGATGTCCTTCAGGTCGCCGCTTGCGTTGTAGAAGAGCGAGAAGTCCTCGATACCCTTGGCCTTGTCGTCCTCGGTGAAGGTGTACTCCCACTTGTCCAGACCGCTCATAGAAGTCCAGTTGACGGGAGAAACGAGACCCACGGGGATGAAGCCATAGGTGGCATCACCGGTAGATGTGGGAACAGTCTCGGCAAACTCTACCACGATCTTCTCGTAGCCTTCGATGGTGGCTGCCGAGAGGGGAGCAAACTTGAAGAAACTGAGGTGAGAAGCATTGTTGCCCCAGGTACCGTTCTTCACAGTGTACTTAGCAGAGAGAGTCTGACCTGCAGCATCCTTCTCCAGTACCTCCACGGTCAGCTCGCTGCCGTTGGGACTGCCAGCGGGGATAGCGATGCGGTCACGGGTATCGGCGGGAGCCTCTCCGGGCTGGTCGTCGATATCATCCTCGATGAGGTCGCCCACGCGATAGAGGCGGAAGTTGTCACAACCTGCATACTTCGAATAGTCGTTGCCATTGTCCTGAACACTCTCCTTCTGGAAGGTGATGGTGAGCTTACCATCCTCACCTACTACGGTTACGAGCGAATCCTGATAGTAGCCCTGAGCAAAAGCATCGGCTACGGCACCTGAGTTATTCAGCAGATACAGGTCATTGCCGTCAGCACCCTGAACCGTTGTCCAGTCGCCAGCACCCTTGTTGGGTGTTGCACCGTAAACCACGTTCATTACTTCCTTCTTGGCACTATTGGCAATCATATAGACATTGGTAGAGCCAAGGTCTTCGCCAGCCAAATAAGATGCCCATGAAGCATCGTTGGCCTTCATACGGCCAAAGGCCTGATACTTGAGCATGTACTTACCGGGCTTCAGGCCTTCGATGGTCTGAGTCAGCTCACACTTGATGTTGTTGCAAGAGAAGCCACGATTGGCAGTACCTTTTGACCATTTACCCTTTTCCGAACCTGAAACAAGTGTCCAACCAGACTGAGCCTTATCATTTTCGTCGGTAAAGTCGGGATTGACAATCTGTGAAGTATATTCCTCCACCTCATTTATTTTATAAAGGCGGAAGTTGTCATAGCCCACATAGACGTTGTTGCCCTCGGTGGGCAGCACGTTCTTAAGTCCCAGAGTCAACTCGCCGTCAGCACCTACGGTACAGGTCACTTCGTTCCAGTACATATTGAGCTTGCCAAAGGCATTGGCGAAGTTGGTAGAGTTGTAGGGGATCTGCTGACCGTTGCTCATGGTCAGGTTTTCTGCAGCCTGACCACTCTCCTTGGCGAAGTCGTAGGTAGAGGTCTCATCCCAGATGTTCACGACCTTCTGCTGCTCGCCGTTGGCATAGAGGTAAGCCTCGTTGGGGATGTCCTGACCGGCAGCCTTGCGAGCCTCATAGTCCTCGATACCAGCCTTGCCGTCCTTGTAGCGCGAGCAAGCCTGCACCTTTACGATATACTTACCGGGCTCCAGACCAGTCACCTTCTGGCAGATGTCCATCTGATAGCCATAAGCGGTCACCACGGGGTTGCCCGTGCTGGCAGCCTTCACTTCGATCTTACCAGTGTTGACGGTCCAGCCGTTCTGCCCGTCATTGAAGTTGGGGTTGGCCAGCTTCTCTGTAAGATCCACCAAAGTCACTTCCACATTGTCCGGAGTGGGACCTGTGGCATTCTCGGCGATAGCCCATCCTGCTGCGGACAGAAGCATTACCGCCAAACATGAGAGTAGAAATTTCTTCATGTGATTTGAGGTTTTGTTATTGAATTTAGGTTAACGTATACTCTGTGCAAAAGCGCATCTTGCTATGCAAAGACACACCATTTCGCAAAGATACAAATTAATTCTTATCGACACTACTATTTTCCGCTTTTTTTTAACGAAACAGGCAAGTCCGAGAGTCAAGACAAAAAAAAAATGACCTGAGGTTCATCCTCAAGTCATCACGCTGCATCATTGCCTTTTTGGCACGGGAAGAGAGGCTCGAACTCCCGACACCTGGTTTTGGAGACCAGTGCTCTACCAACTGAGCTATTCCCGTATGTACCGGCTCTTGTCGCTCACCCCAAAAGGGCTTGCCCGGCAAAAGCGAGTGCAAAGGTAGTAAAAAAAACAAAGGTTGCAAAGAAATCAACGCCAAAATTAGTGATGAACACAAAAAACATTCTCTACAGCACCAACAAGCATAAGTAGCATCGTCCAAAGATGAGCAGCACTTGCCCCACAAATTCCACCAGAAGCTGAATTATTTGGCTATTGTCTAAGCAAATGTGCAACAAAAGTAGTATCTTTGCACAACAGTATTTAGCGAATTGAAAATTGAGAATTGAGAATTGGATATGGCACAAAAGGTTCTTTATATGCACGGCTTCGCATCGGCCGGCAACAATGGTACAGTGACGCATCTGCGCAACATGCTCTACGAGCACGGCATCTCTCTCACTGCGCCCGACATACCGGCCGAGCCCAAGGAGGCCATGGCAATGCTCACGGCACTGGTGAGCGAACTGCAACCCGATCTCATCATCGGCACCTCGATGGGGGCTTTTTATGCAGAGCAGATGACGGGCTACCAGCGCATCCTGGTAAATCCGAGTTTCCACATGGCCCGACTGCTGACTTTCCGCGGCATGGGCCGACAGGAGTATCGCAACAAGCGTGAGGACGGGGCGAAGGACTTCAAGGTGGACAAGGAGATGATAGCTCAGTTTAAGGAGATAGAGAAGCAGAGCTTCCTGCACATCACGGCCGAGGAGAAGGAGAAGGTGTGGGGACTCTTCGGACTGCAGGACAAGAACGTGAACTGCCAACCGGACTTCAAGAAGCACTACGGCACGGCGCACTTCATCACCTATGAAGGGGAGCACTACCTCAACGACCAGGCGCTCAAGAAGACCGTCTTCCCGCTCGTGAAGAAAGTGTTGCAAATTAAAAATTAAAAGCCGGCCGGGCTCGAGGCAAAGCCTCAAAATTGAAAGTTGAAAAAAAAAGCTAACTTGCATATGGCACGTTCGGAGCATGCCCGAGTACAGAAGACAAATTGACGCACTATTGCACTTCGCACCTTCTTTTTGACAGTAAAAAGCACGCAAAACACTACTTAAAACACGATTTTTGCCACATTTATCATCATTTTGACACATTTTCATTAAAATAATTAGCAAAAAGTTTGCTGAATCGAAAGTTTGTTTGTACTTTTGCATCGTAAACCAAGACAAACAACGTCAAAATGAAAGGAACACTACGATACGAAAGACATTCTGTCAGCAAAGATACATTGCCGGCAACAATTCCCCACCCCTGAGGGATTGTCGCCGGTTTTTCGTATTGTAGGTAAAAAGAGAGCATAAATCAATCAACATATAATAATATAATAGGTATTATGTCAGAAATCAGATTCAGTGTGGTAGAGAAGGCATTCAGCAAGAAGCCCACCACAGCAACAGTTCCCGAAGAGAGAATGGATCGCTTGTACGCCAAGCATGTGTTTGACCGCGAGAAGATGTTCCGCTACCTGCCTAAGGATACTTACGACGCCCTGATCAACGTCATCGACAACGGTGCACCCCTGGACCGCAGCATCGCCAACAGCGTGGCTGACGGCATGAAGAAGTGGGCCACCGAACTGGGCGTGACTCACTATACTCACTGGTTCCAGCCTCTGACCGGAGGTACCGCAGAGAAGCACGAGAGCTTCATCGAGTACAACCGCAAGGGTGGTGTATTGGAAGAGTTTGAGGGCAAGGTGCTCGTACAGCAGGAGCCCGATGCAAGTTCGTTCCCCAATGGTGGTATCCGCAACACCTTCGAGGCTCGCGGTTATACTGCATGGGATGCGTCTTCGCCCGTCTTCGTGATCGACGACACCATCTGTATCCCCACCATCTTCATCTCGTACACCGGCGAGTCTCTGGACTACAAGGCTCCCTTGCTCCGCGCTCTTCGCGCTGCCGACAAGGCTGCCACCGATGTTTGCCACTACTTCAACCCCGAGGTGAAGAAGTGCTTTGCTTACCTGGGCATCGAGCAGGAGTACTTCCTGGTAGACGAGGACATCGCCAACGCACGTCCCGACCTCTTGCTCACCGGTCGTACCCTGATGGGTCACGAGGCTGCCAAGAACCAGCAGCTTGAGGACCACTACTTTGGTAGCATTCCCCAGCGCGTGATGGAGTTTATGAAAGACCTGGAGATCAGCGCCGTAGAGCTCGGTATACCCATCAAGACCCGTCACAACGAGGTGGCTCCCGGTCAGTTTGAGTTGGCTCCCATCTACGAGGAGTGCAACCTGGCCGTAGACCACAACATGATACTGATGTCGCTCATGCGCAACGTAGGCGAGAAGCACGGATTCCGCGTACTCTTGCACGAGAAGCCCTTCAAGGGTATCAACGGTAGCGGTAAGCACTGCAACTGGTCACTCGGTACCGACACCGGCAAGCTGCTCTTCGCTCCCGGCAAGACTCCCGTAGACAACCTCCGCTTCATCACCTTCGTAGTCAACACCTTGATGGCAGTATATCACCACAATGGTCTGCTGAAAGCTTCCATCATGAGCGCTACCAATGCTCATCGTCTGGGTGCCAACGAGGCTCCTCCAGCCATCATCTCCAGCTTCCTCGGCAAGCAGCTCTCAAGCATGCTCGACACCGTGGAGAACAGCACCGACGACAGCATCGCAGGCAGCGGAGAGAAGACCGGTCTGAACATGGACATCCCACAGATCCCCGAGATCTTGCTCGACAATACCGACCGCAACCGTACTTCTCCTTTTGCCTTCACCGGCAACCGCTTTGAGTTCCGTGCCGTAGGTAGCGAGGCCAACACTGCTTCCGCCATGATCGTACTGAACACCGCTGTAGCAGAGCAGCTCACTCAGTTCAAGAAGGAGGTAGACGCCCTCATCGAGGCAGGTCAGACTCAGCAGAGTGCCATCCTTACCGTACTCCGCAAGTACATCAAGGAGTGCAAGGACATCCGCTTCGAAGGCAACGGCTACAGCGACGAGTGGAAGGAAGAGGCAAAGAAGCGCGGTTTGGACTGCGTGACCAGCTGCCCCGTCATCTTCGACCAGTACCTGAAGCCCGAAAGCATCGAGATGTTTGAGAAGGTGGGCGTCATGACCCGCAAGGAACTCGAGGCTCGCAACGAGGTGAAGTGGGAGACCTACACCAAGAAGATACAGATCGAGGCTCGCGTCCTAGGCGACCTGGCCATCAACCACATCATCCCCATCGCCATCGAGTATCAGAGCAAGCTCATCGACAACGTATACAAGCTGGCTGCCATCATGGGTACCGAGAAGGCACAAAAGCTCTCTGCAGAGAATATGCGCGTCATCGAGGAGATAGCTGAGCGTACGGCATTCATCTCAGAGCATGTCAACCTGATGATCGAGGCCCGCAAGGCTGCCAACAAGATCGCCGACGAGCGCGAGAAGGCTGTGGCATACCACGACACCGTGGCCAACTGCTTCGACGAGATCCGCTACCACATCGACAAGCTGGAGCTCGTAGTAGACGACCGCATGTGGACTCTGCCCAAGTACAGAGAGTTGCTGTACATTTAAGCCTCTCCCCCACCCCCTCCCCCAAAAGGGAGGGGAGCAGAATGGGGACAGGATAGTCTTGAGCATCTGGGGTATTCAATACAGAATACAACAAGCAAAAAAATGACGATTAGATAACACTGTTTTTAGTTCACTGTTCCTTGTTCATGGTTGGCTGTTTGGCGGCGACGCTTTGACAGTCCCAACCATGAACTTTTGGAAACTTTTGAACTAAGAAAACGAATATCGGAACACCGAGCAACCGGCAACCGACAAACTGAAACAAGACAGCTTATGAACACTGAACTAAAACAAGGACTTTACAGCCAAGTCGGATCGTAGCCATG
>JAZLII010000010.1:0-16852 GCA_045617275.1 Bacteroidaceae bacterium
CATGCTACTCCTGGGTGGCCTACCAGACGGCTTATCTCAAGGCTCACTACCCTGCCGAGTTTATGGCCGCACTGCTCACCCGCAGAAAGTCGGACATCAAGGAGATCACGAAGTTGCTCGACGAGTGCAACTCCATGAAGATAGAGGTGCTCGGCCCCGATGTCAACGAGTCGCACTCTGACTTTGGTGTGAATGCCAAGCAGCAGATCCGTTTCGGCCTGATGGCCATCAAGGGTCTGGGCGAGGCAGCTGCAGAGGCCATCGTGAACGAGCGCGAGAAAAACGGTCCCTACAAGAGCATCTTCGACTTTGCAGAGCGCGTATCCATCTCAGCCGTGAAGCGTAGCGGCATGGAGTGTCTGGCCCTGAGCGGCGCCTTCGACTGCTTCAGCCAGGAGATACGCAGAGAGCAGTTTGTGGCCACCAACAACAAGGGAGAGGTCTTCCTCGATGTACTCACGCGCTACGGCAACCAGTACCAGCTTGCCAAGCAAGAAGCTGAGTTTTCTCTCTTCGGCATGGATGCCGTGGAGGTCAACACGCCTGCCATACCCCAAGCAGAGTCTTGGAGCAGCCTGGAGCGTCTCAACCGCGAACGCGAACTGGTAGGCATCTACCTCTCTGCCCACCCTCTCGATGACTACTATGTAGTCTTGAAGAACGTCTGCAATCTTCAGGCAGAGCAACTTAGCGACGTAGCCTCATTGGCCAATCAAGAAGTGAAACTGGGTGGCATCATCACCGGAGTGCGACATGGATTCACGAAGAACAACACTCCCTTCGGCATAACCACCATAGACGACTACTCCGGGTCTGGCGAGATAGCACTCTTCGGCGAAGACTGGACAAAATGGTGCAACTTCATGCAAGAAGGCAATACGCTCTTCATCCAGGGTGCCGTACAACCCAGACGCTACCAGCAGGACAGATACGAACTGAAGATACAGCAGATATCGCTCCTCCCCAACGTCAAGGACGAACTCATCAAGGGCATCACCATCACCCTGCAAGTGGACAAGCTGGATGAGGTCACTGTGATGGACCTCTACGAGAAGATTGAGGCCAATCCCGGAGAAGCCACTCTTTCGTTTGTCTTCCAGGACAACGAGGATCACACCACGCTCAACATGAAGTCCTCCAAAAGCGTAAGCGTAAGCAGGTCGCTCACGGATTTTATCCAAAATCAGGAGAACATGACATTTAAGATATACTAAAAAAACTCAACAACAGGACAACGTCAAACTGCAACCCCGCAGAAAATGACAACCTAAGCAAAAACTGCAACTCAATAGAAAAAACGACAATAATAACAACCCGCTCCCTGCCATCCTCCGCATGGCAAGGTGCATCAAAAAAACAAAAACAACTATGGCACAAGCTATTACAGACACTAACTACGAAGAACTGGCTGCTCAGGGCAAGCCTATGGTACTGGACTTTTGGGCTACTTGGTGTGGTCCCTGCAAGAAGATCGCGCCCATCGTAGAGGCACTGGCTGCAGAGTACGAGGAGCAGGCCATCATCGGCAAGGTAGACATCGAGGAGAGCGAGGATCTCGCCATGAAGTTTGGCATCCGCAACATCCCCACCGTGCTCTTCATCAAGAACGGCGAAGTAGTGGACAAGCAGGTAGGTGCAGCACCTCGTGCCACCCTGGAAGAAAAGCTCAAGGCAATACTGTAAGAATATGGACAATCAGCTTTTAGACGAACTGATGGCGCTTGCTGAGTTTGACCCCGAAGAGATCAAATACATCCGCGAGCACATCTCACCCGAACTCAGCGCTAAGCTGGACGACGACACGCTGCAGTACATCATCGACCTGCTCCTCGACTACATGGAGAAGCATGAGGATGACGAGAGCGACGAGATCATCCTCGACGACGTGGCTCAGTATATAGTAGCTCAGGCTCAGAAGGAGAACATGGGACAGCTCAATCCCGAGGAGCTGGTCGATATCCTGGATGCCGACTTCGACTACATGGATAGTCTGGAGGACTAAGGTCATGGAGATACGCATAGACTCACTGGAGACGATACGCGAGGCTGCCAGGCTATTCATCGATGCGATGGATGGCCGTACCATCTTTGCCCTCTACGGCAAGATGGGCGTGGGAAAGACCACCTTCACCAAGGCTCTTTGCGAAGAACTGGGTGTGGAGGATGTCATCAACTCTCCTACCTTCGCCATCGTCAACGAATACCAGGACGGACAGGGACAGCCCATCTACCACTTCGACTTCTACCGCATCAAGCGCCTCACGGAGGCCTACGACATCGGTTTTGAGGAGTATCTCGACAGTGGTTGCCTCTGCCTCATCGAGTGGCCTGAGCTCATCGAAGATCTCTTGCCCGAAGAGACGGTACGCGTCACCATCGAAGAAGACGAGAATGGGTCGAGAGTGATACGATTTTAGCGCTCCATCCCCCCTTCCCTACCTTTCATACACAAAGGCCTCGCCCCAAAAAGCGAGGTCTTTTTTTGTGCACACGGCACACAAGGATTTCTTTTTTCTTTATGCGTACATTATTAATATTAAACCATTCCGTATTTTATGTGTCTATGTATTAAATATATACGCACAATTTCTAAAAAAAGACAAACTATAAGCCATGAATAAAAAACTGAAATGGGGACTTATCTTCCTTGGCATAGCCGGACTGATAGGAGGCGGTATATGGTATCAGCAGCCTAAAGTGAACGAAGAACTTGCCGGACCTGGAGGGCCTGGATGACCCAAGGGATTTGGCGGTAAAGGAGGACCTGGCGGACCTGGAGGAGGCAAGCCTCTCAACGTGAATGCACGCGTCATGCAGCCACGCTCGCTCACTGACGAGTATGTCACCACGGGTCTCATCTTGCCCGACGAGGAGGTCAATCTCTCATTTGAGACTTCAGGAAAGATCGTCAGCATTTCGTTCAGCGAAGGCACTGCCGTACGCAAAGGACAGGTTTTGGCCAAAGTCAACGATGCCCCGCTGCAGGCCCAACTGAAGAGACTGCAGGCCCAGCTGCCTCTGGCTAAGAATCGTGTGCACCGACAGGAGGAATTGCTCAAGAAGGATGCCGTGAGCCGCGAAGCCCTGGAGGAGGCCAAGACCAGTCTGGCTACGCTGGAGGCTGAGATAGAGGGGGTGAAGGTCAACATCGGACTCACCGAACTGCGTGCTCCCTTTGATGGTGTCATCGGCCTGCGCCAGGTAAGCGTGGGTACTTACGCCTCTCCCTCTACCGTGGTGGCCAAACTGACAAAGATCACTCCCCTGAAGGTGGAGTTCTCCGTACCCGAGCGCTATGCCAACCAGATACACAAGGGGGTGAACATGGACTTCACCGTGGAGGGACACCAAAACGCCTTCCATGCTCAGGTATATGCCGTGGAGGCTTCTGTGGATAAGGACCAGCACGTCTTCACGGCTCGCGGACTCTATGCCAATGCCGACCGCAAACTCCTGCCCGGACAGTATGCCAGCATCTTGTTGAAGAAGGAGGAGATAGACGATGCACTGATCGTTCCCTCAGAGGCCATCGTACCTGAGATGGGCGTCGACAAGGTATTCTGCTATCGCTCAGGCAAGGCTGTGCCCGTGGAGATCACCACAGGCATACGCACCGCAGGAGAAGTACAAGTACTCTCCGGACTTGAAGTGGGCGACACCGTCATCACATCGGGTACTCTTCAGCTTCGCATGGATCTGCCCGTGGTACTCGATGAGATCATCACTACCGCCGACGAACCCAAAGAAGAAGCATCCGAGAACTAAACGGAGATGCCGGAAGAGAGGCGCATCGCACCAGTTTTGCACTAGAAAACATCATTTCACACAGCTCCTGCCACCCCCTGTCGGACATGGAGCCCTCCCCGTCAAGGGAGGTGGGGGTATGGCCTTCTTATGAACATATCAGAACTTAGTATACGACGACCTGTGCTGGCCTTGGTGATGACACTCATCATCCTTTTGTTTGGCCTCATCGGCTACACCTATCTGGGTGTACGAGAGTACCCCTCGGTGGACAATCCCATCATCTCCGTAGACTGCTCCTACCCCGGAGCCAATGCCGACGTCATAGAAAATCAGATCACCGAACCCCTTGAGCAAAATATCAATGGCATACCGGGTATCCGTTCGCTTTCGAGTGTCAGTTCGCACGGTATGAGCCGCATCACGGTAGAGTTTGAGCTATCCGTAGATCTTGAGACGGCAGCCAACGACGTACGCGACAAGGTGTCGCGTGCACAGCGTTTCCTACCTCGCGACTGTGACCCTCCTACAGTCTCCAAGGCCGATGCCGATGCCATGCCCATCCTCATGATAGCCTTGCAGAGTGACAAGCGCAACTTGCTCGAACTTAGCGAGATAGCAGACCTTACCGTCAAGGAGCAACTTCAGACCATCTCCGACGTGAGCAGCGTGGGCATCTGGGGAGAGAAGCGCTACTGTATGCGCCTTTGGATCGATCCCGTGAAGATGGCCGGCTACGGCATCACCCCCATGGACATCAAGAATGCGGTGGATAAGGAGAACGTGGAACTGCCTTCCGGAAGTATCGAGGGCAACACCACGGAGCTGACCGTGAGAACGATGGGACTGATGCACACTGCCAAGGAGTTCAACGACCTCATCATTCGCCAGACGGGCAATCAGATCGTGAGATTCAGCGACGTAGGCCGCGCCGAGCTGAGTCCTGCCGACATCAAGAGCTACATGAAGATGAACGGCGTACCCATGGTGGGTGTCGTAGTAGTACCACAGCCTGGTGCCAACCACATCGAGATAGCCGATGCCGTGTACCAGCGCATGGAACAGATGAAGAAGGACCTGCCCGAAGACGTTCACTTCAAGTACAGCTTCGACAATACCAAGTTCATCCGCGCTTCCATCAACGAGGTGAAGGATACGATATTTGAGGCCTTCCTCCTCGTCATCATCATCATCTTCCTCTTCCTGCGCGACTGGCGAGTGACGCTCGTGCCTTGCATCGTCATCCCCGTCTCGCTGGTGGGCTCTTTCTTCGTGATGTACCTGGCAGGATTCTCCATCAATGTGCTCACGATGCTGGCCATCGTGCTTTCCGTGGGTCTGGTGGTCGACGATGCCATCGTGATGACGGAGAACATCTATGTACGCATAGAGCGAGGCATGAAACCGTTTCAAGCAGGTATCGAGGGGGCCAAGGAGATATTCTTTGCCGTCCTCTCTACGACCATCACCTTGCTGGCCGTGTTTATCCCCATCGTCTTCATGGACGGCATCACGGGCCGACTCTTCCGCGAGTTCAGCATCGTCATCGCGGGTACAGTGTGTATCTCTTCGTTTGCTGCGCTGACCATCACCCCGATGCTCTCCACCAAGATTCTCGTCAGACGTGAGAAGAAAAACCGCTTCTATACCTGGACCGAACCCTTCTTTGAAGGTCTCAATCGATACTACTCGCGTGGACTCAACGCTGTGCTGAATCGTCGTTGGGTGGTATTCCCCGTCATTGCGGCCATGGTCGGCATCATCTTGTGGCTCTGGAATGCCATTCCTTCCGAGATGGCACCCATGGAGGACCGATCCAGCGTCACCGTCCGAACCATGGGTACCGAGGGTGTGACCTACGAATATATGCGTGACTACACCGAGGACATCAACCGTCTCGTAGACTCTATCTGTCCCGATGCCGACAACATCTCCGCTCGTGTAAGCTCGGGTTCGGGCAACGTGCGCGTGACCCTGAAGGACCTTCAAGACCGTGACTACAGCCAGATGGAGGTGGCAGAGGCCATCACCCGTGCCGTGCAGAGCAAGACGAAAGCTCGCTCCTTCGTCCAGCAGCAGTCGTCCTTCGGCGGACGTAGAGGCGGTATGCCCATCCAATACGTACTGCAGACGACCAACATAGAGAAACTGCAGGAGATACTCCCCGTCTTCATGGCTAAGGTCAATCAGAACCCGACCTTCCGTATGGCCGATGTCAACCTGAAGTTCAGCAAGCCCGAGGCACGCCTCTCCATCGACCGTGACAAGGCAAGCATCCTCGGCGTGAGCACCCGTGAGGTGGCACAGACCCTGCAATACGGCCTGTCCGGACAGCGTATGGGCTACTTCTACATGAACGGTAAGCAATATGAGATCAAGGGCGAGATCAACCGCCAGCAACGCAACAAGCCCTCCGACCTGAAGGCTATATATATACGCAACAAGAACAACGACATGATACAGATGGACAACCTCATCGACCTGCGAGGAGGCATCGCACCACCACAGCTCTATCGCTACAACCGTTTCGTATCGGCCACCATCTCTGCCGGACTGGCTGATGGCAAGACCATCGGCGAAGGTCTCGAAGAGATGGACAAGATAGCCAAGGAGACCCTCGACGATACGTTCCGCACGGCCCTTACAGGAGACTCTAAGGAGTTTCGTGAGAGTTCGTCGAGCCTGATGTTTGCCTTCATGCTGGCCATCCTGCTCATCTATCTCATCCTGGCGGCACAGTTTGAGAGTTTCAAGGACCCTGTCATCATCATGCTCACCGTGCCTCTCGCCATTGCAGGAGCTCTCATCTTCATGAACTTCAACGACATCACGATGAACATCTTCAGCCAGATCGGTATCATCATGCTCATCGGACTGGTAGCCAAGAATGGTATCCTCATCGTGGAGTTTGCCAATCAGAAGCAAGAGGCCGGCCTCAGCAAGATGCAGTCCATCCGTGAGGCTTCCCTCCAGCGTCTGCGCCCCATCCTGATGACCAGTGCCTCTACCATCCTGGGACTCATACCGCTGGCCTATGCTACTGGCGAGGGATGCAACCAGCGCATCGCCATGGGTATTGCCGTGGTGGGTGGCATGCTGGTGTCCACCTTCATGACCATGTTTGTAGTACCCGCCATCTACAGCTACATCTCTACCGATCGCTCAAAGAAGAAAGAATGAACATGAAAGGAATAAGAGTCATACACTTTTTCGGGCTGGCTTGCATGCTCCTGTCGGCCTTCTCCGTCAAGGCACAGACAAGCCCCGCACTCCACTATGGACTGAAGGACTGCATCGCACGGGCCTTGGAAAACAACTATCAGATACAGATCTCACGCAATCAGGAACAGACTGCGCACAACAATGCCACCTTGGCCAATGCCGGAGGTATGCCTTCGATAGATGCCAGCATAGGGCTGCGACCCAACCTAACCAATGTGGAGCACGCTACAGCACGAGCCACAGGGGAGACCACACGCAACTTCAACACGCTGGATCTCAGTGCCGATGCCAACGTATCGCTCAGCTGGACCATCTTTGATGGATTTAAGATACAGACCAACTACAAGCAGCTCCAGCTCCTCGAGAAGCAAGGGGAGAATGCCACGCGCATGGCCGTGGAAGACCTCGTGGCCGACATCGCCTCGGAGTACTACAACTACATCCAGCAGATCATACGCAGGCAAAACTATCTCTATGCCATGGAGCTCTCAAGGGAGAGGCTGCGCATCGCCGAACTCAACTACCAGACAGGACGCTTCTCCGGCCTCGACTACCATCAGGCTCGCGTGGACTACCACAGCGACAGTTCGTCGTATGTCCGTCAGCGCGAAGCAGTGCTGACCACTTGCATACACCTCAACCGCCTGATGGCCAATGCCAATGTGGACCAGCTCATCGTCTTGCCCGACAGTACCATAAAGATACGCCAGGACCTCAACCTTGACCAACTCTGGCAAGAGACTCTCTCACGCAACGCCAGTCTGCTCAATGCCAGCCAGAATACGATGCTGGCCGAACTGGATCTGAAGAAGGTGATGGCGCGCAACTATCCCTATCTGCGTCTCAATGCGCAGTATGGCTACAACTACGGACACTACGGCATCAGTGCCACGCGCGACAGAGGCAATCTCGGACTGAGTGGCGGCCTGAGCGTGGGCTTCAACATCTTCGACGGCAAGCGCAAGAGTGACAGGCAGAATGCCGAACTGGCCATCAAGAACCGACAATTGCAACGGCAACAGCTGGAGCTCGATCTTCACGCCAGCCTCACCACCTTCTGGCAAGCCTATCTCAACAATCTCGACTTGCTCTCTCTCCAGCAAGAGAACCTCAAGATAGCTCAAGACAACCTCGAGGCTGCCATGGACCGATACAAGTTGGGCAACCTCTCCGGCTTCGACATGAGACAGGTACAGAAGAATCTGCTGGACGCGGAGGAACGTGTGCTCCAGGCTCAGTACGACGCCAAGATCTGCGAGATATCGTTACTGCTTATAAGCGGTGATATCGGTTGGTATATGAAGTAAAGCGCCCCTATACCACACAACTCACCCATGTACATACACTTTTTAAGGAAAATATTTGGCACTTTGCCTACGAATGTATAAATTTGCGAATTGCGAATGCACGCGCACGCATACAAGTATGCATGTGTAAGACATAGCACTGTGAATGTAACAAACGAATCCATTACTAAAAAAAATTAGTATGATGAACGCTGAAGAACACACCACTATGGAGGAAGGTGTAGTAATCCAGGAAGAGAACGTAGCCCAGGAGACTCCTGCTCAGGAAGCAGAGGCTCAGGCTGTAGTAGAACCCCAGGCAGAGGTTGCCTCAGAAGCAACAGCAGAGACCACTGCCCAGGAAGAAGTGAAAATGCCTATCTTGCACACTAAGGAAGAGGTCCTGCAACGTGCCAAGGAGATCGCAGAGAGCGAGGAAGGTAGCGACCGTCAGGAGTTGGACACCCTGAAGCAGTTGTTCTACAAGTATCGCAAGGCTGAGCTCAATGCTGAGCGTGAGGCTTTCCTCGCCACAGGAGCCGCTCCCGAGACCTTCATCCCTCAGCTGGACAGCACAGAGGAGGAATTCAAGCAGACCATGCAGACCATCCGTCAGCGCCGTGCTGAGCAGCAGGCTGAGCAGGACCGCATCAAGCAGGAGAACCTCGCACGCAAGTTGGCCATCATCGAGCGTATCAAGGAGCTGGCAAGCACTCCCGAGCAGGCCAACCAGACCTACGATGAGTTCAAGACACTGCAAGCAGAGTGGAAGGAGATCAAGGCCGTACCCGCAGAAAATGCTACCGAGCTGTGGAAGAACTATCAGCTCTACGTGGAGCAGTTCTACGACCTGCTGAAGCTCAACAGCGAGATGCGTGAGTATGACTTCCGCAAGAATCTGGAAGCCAAGACCCGTCTGTGCGAGCAGGCAGAGAAGCTGGCCGACGAAGAAGATGTCATCGCAGCCTTCAATCAGTTGCAAGGCTTGCATCAGGAATATAAGGAGATCGGCCCCGTACAGAAGGAGCTGCGCGAAGAGATATGGAATCGCTTCAAGGCTGCCAGCACCGTCATCAACAAGCGCCATCAGGATCACTTCCTGGCCATCAAGGAGCGCGAGGAGGAAAATCTGGCAAAGAAGACTGCTCTCTGCGAGCAGGTAGAGAATATCAAGACCGACGAACTGAAGACCTTTGCTGAGTGGAACAGCATCACTGAGCAGATCATCGCTGCACAGGCTGAGTGGAAGACCATCGGTTTTGCACCCCAGCGCATGAACCAGCAGATCTTCGAGCGTTTCCGCGCTGCCTGCGATGCATTCTTCCAGAAGAAGGCAGAGTTCTTCCGCGTAGTGAAGGACGGCCTCAATGAGAATCTGGCCAAGAAGACCGCTCTCGTAGAGAAGGCAGAGGCTCTGAAGGACAGCACAGACTGGCGTGCCACCAGCGACGCACTCATCCAGCTCCAGAAGGAGTGGAAGAGCATCGGTGCCATCCCTCGCAAGAACAGCGAACAGCTCTGGAAGCGCTTCATCTCCGCTTGCGATGCTTTCTTTGAGGCAAAGAACGCCGCTACAGCCGACCAGCGCAATGAGGAGCAGGAGAACATGGCCAAGAAGCAGGCCATCATAGAGCAGTTGCAGGCTCTGCTCGAGGATCCCACCCAGAACGATGCCGCACAGAGCGTACGCGCCCTGCAGCAGCAGTGGAACGAGGTGGGCCACGTCCCCTTCCGCGAGAAGGACAAGCTCTACAAGCAGTACCGCGAGGCTTGCGACAAGCTCTACAAGCAGTTCAACCTCGCTGCACAAAACCGTCGCCTCGACAGCTTCAAGGCAAATCTGAAGAGCAACGCAGAGAAGGACGGCAACAGCCTCCAGCGCGAGCACAACCGCATGATGCGTGCCTATGAGGCATTGCGCAGTGAGATACAGACCTACGAGAACAACATAGGCTTCCTCACCGCCAAGTCAAAGAAGGGCAACAGCCTGGTAGACGAGATGCAGCGCAAGGTGGACAAGCAGAAAGAGGAACTGGCTCTCCTGGCCAAGAAGATCAAGGCCATAGAGGCAGAGATGAAGAAGGGAGAATAAAAAGCCTCTCTTCCCAAAGAGACACATATAGCATACGCCCCGAGGGTCCATCAGACCTTCGGGGCGTATCTTTTATTTATAGTTTCAAAAAAAACAAGTACGCTTGCCCCTTTGCCTCTCACCGCTACTCCAGCATGATGCGCTCAGCCTGCACGGATTGGCGCAGGAAGATGGTAGCACTTTCGTTGAACATGGCAGGATCTTCCGTGGTGATAAATCGGCATGAAGCGCCTTGCGTGACTTGCTCTGCCATCTCAGGATGGCGTAGGAGATACTGTTGCAAGCTATTGGCTACATACTCTCCTTGAGGCAACACGCGCACGTTGGCGGGTACGTACTTCAATATCTTGTCCAGCAACAGTGGATAGTGCGTACAGCCCAGCAAGATGGTATCGATCTCAGGGTCGTGATGCATCAGGTTGGTGATGCGCTTCTGTACGAAATAGTCAGCTCCAGGCGAGTCGAACTCATGGTTCTCGACCAAAGGCACCCACATAGGGCAGGCCTCCGTGGTCACTTGCATATGGGGATACGACTTGGCGATCTCCAGTTCGTAGGTATGGCTACGTATGGTACCCGGGGTGGCCACGATGCCGATATGACCGGAGCGTGTGATGTCTCCCAGAGCTTCCACCGTGGGGCGAATGATACCCAGCACCCTGCGCTCTCCACCTAAGGCGGGAAGATCGTTTTGCTGTATCGAGCGAAGGGCCTTGGCAGAAGCAGTATTGCAGGCCAGTATGACAAGGGGACAACCCATCTCGAAGAGACGCTTCACAGCCTGCAAGGTAAACTCATACACCACGTCAAAACTGCGCGTACCGTAAGGTGCACGAGCATTGTCGCCCAGGTAGAGATAGTCGTACTCGGGCATCAATCCACGTATCTGACGCAAGATGGTGAGGCCACCATAGCCTGAGTCAAAGATACCTATAGGACCTGGTTGTGACATAAGGGTATTCGTTCGTTATAGTTAGCAGATAGTGATGAATGTGCCATGAAGTCCGTCCTCGGAAGTGCACCTTCACAGCGGGCCATGCCCCTACTCAGGACGCTTGGCCTCGATGGGTACGACCTTCTCTGCGGGCTTTCCCTGCTCTTTCTGGTCGGCTTCCTCCTTGGCTTCCTCATGTGCGGGTTCGGCCTCCTGAGGACCTTCCTTGTCGATGATGGGGATGCCAAGCTTCTCGCGCACCACGTTGCTCACGTCGTCGCCGAGCAAGGGATTGATGAAGGGGCAGGCATTGTCGTCGATGTTGAGGATGAAGGCATAGCCCATCTCCATACCTACGGCCACGATGGCCTCATCGAGCTTCTTGGACAAGTCCTTCACGAGCTTCTGCTCTGCCTCTGCAAGCAGGTTCTCAGCCTCCTTGCGAAACTTGATGCCTTTGTCCATCAGTTCCTGCAGCTCAGCCTGACGCTTCTGGAGGATGTTGGCAGGGAAGTCCTTTTGACCCTGTAAGAAATCAGCAAACTTGCGCTGGAACTCCTCCTCGCCACGTGCAGCCTCCTGCTCGTAGACAGTCTTGAGGCTTAAAAGCTCCTGCTGAGCTTGCACATACTGAGGCATCTCCTGGCAAATCGTACGGTAACTGAGGTAACCGAACTTTACCTGTGCTGCTGCCATAAGGGGCAGCAGCAACAGGATCAGTAGAGAATATATCTTCTTCGTCATATCTCTTAGCTATTACACGATAGAGAGTTTGCCCAGTTTCCTTAGGCATTTGTTTCACTTACCTCCGCATGGGGAGGAAAGGACAAGACTACATGCCCAGAGCCTTCTTGATCTCGGGGGTAACGTCGGTGCTCAGTGTGGGGCTTACGAAGGGGATAGCACCGGTAGAGATGTCTACGATGTAGACGTAGCCACCAGCCTCGCCAACCTTCTTCACAGCATCCAGCACCAGCTTCTGGATCTCCTGCATCTTAGCCTGCTCAGTCTCGCTGAGAATCTTGTTGTTGTCCTGGAAGGTGGTCTGCAGACGATTGTAGAGCTCCTGAAGCTCGGTCTCACGACGCTGACGTACATTGTCCAGCAAGTTAGCCTTCTGCTTCTCGTAGTCCTCGCCCTTCTTCTGGAGCTCGTCCTGCATCAGTTTCAGGTCGTCCTCAAACTGCTTCTGCAACTTCTGGAGCTCTTCCTGAGCAGCAGTGTACTCCTTCATGTTGGGGATGATCTGAGTGAGGTCAAAGTGTGCGAACTTCTGAGCGAAGATGCTCAGGGGTGCCATCAGAAGGATGGCCAAAAGAATCTTTTTCATTGCTTTTTGTATTGTTTTTAGTGATTATGATTTTTCTTGTGAAATGGGATCTGGAAAGCCTATAAGATATCGAATCTAGAAGGTCTAAAATCCAGAGAACCAATACGCCCGGAAGGTCTCTATAGTGGGCAGGGCATGCTTAGTTGCCGTAGCCGAGCTTCTGAAGTACCTCGTTGCTGATGTCTATCTTGGGTGAGGCGAAGATGATGCCGGCATCACTGGCACGGTCGAGCACGAGCGAGTAGCCCTTCTGGTCGCTGATGTCCTTCACCGCATTGTATATCTCATCCTGGATGGGGGTCATGAGGCTCTCGCGCTTCTTGAAGAGCTCGCCTTCAGTGCTGAAGTACTTGCGCTTCAGTTCGCTGGCCTCCTTCTCCTTGGCCACGATGGCTTCCTCACGACGGGTCTTCTCCTCTTGGCTTAGGAAAACAGCCTCGCTCTGGTAGTTCTTGTAGAGTGTCTTGGCCTCATTTTCGAGTGCCTCTACCTCAGCACCCCACTTCTTGCTCACCTGGTTGAGCTGTTCATTGGCACGCTCGTAGGCGGGGATATTCTTTAAGATGTACTCCATGTCGATCAGAGCGAACTTCTGTGCGCTGGCAAAGTTTGCTGAGCAAAGCATTACCAAAAGTGTCATCAAAATCTTTTTCATGTCCTTTATTATATTAAATAAGGTATATTTTCTTTGTTTCCAGATTCGTTTTTAGGTTCTGCACGCTTTCGAAGCGAAGCTTTTCGGTTTTCGTTGCGTTAGACATTCGTCATTCGTGCTTACGTAGCGAAGCGCTTGACATCCATTTTTCCAAAATGTCGCATGTCGCATGTCGCATCACACGACCTTAGAACTCCTGTCCGAGGATGAAGTGGAACTGACTGCCGGAGTACTGCTTGCTGCCGTAGACGCTGTCGAAACCATAGGCCCAGTCGATACCCAGCAGACCCACCATAGGCAGGAAGATACGCACACCCACACCGGCACTACGCTTCATGTCGAAGGGGTTGAACTTCTTCACGCTGGTCCAGGCATTACCACCCTCCACGAAGCCGAGGGCATAGATATTGGTACTTGCACCCAGCATCAAGGGGTAGCGAAGCTCCATGGTCAGACGGTCGTAGGCATAGCCACTGTAGCCACGGGGAGTCAGGGCACCGTTGTCATAACCTCTCAAGCCGATGGTCTCCGTACCGTAGTTGTAGCTGTAGCCGGAAGTACCGTCACCACCCACATAGAAGGTCTCGAAGGGCGACTTCTTACTGGGGCTGTAGTTGCCCAGCAGACCAAACTCCACGCGCGTCATCAGCACCAGATTTTTCGTACCGGGTGTGAGGGGGATGAAGGTACGTCCCTTAAACTTCCACTTGTGGTACTCTATCCAGCGATACTTCTCCTGCAGTTCCTTCTGATAGTTGGAGGCATAGGGGTTGTTGGCCAGGTTGGCGTAGTCCTTGCCATCCCAGAGTGAATAGGGAGGAGTGAATGAAGCAGAGAAGAGGAACTCCGAACCGCTTCGAGGATAGATGGGGTTGGCGGTAGACGAACGGGTCAGGGTGAAGCCCAGGTTGACATTGTTGCACGAACCGTTGGCCACCAGGAAGTACTGCCAGTCCTTCAGACTGTAGCGGGTGTAGGAGAGTTCGGCCATGAACTGGAAGTAGTCGTCGGGCCAGCGCAGACGCTTACCCCAACCGATACTTGCACCCATGATCTTCACGAACTTGTCAGGGTCGTAGTAGTTCTCATACCAGTTGCCACCGTAGCCGCCGTAGCCGTAGCTACCGTAGCCACCGTAGAGGTAGCTGTTGTAGAGACTGTTGTAGGCAGCGGAGTTGTAGTAGTTGTCGCTCACGTCGGTCTGCTTAGAGAAGAAGGCACTGATGGAGAGCTGATTGGGGCGCTTGCCTCCACACCAGGGATTGAGGTAGGAGATGCTGTAGGCCTGATAGTAGCGACCGTTGGTCTGACCGCTGATGCTGAAGGTCTCACCATTGCCTTGAGGCAGTACACCACGGCGCAAGCCATTCTTGTTGAAGAGGTTGGACATACTGAAGTTGCTGAACTTCAGACCTATCTTACCGATCACGCCCGTCTGTCCGTAACCCAGTGAGAACTCTATCTGGTCGTTGGACTTCGAGACGAGATCCCAGGAGAGATCCACGGTACCGTCATCGGGATTGGGCTGTATGTCGTACTGGATGGCCTCAGCGTCGAAGTGACCCATGGCGGCTATCTCACGGTACGAACGCTCCAGGGCGTCCTTGTTGAAGAGGTCGCCGGGCTTGTTGCGGAGCTCACGGCGCACCACATTCTCGTATACACGGTCATTGCCCGAGATACGTACATGGCTGAAGCGAGCCTGCGTACCCTCTGAGATGCGCATCTCAAGGTCGATGGAGTCACCGTCTATCTTGGCCTCGTTCTGGGTGAGTCGGTAGAAGACGTATCCGTTGTTGTAGTAGAGGTTGCCCACAGCGTCATCGTCGCTGGTGAGACGCTCATTGAGTCGCTTCTGGTTGTAGATGTCGCCCTTGCCCATGCCCAGGAGGCTCTGGAGACCCTCGGTGGGATAGAGCGTGTTGCCCACCCAGGTGATGTTGCGGATGTAGTAGCGCTGACCCTCCTCCACATTGATGTGTACGTCGACGCTCTTGTCGTCAAAGGGAGTCACGCTGTCGCTCAGGATCACGGCGTCGCGGTAGCCCAGCTCGGCATACTTGGCCAGCAGGTTGTCCTTAGCCTCCTTGTATTTCTTCTCCACAAACTTCTTCGAGCGGAACCATCCCGCCATCGAACCGCGCTCATGGATGGTCTTCAAGGCACCCGACTTGATGAGCGTACCCTTGATGCCCTTCTCGTCCAGCTTCTCATTGCCCGTGATGTAGATGTGGTTGATGCGTAGCTTGTCCTTCTTGTCGATGTTGACATCCACGATCACCTTGCCAGGCTGCGACACATCGTCGCGGTACACGATGTTGATCTCCGCATTTCCAAAACCCTTATCGTCGAAGTAGCGCTTAGCCAGTATCTTCGCACGGTCTATGGTGTTGGGGGCCAACTGGCTCTCCTTCACCAGTCCCAGCTTCGTCTCCAGGTCCTCACGCTCCTGCTTCTTCACACCGTTGTAGTTGATCTGCGAGATGCTGGGAAGCTGAGCCAGGGTGATGTGCAGGAAAGCCTTCTCTCCCACGATGCTGTCTACGCTGATGGACACGTTGGAGAAGAGTCCGTGCTTCCAGTATCGTCTCACGGCCTTGGTGATCTCGTCGCCAGGGATATTGATGCGCTGTCCCACGGTGAGTCCGGAGAGACCCACGAGGAGGTATTCGTCATAGTTGTTGACTCCACTCACGGAGATACCCCCGAGGGTATAGGGTCGTGGAGTGCGTGAATAGTCTATCTCTGGCTTCACCTGTACATCCTGCGCGTTCCACTGTGCCAGGGCAGGCATCACAGCCAGGGTAAAAGCTATTATTATAAGGTATAAACGTTTCATCTGCGTTTTTGTTTCTCCTTTTCTAAAGTCTTGATTTTCCGCACGTCAGGCTTTCACTTCCTCAGTCACTTGCTCTCCCGTCTTGCCAAATCGGCGCTGACGCTGCTGGAAGTCCACGATGGCTTTGTGGAGCTCTTCTTCCACGAAGTCGGGCCAGAAGACCGGGGTGAAGTAAAACTCGCTGTAGGCACACTGCCAGAGCAGATAGTTGCTGATGCGGTATTCGCCTCCTGTACGGATGAGCAGGTCGGGCTCGGGCATGAAGTGGGTCTGGAGATGCTGGTTGATGAGTTCCTCATCGACCTCCTCGGGCTTCACTTCTCCCAGGCTCACCTTCTGTGCGATGCGCTGCATGGCATCGGTCAGCTCCCAGCGTGAAGAGTAGCTGATGGCCAGCACCAGGGTCATACCCGTGTTGGGGGCCGTGTGCTCACATACATTCTCCAGATGCTGTCTTACCTCCTCGGGCAGACGAGCCATGTCGCCTATCACGCGAAGACGCACGTTGTTCTTCATAAACACGTCCTCGAGCAGACGGTCCAGCAGAAGCTGCATCAAGGCAGCCACCTCGGCAGAGGGTCGGTTCCAGTTTTCTGTGCTGAAAGTATAGAGGGTCAGATATTTCACGCCAAGACGGGCACACTCTTCAGTGATGCGCTTCACCGTCTCCACTCCCTGGCTGTGTCCTGCCGTGCGATGCAAGCCACGAGCCTGGGCCCAGCGTCCGTTGCCATCCATGATCATGGCGAT
>JAZLII010000011.1:0-12740 GCA_045617275.1 Bacteroidaceae bacterium
TGGCAATATCTTCGAGGAGGTTACTCCCATCAAGGGCTTGCGCCTGAAAGCTGTACAGGCCTTGGCATCCTACGATGACAAATACTCCTCCATCAGTAAGCCACGTGAGGCTTATCTCTCACCCATGGGCGACATCGTGGATGCCTATGGTGACGGCACCTTGCCTTATCGTACGGAGTCCACCCAGCGTTGGTATCAATTCACCTCTTCCAATACGGCAGAATACATCTTCGACATCCATAAGCTGCACAACTTCAATGTCTTGGTGGGTCAGGAGAGTATCTATAGCAAAGACGAGGGTTTCGCTACGAGCCGTGAAGGACTAAGCGATCCCCGTATGCTTCTGCTGACCAATGCCACAGAGGAGCCCACCGTCACTCAGGCACTCAGCGAGACGGTGTTCAATTCTGTATTTGCTCAGGCATTCTACGATTATCGCGAGAAGTATTTCCTGAGCGGTTCGGTACGTGGGGATGGATCATCTCGCTTCTCCAAGAAGCATCGCTGGGCTGCTTTCTGGTCTCTGGGTGGACGTTGGAACATGCTCAAGGAGAAGTTCATGGAGCCCACCAGAGGCTGGCTCAACCAGATGGATCTCAAATTGAGCTATGGTACCACGGGTAACTCCAGCATCGGCGACTATCTCTACATGGGCCTGGCAAGTAGCCAGGGCGTACAGTACGATGGTGAGGGCGGCCTGCTTATCTCGCAGCAAAGCATCGATGACCTCACTTGGGAGAGCGTAGGTCAGATGAACCTGGGCGTGGACTTCCGTGTATTCAATCGCCTCTCCGTAGGTTTGGACTACTACGTGAAGAACACCACCAACATGCTTCTCTCTATACCTTATTCATATACTACCGGTTTCGGGTCGGGTATGGGCAATATCGGTTCGATGAGAAATACGGGTATCGATATGAACTTCAATGTCGATCTTCTCAACCGTAAGGACATGACTTGGACGTTCTATGCCAATGTCAATTACAACAAGAATACCATCACCTCCCTCTTCAATGGCTTGGACGAGTTCATCATCAGTGGTTCTGGCCAAAAGTTGCAGGTGGGTAAAAGCTTCGGTGAGTTTTATCTCGTAAAGCGTGCAGGTGTGGATCCTCGCGACGGAAGTCAGATGTGGTATGATGCAGATGGCAATCTCACGAAGACGTTCAACGAGGATGCTAATGCTCAGTTTGTGGGCAAGAATCGCTTTGCTCCTTGGAGCGGAGGCTTTGGCACCAACTATAGTTGGAATGGACTTAGCGTGAGTGCCGACTTCACCTGGGCTTTGGGCAAGTATGCGATGAACAACGACCGCTACTTCTACGAGAATGCACAGTTTGGTGCTTCGTACAATCAAGGGCAGAGTATGATGAACATTTGGACGAAGCCCGGCGACATTACCGACATTCCTGCTGCCACGGAGGCCATCCAGATGGACGACCATCTGCTGGAGAATGCTTCGTTCATGCGTCTGAAGAAGTTGAGCGTAGGCTACAGCCTGCCAGAGCAGTGGATGCAGAAGACCCACTTCATCACCCATGCCAATCTCTACATCACGGGGCGCAATCTGCTCACCTTTACTAAGTACTCCGGCTACGATCCTGAACCTGACTCCAACGTCATCCAGTTCAACTATCCCAACACCCGCGAGGTGCTCTTTGGCTGCGAACTGACCTTCTAATTCACATCACAAATCCATCAATCGAAATTCATCATCATGAAGATAAAAAACATATACTTGGCATTGTTGCCTATGATGCTCACCCTTGCCTCTTGCGATATGGAGCTGACTCCTGCGGGTGAAATTCAGGATGAACAGGCATTGCAGACCACGGACGACTATGGTAAGTTCACCTTGGGCATCCTGTCTCAGATGCGTGGTGTGACCTCAGGCGACTACGTGGTGCTTTCGGACATACAGCTGGATGACTTCCATGCTGTCATTGGCAACGGCAATCGCCGCATGGATTTCTACAATGGCTCCTTCAATCCCTCTACAGGTGAGATAGGTTCCTATTTTTCAGCGTTCTATGCGGTTATCTCACAGACCAACTTCTTCCTGGGCAAGGCTTTGCAGAAGATGCAGGATCCTTCTCTTATGCCCGAGAACAGAGACCTCATGCATGCCTATATGGGTCAGGTCTACTTCGTGCGTGCCTATTGCTACAATGCTTTGGCCGACAAGTTCTGCCCCTCTTACAAGCATACAGAAGACCTTGATGCACCTGGCAAGGGTCTTTCTCTGCAGCTCGTCTATGCTCCTACGGCAGACAACAAGACCTATGCTCCCCGTAGTAGTATGCGCGAGACCTATGCACAGATATGTGCAGACCTCGACAGCGCCCAGAGCCATCTGCTGATGTGGGAAGAGGCAAAGGGTGTGGAGCCGGCTCCTGGCAGCAGCCGTCCAAGCTCTGATGCTGCCAAAGCGCTCCAAGCTCGTGTCCGTCTCAATATGGGCGATGATGCAGAGGCCTTGCTTTTGGCAGAAGATGTGCTCAATAGCCGCCGTTACCCGCTCACCGATCGCAACAATTTCAAGACACTTTGGACTGACGACAAGGGTTCGGAGGTTATCTGGCTGGTAGAGGCCGACTTTACCTACCATGGTAGTGCTACGGGCAGTGCTTTTGCATCCAATACACAGAATTCTGACTATGTGCCCACCAACGATTGCATTTACCTTTTTGATGAGAACGATACACGCTGGAACAATTGGTTTGAGGAGACCCGCATCTCTAATAGTGGTGGCGAAGCCACAGGCTATCGATTTGTGAAGTATCCTGGCAATCCTGAGCTCTATGCCCAGACAGCCGGTTCCAACTACACCAATAAGGCCAAGCCTCTCCGCAGTTCCGAACTTTGCCTGATCGCAGCTGAGGCCAGTGCCAATCTCAACGACGTATCCAAGGCCAACTACTATCTTCGCATGATGAAGGAAGCACGTATCAATCGCTATCGACACACCAACCTCCTTGGGGCAGACCTTCTCCGTGAGATTCAGGATGAACGTCATCGTGAGTTCCTTGGCGAGGGAACCCGTTTGACGGACCTCAAGCGTTGGCAACTAGGCTTCACCCGTGGTGAGGTGTGGGAAGGCACCGACCTGGTCATAGTGGCCAATTACCTTCATCAGCACTACGATCCCACGGACTACCGATTCCTCTGGCCCATACCCCAGCATGAGATGGATGCCAATCCACAGCTGAAGGGACAACAGAATCCAGGATATTGATGCATCACCCAGTTGGCTGACTAAAGTTTTATTATCAACGAACTATCATTTGAAAGATGAAACACCTTATTTATATATGTAGCCTTTTCATGGCAGCCATTCTTATGACGGGTTGCGATGATGATACTTCGCTCAACACCTTGGGTGAGGCTCAAGTCTTCATGGAGCACTCTGTCTTCAAGGTGAAGGAGAATAAAGGCCTTTTCTTGGTACCCATCACTGTGGAAGGTGAGCGTAATGGTGCCGTTGAGGTTGATGTGGAGGTGAAGAGCAATGATCCCAACTGCCAGGAGGACGTACACTATCTCGTGACTAGCAAGCATATCATCATCCCTCACGACAAGACGGTGGGATATGTAGAGATCAAGTCTGTAGACGACCGTGTGATCAACGCAGATCGCAGTTTCATCATTCAGATTGTTCGTGTGCAAGGTGCACAGGTGGGTCAGAGTGGCGTAGAGACCTTGGTGACACTTCTTGACAACGATGACATCCCCTATGATCGCTTGGGAGGCACATGGACCGTCACTGCCACTGATATGCTCCAAGAGTCGGGTCCCGTGCAAGTCACCTGGGAGACACGCCTCGTCACGGCCGACGATGAGAGCGAGGAAGGCTATGGACGTCTCCTCACCATGACACCTTGGCGTATGTGGACGGGCGATACCTATGAAGGTCAGCTTGACATTCTTCATGACCTGGTGTTCCATTACAATGCCAGCAGCCAGACAGCCACGCTCGACCTCAAACTGGGTCAGACGATGGCAGAAGGCTTTGCTTTAGGAAGTGAAAATGAAGATGGTCTCGATCTGAGCAAATGTATCTTGCGTTCTGCCACCCCCACTCCTACGGGACATACCACCAATGGCAGTGTGGTCGGAACAGTCAATGAGGACTTCACACAGATCACTTTCAATCTCCCCCTGATGGGACTCCTCTACGATGGTCACAACGTGCCCTTCAGTTATTGGTTCTACTATACCGACATTGTTCTAACAAGAAAATAGGTCACTTGCACCCCTTGTCGTTTAACTAAATACGGCTCTTGTCATCTATATCAAGAAGACATATATCGTATAAAAGACTCTTATTTTTGAAATGAAAAAGACAGTTCTCGCTATACTCTTAGGTGCCATCTCACTTACGGCCTCAGCCTTGCCTCGCACGCAAGCTCAGGCTTTAGGTCTGGCGCAGTCTTTTGCCAGTAGGCACTCTCTTTCCTCTCCAATCCGTCTTACCGACGTGATACAGTCGCCCAAAAGGGTTAGAGGCTTTGTGACCGACACTCCTGCTTACTATTTGGTCAACCTGGGCCAGGAAGATGGTTTTGTGGTGGTGTCTGGCGACGACCGCTTCAAGCCTGTCCTTGGCTATGTGGATCATGGACATGTAGAGGCTGGCGATATCCTGCCCGATGGACTCCGCTATTGGCTCGACTTCCTTGCCGAGGAGATGGCTGCTGCCAAAGCCGGTGGTTATGAGACATCCAGTGCCACCCGTTCTGCTCGGGAGGTAGACTATACGGTCTCTGTAGCTCCTCTGCTCACCACGAAATGGAATCAGACTCAACCTTTCAACAATCTCATCCCCAACTATGCTACGGGATGCGTAGCTACAGGTACGGCTCAGGTGATGAAGTATTGGGGGTATCCCACTCGTGGTATCGGTAGCCATACCAATGCCTTCAACACACAGTACTCTGCAGACTTCGGCACTACCATCTATGACTGGGATCACATGAAGGACGTTTATGGTGGCAAGTACGACACGAAGGAAGAAGTAGATGCCGTTGCCACCCTGATGTACCACTTAGGAGTAGCCACCGACATGCGTTGGAGCAAGGACAACAGCGGTACGCCCAATCTTTATGCAGGCTATGCACTCATCAAGTTCTTTGGTTACAATCCCAACCTCTATGCTGAGAGCCGTGACCATCTCAGCCTGGGAGCCTGGAAGTCACTCCTTCTCCAACAGCTAAATAGTGGCCATCCCCTCTGCTATGCCGGTATGACCTCGGCCAAGAGCACAGAGGGTCATTTCTTTGTACTCGATGGCTATGATGCCGCAACCGGGCTCTTCCATTTCAACTGGGGCTGGGGTGGTGCCTACGATGGCTATTTCGACATCAGTGCCCTCGAACCCGGAGGTGCTGGGCAGGCAGGTGCTCTTACCGGAAGCTATAATTATTGTCAGCAGGTTCTCATCAACGTACAGCCTACGGAGACTGGCGACTATGTGGCCCATTTCGATGCTGAGACTGTAGCGCCCAGGAAGAACACCTCTGCAAAGAGCAGTGTAGCCTTCTGTGCCAGGCACCTCAGCAACGATGCATTACTCTTCACGGGCAGCATTGGCCTGGCAGTCTATGATGCCCAGGGGGAACTTGTAACCTATGTGCCTTCAGCACAGAATTTCCCTGGCGGTCTCAGTGTCGGTTCGTCTTATAGCGATGACTTCGATGTTACGGTCGACCTCGGCCAGATCCCCGATGGCACCTACACGGTCTGCGTGGCTACCATGCATGTGGACCATCCCGCCACACCTTATCCTGTGCGTGCCTATTATGGCAGTCCTACGTATTATACGATGTCGGTAAGTGTCAGTTCGGTGGACTTCAGCGCGCAGAAGGACGATTTCTATATCGAAGACCTTGCCAAGCCTACCATTGTCAATGCATTGGCACAAAATACGCTCTATCAGAATGTCGTATCTACCTTCCAGGTGACGTTGAAGAACACTGGTACCACCGTCTTCGATGATGAGGCCGGTATCTGTATTCAAAAAGGCAGTCGTGATGGCAATCGTCAGTACATCACCGTTCCTTGCCGACTTCTTCCCGGCGAGGAGAAGACCTTTACCCTTTCAGGCAAGGTGCTCCGTGAGCCAGGTGCCTATAACCTGGTGTCCTGCTACGGTGACAATGGCAGCTATGCACCCTTGGGCTTGGCTCAGGAGGTGACCATCGAGGATGAGGCCCAGACACTCCATCCTATCGGTTCTGAAGCCATGCCCGATGCACCCGTCTACAATCTGCAGGGCATTCGTATCACCCGTCCAGCCTCGGGACTCTACATCCTGCGTGGCAAGAAGACACTGCGCCAGGCATCTGCCAACTAACATCTCCTTACTTGTTATCCCATACACCCACACATAATAATACCCAACGAAAGATATGAAGAAGATCCTTGTTGCCCTTGCAACAGCCTTTCTCTGCCTTGCCACAGGATTTGCGCAGGCACCAAACTGCAAGATACAGAAGTACGAATGCAATGATGGGGGTATCCTTACCCACATCACTCCCAGCGGCAAGTGGGCAGTGATCAATCTTGGCACTTCTGCTGGAGGTGGTACTGCCGTCTCTCAACTCTACGACATTGAGCAAGGAGTCGTAGTACCTGTGACCTACAACGGCCGCAATCTGGGCATCTCCTCTGTCAGCGATGATGGCAATGTGGTGGTAGGCTCTTTCAGTGGCCGACCTATGGCCTACAATCGTGCTACGGGCAAGCTCACCCTTTTCCCCTTGCGCCAGCTTTGGCAGATGGGACATCTCGATGCCGTCACCCCCGATGGCAAGTGGGCTGTGGGTTACTACAATGGCTATAATGGAAAGCTCAATGAAACTGATGAACTGAGCCACGACTACTATTATTCTACTTTGATGGTCAACATCGAGACGGGTGACACCATTGCCACTCCCGGTCTCCCACGTCGCGATATGGCTCATCTTGATCAGCATGCCATGAAGTTCAGCGAGATCACTCCCGACGGACGCTATGTCATCGGCCAGATGAGCTGGTACATCATGCAGCCCCAGTCTGGCTTTGTCTTTATCTACGACACGCAGCTCCACAACTATGAGGCTGTGGGCTATATCGAGCACGACAATCGCGCATGGGAACCTAAGTATCCCGATATGCACCATGTGGAAGGTACTGTCATCAGTCCCGACGGTCACTGGTTGTCGGGTATGGCCTATATGACCCACGCCCATCAGGATGACAGTTTCTTCAATGAATACGGAGTGCCGTTCTTGCTGGACATCCGCACACGTGAGCTCACCGTCTTCGATGAGGCAGAAAGCAACAATTTCGGTGTAGGTGCTGTCGACAATCAGGGCACCATCTTTGGCAATCCTGATACAGGCAGTCCTCTTCGTGACTTCCGTGTGCTCCACCAGGGCAAGTACTGGATCTCACTGAACCAGATATGCAAGCAGGTCTATGGTTTTGACTTCCGCGAGAAGACTGGCTATGAGCGTACGGGTACCGTGATGGGTGTCAGTGGTGATGGCCGCCGTTTCATCGCTTTTCCCGATCCACTCGGAGAGAGTTATTGCTTTGACTTCGGTGAACCCGTGGAGGATGTTTGCGACCGTGTAGACTTGCTCGACAACTATAGCGTCAGCCCCGCCTCTGGCAGCATCTTTGCCCAATTGAGCACCATTGAAATCAATTTTGGACGTGCTGTGCAGGTGCTTGGTACCGGTAAGAATGTACATCTCTATAAGGCAGATGGTACGAAGGTGACCGATGGTCTCTCGGCAGGCAATCAGGGTCTCTCTCTTAAGACAGGTTCTAAGACCACGGTCAATGTGGCATTCCGTACCCGTCTCCTCGATGCAGGTGAGTCCTACTATGTCACCATCGATGCAGGTGCCATTGCCGTTGCCAATGATGCCCTGCGTGCCAACAAAGAGATTCGCATTGACTACGTAGGCCGTGCCAATGGTCCAGTGCAGTTGCTCAAGGCTGCTCCTGAAAGCCATGCCCAACTTCGTCAGCTCGATGCTTCCACTTCCTATATCTTGCTCAGTTTCGATAGTCCTGTCAAGCTCACCGATAAGTCCAGTGCCTATCTCGTACGTGTAGAAGATGGAAGCCGCATGGCCACGCTTACACTCAGCCAGGGCAATACGGAGTCCACCAAGCATCAGATCCTGCTCTATCCCGCATCTGCAGTCTATCTCTATGACGGGTTGGAGTATCAGGTGGTAGTGGAGGCCGGTTCGGTCTGTGACTATTCAGACGCTGAGGCCAGCTACAACGAGACCATCAGCCTCACCTATCATGGTACCTATGTGCGTGAGATAGGCAACGATGCCGTGCTCTTCAGCGACAACTTCAACGATCCAGCTCAGAGCTACGCCATGTGGTTGCGCTATGAGGGCGATCATCGTACGCCACTCAACAGCATGCAACTTTGGGGCTTCGACGCCGACAATATGCCTTGGAGCTTCGGTATGAGTGACGATCAGACCTATGCGGACTGCTTTGCTGGTTCACATTCTCTCTATGCTCCTTCCGGTCAGAGCGACGACTGGATGGTCACCCCTCAGCTTCAGTTGCCAGAAGGTGGTGTTACACGTCTTGATTTCGATGCGCAGAGTTTCAACCCTGCCAAGACAGATATCCTCAAGGTCTATGTCTATGAGCAAGACTTCAATATCTCCTATCTCAACGATGCCTGGATGAACGATGACGACGGCTTCCGCAAAAATGCCGTGCTTCTTGAGGAAATCACCCTCGCCGCAGGAGAGAGTCAGGACAAGACCGCGGGAGAGTGGACACACTATAGCTTCGACCTCAGTCCTTGGGCTGGCAAGAATGTCTATGTGGCCTTTGTTAATCAGAACCAGAACCAGAGTGCCATCTTTGTGGACAATGTCACGGTACAGCGTGAGTTGCTCTATAGCATCGGTTTTGCCAATGCCGACCGTGTTGTAGATAAGAGCGAACTGCAGATATCCGGCCAGTTCACCGTCAGGACCGACAAGCATAGCGGCAAGATAAGTCTTACGCTGAAGGACGCCTCTGGCAAAGAGGTCTCTCAGGTGGTATGGCCCAATGTAAGTGGCAATGTCAAAGACCGGCCCATCCCCTTCACCTTCCAGGAGTCCCTTCCTCTTACGGTGGGTAAGGAGAATAAGTTCACCATCGACGTCCTCATGGGCGATCATCTGGACGTCTTCGAAGGATCCATCCTCGACCTCTCTTTTGAGCCCACCAAGCATGTCGTCTTGGAGGAGATGACTGGAGTCGACTGTCCCAACTGTCCCCTCGGTATCATCACCATAGAGAAGTGTGAGAAGGCCTTTGGCGAACAGTTCATCCCCGTGTCCATCCATACCTATCCCGGCGATCCTTGGATGGGAAGTCTGGAGCCATATTCTACATTCTTAGGACTTCAGGCAGCTCCCTCAGCTCGCATCAACCGTACTTCTGGCGTCTACTATCCCATAGTCAGTGAAGGAGGTAAGTACCTGGATACCAATCCCGACTCACCTCTTTGGTTTGACGTGGTCAGCCGCGAACTGAGTCGTCTTGCTCCTTGCGATCTCTCGCTCGCAGCAGTGCAGGATGCTGATGGCCAGCATGTCCAGTACAAGGCCGACCTCCGTTATGCAGTCGATGCCGACCAGCAACTGTCCCTCTTGGTGTTGGTATTGGAAAACGGGCTTGTGTACTATCAGGCCAACAACCTTGGCTCTCTGGAGAATACCCTCTTCGGTGAGTGGGGTGCAGGAGGTCTCAATTCGGGTGCCTATGCCTATCCTGTCATCCACAACGATGTGGTGCGTCTCGTTGTAGGCCAGACCTTCTCTGGTACCATCGGTCTCTTCCCCTCTACTCTTGAGGCAGGCCAGACCTATTCTACCACCTTCTCCAGCACTTGGCCCCAGGCCATTGACGATGTGCGCAACGCTACCGCTGTTGCCATGCTCATCGATAGCCAGTCGGGCGAGGTTATCAACGCTTGCAAGACCGGTATCCAACCTCCCACTGATGGTGGTCTCAATGGCATAGAGGACGTGATAGTCTCTGAGGCTTCCGATGCCACATATACCCTCAGCGGTGTGCGTGTCGCAGTTCCCACGAAGAAAGGTGTTTATATCTCTAACGGAAAAAAGTATATTAAGTAAATACACGATGAAACGAATTCTTTCCATACTAGCCGTTCTGGTACTCTCAAGCACGGCTTTTGCGCAGTTACCCGAAGTTAAGTTGAAGGACCTTAAAGGCAAGGTAGTCAATGCCGACAGCCTGCGCAATGGCGGCAAGCCCTTTGTCATCAGTTTTTTTGCTACATGGTGCAAACCCTGCAATCGCGAACTGTCAGCCATTGCCGAGGTCTATGAAGAGTGGCAGGAAGAGACTGGTATGAAGCTCATCGCCATCAGCGTCGACCAGGCACAGCAGGTCAGCAAGGTCAAGCCTCTTGTCGATGCCAACGAGTGGGAGTACGATATCCTGCTCGATACCAACAGCGACATGCTTCGTGCCCTGGGCATCCAGATGATACCCCATGTGCTCATCTGTGACGGCAACGGTAAGATCGTAGAAAGCCGTAGTGGCTACACGGAAGGCAGCGAGGCTCACATCATTGAGAAGATACGAGAGATCCTTGCTGCAAAGCCCGCTGAGGCCAAGCCCGAGCAAAAACCGGCAGCGCAGGTTGTACCAGCTTCGAGCGAGGCTGAGAAGAAGTAAATGCATGGGCAGGATGCCTGCCCTCCAACTATATTAGCATGAAACAACAGCTATCCATACGCAAGTGGGGACTGCTTATCGTCGGTCTTCCACTTTTTGCGTCTTCCCTCCTTGCACAGACAGACGACAAGAAGGTGACGCTACACGGTTCGGTGCAGAGCGACTGGGTGGTGCCCCAGACCGATGACCAGATCGGTACGGAGAAGAGCGACGATGCCGTCCTGACCAATACCTATGTCGACCTCATGATGCAGAGTCGCTATGTAGATGCCGGTGCGCGCCTGGAGTATCTCCAGCATCCCTTGCAGGGCTTCGAACCCGGGTTTAAAGGCTGGGGCGTACCCCACGTTTATGTCAAAGGTAAGTTCGACGGAGCTGATATCACGCTTGGACATTTCTATGAGCAGTTTGGCAGCGGACTCATCCTGCGCACCTATCAGGAGCGCTCCCTGGGTATCGACAACTCCCTGCTCGGCCTGCGTGTCAATCTAAGTAAGGTGCCCGGCCTCAATGTCAAGGCAGTGGCCGGCACACAGCGTGCCTATTGGGACTACGACCTGCACAGCTGGGTCTATGGCCTCGATGCCGAAGCCGATATGTCGCAGTACTTGCCATCCTTACAGCAGCATGGTACCTCTTGGACCCTCGGTGGCAGTTGGGTGGGCAAGCACGACAAGGAAGGGGTACTCGTCAGCGGCACCAACTATGCCCTTCGCACGCCACGTTTTGTCAATGCGTTCCATGCGCGTACACAGGTGCAGCAAGGAGACTTCGGAGCCTTGGCGGAATATGCTTGGAAGGACCAAGATCCCTCTTTCGACAATGGCTACACCTATCATCGGGGGCATGTGGAGACCCTTACGCTCACATACAGCAAGAAGGGCATCAGCGCTCAGGCCAGTGCCAAGCGCAGCCAGGATATGAGTTTCCGCAGCTTGCGTGGCACCTCTGGTGCAAGTCGCTTCATCAACAATATGCAGCCCTTTGCCTATCAGCATACCTATGCCCTTGCTGCTCTCTATCCCTATGCCACGCAGTATGGCAAGAACGATGGTACTACTCTCATACCCGGTGAGTGGGCTTTCCAAGGTAGTTTTGGTTATAGTCTCTTTCCCTGGAATAAGACCAAACAGGGTAAGAAGTATGCCTCGCATCTCAAACTCAACTTCAGCCACATCCGCGGCCTTGACTGCGAGCCAGTGGAGAAAGCCTTCGCCACTACCGATGCTCAAGGTCACTCTGAAGGAGGTACCACGGCAGGTACCGATGGCTATACCACGCGCTACTTCGGCATGAGTAGCGATCCTTTCTATCAAGACATCAACCTCCAGCTTGACCAAAAGCTTGGTAAGTCGTGGAAACTCAATCTTATGTACATGCGCCAGACCTACAACCAGACCGTGGTGGAAGGTCATGGCGGTGAGATCAAGAGCAATGTCTATGTAGGAGAGGCCAAGTGGACTATCAATAAGACGTTCACCCTGCGTGGCGAACTCCAGTATCTCGATGTGGCCAATGGTCATGAGAGCGGTGACTGGATCTTTGGTTTGCTGGAGCTCAGTGTATTGCCCAAGCTGATGTTTACTGTGAGCGATATGTACGGCAGTCCCTACCTGAGCGGTCAGTATGGCAAGAAGCAGCACTACTATATGGCCTCTGCCACCTTCACCCACAAGTCCCATCGTCTCATGCTGGGCTATGGACGTACCCGTGCAGGATTCAACTGCTCGGGTGGTGTCTGCCGATGGGTACCTGCCAGCTATGGTGTACAGGCCAGCTACAATTATTCGTTCTAAAATCGATAGACTATCATGATTAAGATAATACGCAACATATTGCCCCTTGCTTTTTTGGGTCTCTTCTGTGCTTGCGACCCCGTTGCAGAAGATGAGCGCTACGAGGAGTTGCCGGCAGTAGAGGCTCAGCGTTGTGTCCTTCTTGAGGAGTTCACCGGCCAGACTTGCCCCAATTGCCCTACGGCCCATCGTACCATCGAGGCACTCAAGCAACAGTAT
>JAZLII010000012.1:0-6096 GCA_045617275.1 Bacteroidaceae bacterium
AGTCTATCAGCACCTCGTTGTCTCCCCTCAAGGTGTACGAACTCTGGATGACGATGTGATCGTTGATCATCTGCCAGTCACAGGTGTCTCCGTTGACCTCCACGCGATGTATCTTCTCGCGTGCTTCACGGAAGTCGAGGATCACCTCGTCGCGCTCCTCCAGTGAGAAGGTCACGCGCTCCTGTGCCTCTATGGCCTCGTCCTTGCTGGCAGGGAGATGGAAGGTGAGTTCGTAGGCCAGGTCCTTGATGGTCTCTTTGCGATGTCGGGCCAGTGCCTCGCTGATACCCTCTTCCGTAAGTTCGACGGGCTGGGGGTGGCAGGAAGTGATGAAGGGGAGTATGGTGAGCAGGAGAAGGAGAGATTTCTTCATGAGATGAGTGTGAAGTGGGAAATGCGTTGAGATGCGAGATACGGTGGGGTGCGAAATGATGTAAAGTACGAGATGACGCAAGGTGCGAAGTGACGCAAAGTGAGTGCCTTGGAGCGGGACTTGGGCAGAAAGAGCGACGCACCAAAGGAGCGTGTCCTTTGATGCGTCCTTATGGCGAGGTTACTTCTTTACCTTGACCTTCTTGATGGGCTTCACGCCTTCGCGGGTAGGAGTGACGGGCTTGATGGTGCCGTCCTCGTTGAACTCCATCTTGTCGATGCACACCTGACGGTGGAAACCGGGACCGTTGGGGGTGGGGTAGAGGTAGTCCTTGTTGATGCGATGATAGATGATGTACCACTCGTCACGACCGGGAATCTGCAGCACGCTGTTGTGAGCGGGACCGTAGATCTCGTTGTTGGAGTCCTGTATGAGCACGATGGGCTTCTCTGCCACCTGGATAGGACCGAGAGGAGAGTCGCTGGTACCATAGGCTACGTGGTAGTTGGGCGAACCGGTATCGTCCACACTCCAGTGGAAGTAGTACTTGCCATTGCGGTAGAACACATAAGTACCCTCACGGTAGGCATAGTCCTTGAGACTGCCACCACGGGGAGTGAGCACCTTGGTGGTACCGGGCTTGAGGCTTACCATGTCGTCGTTGAGTTCGGCCCCGGCCATGTAGCCATTGCCCCAGTAGAGGTAGTGCTTGCCAGTGACGGGGTCGGTGAAGACGTCCACGTCGATCTGCTGACCGCCACGTACACCTTCGGGAAGGTCGTAGACGATGGGTTCGCCGTGATCCACGAAGGGACCTGTGGGACTGTCGCTTACGGCTACACCGATGGACTTACGATTGCGTGCCTTGTCGTGACCGCTGAAGTAGAAATAGTACTTGTAACTGCCATCAGCCTGCTTCACCTCCTCGATGCAAGGTGCCCAGGCATTGCCAGTAGCCCAAGCCACCTGTGAGGTGCCGAGGTCGAGCATGATGCCCTCGTGCTTCCAGTTGGTGAGGTCGTCGCTGGAGAAGACGGTGAAGTAGTATCCGCCCCATCCTGCTGCTCCGTCGGTGGTGGAGTAGATGTAGAACTTGTTGGTGAGGTGTGAGTACATCACCTCGGGGTCGGCATGAAACTCTGGCAAAATGGGATTGCCGGATGTCTTACCGTCTTTGGCCTGAAGCGTCAGGCTGAGCAGCGCAAAGGCTGCAAGGAGTAGTTTCTTCATGGTATTATGATTTATGCGTTATACATTTCCAATTTTGGGGCTATGCTTCGAACAGGCTCCCGTTCGTTTCCAATCTCAATTTTCAATTTTCAATTTTCAATTTTTCATTTCCTTACCCTTCTCTGAGAAAGTCCAGTGCCTCCTCTATCTCTTGCTTGGTGGCAGTCTGGTTGATGCGTATGTCGCCGATGCCGCCGAGCAGGGTGAAGTTGATGATGCCAGCCGTGTTCTTCTTGTCGTGTGTCATATACTCCAGCAAGCGGGGATAGTCCTTGCAAGTGAAGGCAAATTCTCCATAGGTCTCCTTGATGAATCGTACGGTCTGACGCAGTTTGTCGGTGGGGAAACCGGTCTTGATGGCACTGAGATAGAGTTCGCACACCAGACCCCATGCCACAGCATAGCCGTGCAGCACGGTGCGCTTCTCCTCCATGGCGAAGCTCTCGAAGGCATGGCCTACGGTATGTCCCAGATTGAGTGCCTTGCGGATACCCTTCTCCGTAGGGTCTTCCTCTACGACACGCTCCTTGATAGCCACGCTCGTGGCCACCATCTCTCCGAGGTGCTTGAAGTCCACGCCGCTGATATCGTGAGCATTGCCCAAGTCAAACTGCAGTAGTTCGGCCCAGTTCTCTTCGTTGCTGATGAGGCCGTGCTTGAGCATCTCGGCGTAGCCGCTTGCGAGATTCTGATAGTCCAGAGTGCGCAGGAATACGGTGTCGAGGATGACACTCTGCGAACAGTTGAACACGCCGATCTCATTCTTCAGTCCGCCGAAGTTGATGCCGGTCTTGCCACCCACTGAGGCATCGACCATGGAGAGCAGGGTGGTGGGTATGTTGATGTACTGGATGCCACGCTTGAAGGTGCTGGCTGCAAAGCCACCAAGGTCGGTCACCATACCTCCGCCGAGATTGACCATCAGGGAGTGACGTGTGCCACCTCCCTTCTGCAGTTCCTGCCACACGTGTGAGAGGCTCTCGAGGGTCTTGTTCTCATCGGTGTCACCTATTATTATAACGTGCGCGCCTGCGAGGCAAGCATAATCCTTCACCACCGGCAGGCATAGACGCTCCGTCGTGACATCCACCAGCAGGAAAAGGCGGTCGTGCGGGCAACATGAAATGGCTCGCTCCAACTCAGCTTCCAGATTATTACTCAAAATGACTTCTTGCTTCATATCTTTTTGCCTAACAATGCACAAAGATACAATCTTTAGGTCAATAATCCAAGGGAGGGGAGAAATTTTGTCACACTTTGTTTTGCTGACGTTAAACCAAAGTGCTATCTTTGCGTCATAATAAGGAAAAAGTGTAAAAAATAAATAAAAAAATATATGAAAACAAGAGTATTTTGCCTTTTGCTACTGTGCATGTGCGGTATGACCGCAATGGCTCAGAAGCTTTCAGGCCGCGTCATCGACGATGAGATGCGTGAGCCTATGCCCGGTACTATTGTCATGCTGCTCAATGCAAGCGACAGTGCCAAGGTGGCTTCAACCGTGACTGATACTGATGGTAAGTTTACCTTGCCCAGTCAGAAGACGGGTGACTACATCTTGAAGATCACTTATGTGGGCTACACTCCCATCATGAAGAACATGTCGCTGACCAAGAGCAACAAGGGTCAGGACCTGGGTACGTTTGCCCTGATCGATGATGCCAAGATGCTGAAGGATGCCGTCGTGACGGCTGCTTTGGCTCAGGTGGAGGTGAAAGGCGATACTTTCCAGTACAATGCCGATGCCTTTAAGACCACGGAGGGAAGCAGCATCGAAGAGCTCGTTCGCTTGATTCCCGGTGCCGAGGTGGATGAGAACGGCAACATCACCATCAATGGTAAGACTGTAAACCGAGTACTGGTGAAGGGTAAGGAGTTCTTTGGCAACGACAAGGAGATGTCCATGAAGAACCTTCCCGCCAAGATGGTAGATAAGATCAAGGCCTATGACCGTAAGAGCGACTATACCCGTATGACCGGTATCGATGACGGCAGCGAGGAGACCGTGCTCGACCTGAGCTTCAAGCGCAGCATGAGCGACGGTTGGGTCATCAACATCGACCTGGGTGCCGGTAAGGCCCGTCAGGACGAGATTCCCGGTGAGACCAATCCCATCAAGTTCCCCAGCCCCCTTTATACCGGCAACTTGAACGTGAATCGTTTCACGGACAACCTGCAGTTCAACGTCATTGCCAGCCGTAACAATACGAACGGCGGTAGTGGTCGTTGGGGCGGTTTCAGCGGCGGTAGCGGTGTGACCACCACCATGATGGTGGGTGCCAACCTCACTTGGTTCAATGGTAGAGAGCAGTATACTCCCGGTTACTTCGAGGCCGGTGGTAATGTGCGTTTCAATTCTCGCGAATCAGAGAACATGAGCGTGGGTAACAGCGAGAAGTTCGTGACTATGATCAACAAGTTCCCCAGTTTCACCAACAACCGCAACTGGTCAAAGAACAGCAACTACAACCTCAACGCCGACCTGCGTATGCAGTGGATGCCCGACAGCTTCACTACTATCACCATCCGTCCCAGCTTCACCCACTCGGAGAACAAGGGCCAGAGCAAAAACGTATCGGCTACCTTCGACAGCAATCCTTACGACCTGATGGACAATCCTCTCGAGGTAAAAAAGAAGGATGGCAAGGAGATCTATGCTTTCGAGGACGACGACCTCTTCGCTGACGAGATCCGTGTAAACACCAACAAGTCGCAGTCTCGCAACTATGGTACTACCAATAGCGGTAACGCTACTTTGCAGGTGAACCGCCGTCTGGCAAGACCTGGTCGCAACATCACTGCCGATCTGGGTGGCAACTTCAGCAACTCGGACAACGACAGCTATAGCTGGAACAAGATCACTTACTACAAGATCAACTCCAACAACCTTCCTCAGGATCGTTACACCACCAGTCCCTCAAAGAGCTGGAATGCCAATGGCCGTATCAGCTACACTGAGCCTCTCAACGACTACCTGAACCTGCAGATGAGCTACCAGTACCAGCGTCGCTTTACCGACAACGACCGTACCATGTACAGCCTGGAGAACCTCATCGACAGAGCATTGGTTGGCGAGGACAGAGAGGCTGCCATCGAGTTGCTGCAGAAGGTTTACGATGAGAGCAGCGTCTCAAACGGAACCTTGGACAACATCCTGCAGAGATATGGCTATACTCAGGACTGGCAGAGCCTGACTAGAGATATGTTCAACAGCCAGTATGCTACCTACAAGGAGAACAACCACAATGCCAACCTGTTGCTCCGCTATACCAACATCTTTGAGAACGAGCAGGAGCTTCGCATGAGTGCCGGTCTCACCTTCCAGCCTCAGAATACCCACATGGACTACAAGAAGAACCAGCTGGATACCACCGTCACCCGTACCACCTACAACTGGTCTCCTCGTATCGATGCACGCTGGAAGATCAACAACGTCAGCCAGCTCCGCATGAGCTACAACGCTCGCATGAGCCAGCCCAGCATGACTCAGCTGATGGAGGTGACCGACGATAGCAATCCTTTGAGCATCAACACTGGTAATGCCGGTCTGCGTAGCAGCTGGGCCAACAATATCAGCTTGGACTACAACGGTTACTATCAGGAGCGCCAGATGAGCTGGACCTTCCGTGGTGGCTACAACAATACTCGCAACAACATCTCTACGGCTTCTGTCTACGACCCTGTGACCGGTGCTCGCTACAGCCGTCCTGAGAATATCGATGGCAACTGGGGTGCCAACGCAGGTGGCTACTTCAGCACTTCACTTGGCTACAATAAGCTCTGGAACTTCTCTAACAACATCAGCGTCAACTACAACTACCGTCTCGGTTATACCAACAACTCTCAGATGGACCACGAGGTCATCGTAGGCTACATCGAGAATGGACGTATGAACATGGACAAGCTCTTCGCTGACTCTCGTTCGAAGATTGAGCAGGCAAGCCGCACCACTGGTGTGAACGACAACATGCGCTTGAACTACCGCTACACCTTCTACGATGACCGTTGGTCTGTTGACTTCACTGCCAATGCAGGTTTCAACTATAGCCACACCGTAGCAGAGAACTCACTCAACGGTGCTATCAACTCTTGGATGATCAACTATGGTGGCAACTTCACCATCCGTATGCCTTGGCAGATCGCATGGATGGCCAACTTCACCGAGCAGAGCCGTCGTGGCTACTCTGACAAGGCCATGAACACCAATGAGGCATTGCTCAACATGACTCTCCAGAAGAGCTTCCTCCGTCAGAATGCAGCTACCATCAGCATTGAGTGGAACGATATTCTGCACCAGCGTAGCAACGTAAGCCGTATGCTCTCTGAAATCCAACGCAGCGATAGCTTCTCCAACAACATCAACAGCTACTTCATGGTTCACTTCATCTACCGTCTCAACCTCCTGGGCGACAAGGAGGCACGTGGTATGATGCGTGGCTTCGGTGGCGGTCGTGGTGGCTTCGGTGGAGGCGGCTTCGGCGGCGGTATGGGTG
>JAZLII010000013.1:0-5545 GCA_045617275.1 Bacteroidaceae bacterium
GTTGACATTCTCAAAGAGAGGCGCATAGGAAGTCATCTTCACCACGTCGCTGTTGCGCTCCATGCCGAGGATGAAAGCAGCCTCGCTGATAGCAGCGAGCAGGTTGCCGCCACCCACGCCAGAGTTGCAGGCATACTCACCTACGTAGATATCGTGCTTGCGGGGAGCGTTGTCGAAGAGGTGGTTGTTGTTGAAGAAGAAGTTGGGGTCACGGTACCAGTGGGGGTCCACCATGTACTCACCGGGGATCTGCTCCAGCAGGCGATTGTCGTGAGCCAGGGTGTTGATGAAGATGATCTGAGGATACTCAGCCTTCAGCTTGCTGAAGATGTAGTTGAAGTGCTTTACGTACTCGGGACCTACATTCTCATTGCCAATCTCCACATACTTCAAGGGGAAAGGCTTGGGATGACCGGCATCGGCACGCATCTTCGCCCACTTGTTGGTGGCAGGATCGGCCAGTGCATAGTCGATGGCATCGCGGAAGTCCTGCACTACAGCCTGGAGACCCTCCTCGGTGTCGGTGTAGTCACCGTTGCGAACGGAGCAAGACATACCGGCGTTGTCCACAAACATACCGTCCATGCCCAGGTCCTCGCAGAACTGCAAGAACTCATGGTATCCCATGCCCCAGGTGGCACGATAGCCCCATACGTCCCACTCACCACGACGGGTCATGGGGTCGCCCAGCGTCTCCTTCCACTTCACGCGGTTCTCATAGGTAGCACCCTCCACGATACAGCCACCGGGCCAACGCATGAACTTGGGATGCAGGTTCTGCAGCATCTGTGCCAGATCCTTGCGCTGACCGTTCTTGCGGTTCTTGAAGGTGTGACGGGGGAAGAGTGACACGTAGTCCACCAAGACGGTACCCTTGGCGTTGAACTCCAGAGCCAGCTGGCCCTTACCGGTGGTACCATTACAGTCCATCGTGGCGGTGTACTCCGTCCAGTTCTTCAGGGGCTTCTTCTGCAGGGTGACGCTGCCCAGCTCCTTACCCGTCTCGCTGTCGGAGAGACGAACGGTGATGTCGCCCTTGTAGTCGGCACTCTTCACGTAGAAGCGCAGGTCGTACTTCTCACCGCTCTTGAGGCCCATGCCCCAGTAGCCGGTGTTGATAAGCTGAGCCTTGCCCCCCTTCTGCACGTTGGTGATGGTGAGCTGCATGGCGTTGGGGGTGTTGGCATGAAGGGGGGCGCTCAGTTCCTTCACCTCGCGCTGCAGGTCGCAACCCACGTTGCTGACCTTCCAGCCCTGGTATTTCTTTTGCTCAATGTTCCATCCTACGCTCCACTTGCGGTTGTTGCCGTGCTCGTAGTTCTTGCTGTCGATGGCCACAGCGCGACCATTGTCGTATGTCATGCTTGAGGGCAGTACGTGCTCCTCGAAGCCACGGTTCTGTACAAGCTCGGCATACAGTCCGCCGTCTCCGGCATGGCTGATCTCCTCAAAGAAGATACCATAAAGATCGGGGGAAACGGTAGCCCCGCGTTGCGCCAGGTCGATGCGCAGGGGAGCCTGCTGAGCCATGGCTGTCAGTCCTGCAGAGAACAGGATGGATGCAAATAGTGTTTTCATTATAATCAGGTTTTTTTGAATGCTTTCTCTTATATATGGATATTGAAGTTTCGGATGCTCCTTGATTCTTTTGGGGGAGGGACAGGGAACCAACGGTGACCCCCAGGGCACAGTGGCTTTAGGGCTCTCTGACGAGTTCTACATCGTCTATCAGACACTGAGCCATAGCCTTACCTTTGGCATGGAAGACGATGCGAGCCTTGCCGCCTTTCACGGTGGCCTTCAGGGAGCCTTTCGTCCATTTGTCGCCAGTCTTCAGATTGAGGAGGTTGAGCGACGACTTCTTGCCACCCGACTCCACGCATGCGGTCAGCACATCCCATTTGCCCGACTCCCTGCACTTCAGGGTGAGGGTGTAGGTGCCATCCTTCAGGGCGACGAATGGGGTGGAGACCACCTCCTGGCTCACTTCGCGCTCAAAGTCGATGCTGTCGCTCATGCAGAGCGACTTCTCGCCAATCACCTCCTGGCGGTCCTCGCGTGTGTTGAGATAGTTGAGGTGTGGCGTGTGTGGGTTTTCGAGAGAGACGGCGTTGCCTTTCAGCACCTTGGTATCCCATCCCAGCATGTACTCCTGACGAGGCTTGTTGGGGATGGGGAGCAGTCGGCGATCGGCCTCAAAGCTGCTGTTGAGGGCATAGTTGTTGCCAGGTGCCACCTCCCAGAGTCCGGTCTTGGCATCCAGTGTCCAGGCCGAAAGGGAGTTGAACCAAGGCTTGTCGCCCCGGAAAGAGAGAGGGAACCACTGGTTGTAGCCCAGTCCGTTGCCGGCAAAGTCACACCAACGGTCACCGCAGTAGATCACCGTCTCCTGCTCGGTGCCTCGCAAGGTGTAGAAAAATCCCGTCTGGGTGATGTGGGCATAGTCGCGCTCACAGCCATCCATCACCTGCATGTCGTTGACAGGCTGGTAGGGACCGTAGATGCTGTCGCTTACCAGATAGTAGGCAAAGGAGGAGTCCCAGCCATAGATATTGGAAGCACAGAGGTAGTACTTGCCCTTGTACTTGAACATACAGTTGCCTTCACGGCTGGCACCCTTGAAGACCTCAACGCAGTTCTTCAGTCCGATGGTGCCATCCTCCAGCACGCCGATCTCAGAGATGTAGCCCTTGCTGCGACCGTTGCCATAAGAATAAATAAGGTAGTCCTTGCCTGTGTCCTCATCGGTGAAGACCGTCTGATCGCCCGTATTGGAGGTACCGATCATGGGCTTCATGTCGATGTGCTTGTGCACCTTGAATGGGCCTGTAGGCTTGTCGGCCAAGGCCACCATGACGGAGTTGTTGTGCTGGGAGAGCAAGGCATACTGCTTGGTCTCCTCGATGTAGGCCACGCCCATACGGCAGAACCATCCTGCCCATCCACGTCCGCCGGTGATGTCCTGCAAGGTCATGACATGCCCCATGTCTTTCCAGTGAACAAAGTCGGTCGACTTGTAGCAAGAGACACCGATGATGCTGTTGCGCTCATAAGTCACGGAAGGATCCTGACGATACTGCTCAGCCTCGCGGAAGTGCGAACCATACCAATAATAAGCAAGCTGACCCGTCTCGGGATCAGCAAACTTAAAGATGCCGCCCCCCTGACTATATAGGGGGGTACCATCTGTCGTGTCCCAGAACACGTCGTTCTGTATGGTTTGTGCATACAGAGAGCCTATCCCTATCAGGGTCAAGGCGCAGAACAGCATCTTCTTCATAGGTCGTAAATGTTTTGGTGAGCAAAAGTAGTAATTATCTGCGAATTGCACTAACATTATTTTGACTTTTCTTTGCACAAAATGACCCAAAGTCCGTAATTTGCTACATCTGGCGCAAAAACATCCCTATTTATCGCATAAAAAAGGTCCCGTCTTTTAGGACAGGACCGTGTTTGAGATGACCAGAGACCCAATGGAGACCCGTTGGGACACAGTGGCTTTGAGGCTATTTTACATCGGCCAAACAGCCGAACTGAAAAGGGCAGAGCCCGACCTCCCTTAGCAGAAGATGAGCTGTACGATGATGTAGATGGGGAGGCAGACCACGAGTGAGAACTTGATCATGTAGCCGAAGAAGGAAGGCATACGGATGCCACTCTGCTCTGCGATGCTCTTCACCATGAAGTTGGGACCGTTGCCGATGTAGGTGAGGGCTCCGAAGAACACGGCACCGATGGAGATGCACTTCAGGAAGGCATCGCTGGCCAGTCCGCTGACGAGTGGGTTCTCAGGAGCCATGGAGTTGAAGACCATAGCCGTGGGAGCATTGTCGAGGAAAGCCGAGAGGGCACCTGTGCAGTAAAGGTACTGCCAGGGCTCTGAGAGCACTTGCTGGATGTCGGTCTTCATGGCACCCAGGTACATCAGGGCGGGAGTCATCGTGGCGAAGATACCCACGAAGACGCAGGCCACTTCGAGGATGGGAGTCCAGGAGAAGTTGTTGTCCTCGCGTACCTTCTTCTTGGTGGTCAGCATAGAGGCGATGATGATGGCGATGAACACCCACTCGCGGAGGAGCTTCAGGTAGAAAGGTGCATCGTGCTCACCCATGGCGGGGATGTACTTGGGATTGATGAACATCGTGGAGGCAATGACGCACAAGAGCCAGATGATGTTGACGAGGCCCGTAGCCGTCACCTTCACCTGCTCAGCATGGTCGGCCGCCAAGGCCTCCTTCGACTCCTTCTTATACCAGTAGCTGTCGAGTACATAGTAGGTCACGAGCAGCAGGACGCCAGCCGTGAGCCACTCGGGGATGAGGCTGAAGAACCAGGTGAACTCGGCACCCTTCTGGAAGAGCAGGAACAATGGGGGGTCGCCCAATGGGGTGAGCAGACCGCCACAGTTGGCGATGATGGCGATGAAGAAGAGGATGGTGTGGGTGGTGTACTTACGCTGGCTGATGGTCTGTATCATCAATCGGATGAGCAGCATGGCCGCACCCGTGGTACCCATGAACGAAGCCAGCAGGAAACCGATGGCCAGGATGGTCGTGTTGGTCAAGGGAGTGGCCTTGAGGTCACCCTTGATGCAGATGCCACCCGTGGTGACAAACAGCGCCATGAGCAAGAGGATGAAAGGTACGTAGTCGTAGATCATCTGATGCTCCAGTTCGTGTCCCATACCATTGGCGACAAGCCAGGCACCAACGGGTACACCAAGCAGGAGCGACACGTAGAGCTTATGCAGATTGTGCTCCCACCATTCCTCCAGTTTGGTAAGTGGAAGGACCGCAATGCAGAGAAGTTGTACCGCAAAGGGTATCAACATCCAAGTAGGTATCATTTCCATATTTGTTTGGTTTATAAAATTTAATTTGGACGCAAAGGTAGCAAAAAAAATGGAATAGATGAGGCACATTTCTGGCGAATTTCTTGGTCTGCTCATTAATTTATATTATTTTTGCGTGTTAGAATATACATTATTAAAATATACACATGGCAAACGTAGAATTCAAGTATGCTCCTATGTTCCAGTTGGGCGAGGACAAGACTGAGTATTATCTGCTGACCAAGGAGGGCGTCTCTGTCAGCGAGTTTGAGGGTCACAAGATACTGAAGGTGTCTCCAGAGGCATTGACCAAGTTGTCTCAGCAGTGCTTCCACGATGTGGAGTTCATGCTGCGCCGCGAGCACAACCTTCAGGTGGCTAAGATCCTTCGCGATCCCGAGGCAAGTGAGAATGACAAGTATGTAGCTCTGCAGTTCCTGCGCAATGCAGAGACCGCAGCCAAGGGCATCCTGCCTTTCTGCCAGGACACCGGTACGGCTATCATCCATGCCGAGAAGGGACAGCAGGTGTGGACCGGCTTCGAGGATGAGGAGGCCCTCTCACGCGGTGTCTACAACACCTATACCGAGGATAACCTGCGCTACTCGCAGAACGCACCTCTGACCATGTACGATGAGGTGAACACCAAGTGCAACCTGCCCGCACAGATCGACATCGAGGCCTGCGAGGGTGCCGAGTACAAGTTCGTATGCG
>JAZLII010000014.1:0-2229 GCA_045617275.1 Bacteroidaceae bacterium
GCCAACACCGAGGGCGGCCTCGACATCAACATCGACGGATTCAAGACCGAGGACGTGGTGAAGGTACTCTTCGCCGAGAACCCCGGTGTAGTGGTACAGGTGGCCGACAAGCAGAAGAAGGCCTTCAAGGCTGTCATGGACAAGGCTGGCGTAAGCTACATCAAGCTGGGTACACCCACCGATGAGCGCCTCGTACAGGTGACTTGCAACGGCATCGAGTACCAGTTCGGCATCGACTACATGCGCGACGTATGGTACAGCAGTTCTTACCTGCTGGATCGTCGTCAGAGCATGAACGGCTGTGCAGCCAAGCGCTTTGAGAACTACAAGCAGCAGCCTGTGGAGATGGCCTTCAACAAGGACTTCCAGGGTACTCTGGCACAGTATGGCATCTCTGCTGACCGCCGTGAGCGTACCGGCATCAAGGCTGCCATCATCCGTGAGAAGGGTACCAACGGTGAGCGCGAGATGGCCTACAGTCTCTACCTGGCAGGCTTCGATGTAAAGGATGTCATGATGACCGACCTCGTGAGTGGTCGCGAGACCTTGGAGGATATCCAGATGATCGTCTTCTGTGGTGGTTTCTCCAACAGCGACGTACTGGGCAGCGCCAAGGGTTGGGCTGGTGCCTTCCTCTTCAACCCCCTGGCCAAGAAGGCACTCGATGACTTCTATGCACGTCCCGACACCCTCTCACTGGGTATCTGCAACGGTTGTCAGCTCATGGTGGAGCTCGGCCTCGTAGGCAACAAGAACCAGACCGTAAGCCGTGCCACCAGCGAGAAGACCGCACAGTCCGTACGCATGCAGCACAACGATTCTCATAAGTTCGAGTCCATCTTCCTCGGCCTGACCATCCCCACCAACCGCAGCGTGATGTTCGGCAGCCTCAGCGGCAACAAGCTGGGTATCTGGGTGGCTCATGGTGAAGGCAGATTTGACATGCCCGACAAGGAGGACTGCTACAACATCGTAGCCAAGTACAGCTACAGCGAGTATCCCGGCAACCCCAACGGTTCGGACTACAGCGTAGCTGGTATCTGCAGCGCCGATGGTCGTCATCTGGCCATGATGCCCCACCTGGAGCGTGCCATCTTCCCCTGGCAGAACGGCTTCTATCCCGAGTCTCGTCGTATGGACGAGGTTACCCCCTGGATCGAAGCATTTGTCAACGCCCGCAAATGGTGTGAGGCTCACAAGTAGCCTCTCCCCAACCCCTCCCCCATAGAGAGGGGAGCAGAATGGAAAAGACACTTGATTTCACCTTAAGCATCCCTCTTAAAAAGAGTCAAATGAAAGAAATCCCCACACATACTACATCCCAAAAGCAAGTTGCAACTACTCCCCTCCCTCGGGAGGGGCGTGGGGGTGGGGTCGCTCTTTTTTCCACTTTCTGCAAGATAGGTCTCTTCACGATCGGAGGTGGCTACGCCATGATACCTCTGATAGAGCACGAGGTGGTCGACAAGCATGAATGGGTAAGCAAGGAAGAACTGATGGATCTGATAGCCGTAGCCCAGTCGTGTCCGGGCATCTTTGCTGTCAACATCAGCATATTCATCGGCCAGAAGCAGCAAGGCACCCGCGGAGCCTTTTGGTGCGCCCTGGGAGCCATCCTGCCTTCCTTCCTCATCATCCTTGCCATAGCGCTGTTCTTCCAGCAGTTTCGCGAGACTCCCATCGTCAACAGTTTCTTCCTCGGTCTGCGTCCCGCTGTAGTGGCCTTGATTGCCGCTCCTGTATTTCGCATGGCCCGCACAGCCAAGATATCTCGATACAACATATGGATACCCTTCGCTGCAGCCTTTGCCATCTGGCTCCTCAAGGTCAACCCCATATATGTCATCATCGCAGCCGCCCTGGGTGGCTTCGTATGGGGCAAGGCCAAGGAAGAGGAGGAGGAAAAATAATTCACAATGCACAATTCATAATTCACAATTGCTCCGCCGGTCAAGACCTACCCCATCAGGGGAGTACGATACGAACTCATTGAGAAGGCAATTATGAATTATGAATTGAAAAGATTATGAATTATGCATTGTGAATTATGAATTATGAATTGTGAATTGTGAATTATAAACTATGCTGCTATTACAATTATTTTGGACATTCTTCAAGATAGGCCTCTTCGGCTTTGGTGGTGGCTACGCCATGATCTCCATGATACAAGGTGAAGTGGTCACAGACCACCACTGGATGGATGCGGGACAGTTCACCGACATCGTGGCC
>JAZLII010000015.1:0-14731 GCA_045617275.1 Bacteroidaceae bacterium
GACCACCAATGACCCCTACTATGTCGGTAAAACATATATCGGATTCTACATGGGTACGGATGTAGGATACTCTAGATTTATCTTCTATTTTGGCATAATAGGTCTAGCAGCCTTCTCCGCATTCATGGTAATTGTTGCCAAAATCTGCATGTCAAGATTTAAAAGTTATAAGATGCTTTTCGCTCTCATGCTACTTGTGAACTTCATCGTATGGCTGAAAGTATCAACAGACATTTTCCTATGTTTTGCGCCATTTTTAGCATTGACCGACCCCGATGAAGATGAAGACTTGGACAAACAACATTTATCTCTTCAATGAAAATCATCTACCACATCAACTCACTATATAACCCTGGGGGGATGGAGCGTGTTGTCTTGAACAAGGCGACATGGCTGGATGCGCATGGATATGAGGTGTGCATCGTAACAACAGACCAGGATGGGAGGCCTGCATTCTATGATTTTCCCAAAAGTATAAGGATGGTGGATCTGGGTATCAACTATTCAGCCGACAAAGGGAAAAACATTATTGCGCATATCTTCTCGTTTCTAAAGAAGAAGAAGCTGCACGAAAAGCGACTGAGGGAGTTCTTGATGAAGGAGAAGGCTGACATCGTGGATACGCTCTACCCCGGAGAGTCTTCGTTCATCCCATCAATAAAAGATGGCAGCAAGAAGGTGATTGAGCTGCACCAAAGTAAGTTCTTCCACCGGCAATATGCCAACAAGGGACTGAAAGGACTCATAGACCGATGGAGAGAGAGGCAGGACGTGAGGATGGTGAGCCGGTTCGATAAGTTCGTGGTACTGACAGAGGAGGACCGTGGATACTGGGGGGGGCTGAAGAATATCATCGCTATACCGAATGCTGCGCAAATGGAAAATGGAAAATGGCAGCCGGAAGATGAAAAATCTTGTGATGCTAAAAAGAGGGTAATCGCTGTCGGCCGACTGGACTATCAAAAAAGCTTTGACCGATTGATCCAGGTATGGGCATTGGTTTGCCAAAGGACGAAGGACTGGGTGCTAGACATCTATGGACAAGGCGAATGGAAAGACATGCTTCAGCAGATGATAGAGGAGCATGGATTGGCAGAACGATGCCACCTAAGAGGTACGACAAACAATATCTGGAAGGAGTATGCTGAGAGCGATATGATTGTGATGACATCACACTATGAGGGCTTACCGATGGTGATGATAGAGGCAATGGCTTGTGGACTACCGGCAGTGTCGTTTGACTTCAAATGTGGACCAAAAGACGTTATAGAACAAGGCGTGAACGGATTTTGTGTTGCAGATGGAGACATAGAAGGGATGGCCGAAACTATAGTGAAAGTCATTGAAGATGACGAACTGCGACTATCACTCTCAAAAGAAGCACGGAAAGTGAGAGAGAAATACAGTGAAGAGAGTGTGATGCAAAAGTGGCAAATGCTTTTCGACAATTTGGTAAGTGGAGAATAGAATGAAAAAGCTGCTTCAGATAAATCCTGTCATCCGCACCAATACGTCAACTGGACGTATCATGCAAGAGATTGGTGACATAGCCATGGCGAATGGTTGGGAGAGCTATATAGCCTATAGTGGTGGAAGGGATGGAATGCATCCGGCTTGCAAGTCCACCCCCGTACCAGTTGGCAACAAACTGGATGTGGCATGGCACGCCGTGGAGACACGACTGCTGGACCGACATGGACTGGCCAGCAGATACGCCACAAAAGCATTCATCAAAGAGATAGAGCGTATACAGCCAGACATCATCCACATACACAACATCCACGGATATTTCCTAAACTACAAGATACTGTTTGATTTCCTGAAGAGATACGGGAAGCCGGTAGTGTGGACCGTTCATGACTGCTGGTTATACACCGGGCATTGCTACTACTACTCCTCCATTGGATGCAACAGATGGAAAAATGGCTGTGGTTCATGTCCTCAACAGAAGAGATTCCCCACAAGTTGGTTTGTTGACAGATCGAAGCAGAACTTCATTGATAAGCAGAAGGCATTCAACTCACTTGACAAGCATCGATTTGTGGTAGCACCCGTATCCAAGTGGATGGCGGATGAGATGCATCAGTCGCTCTTTCAGAACTGCACTATCCAGGTGATGCACAACGGAATAGATCTCGATACGTTCAAACCTCAAGGAAACGAGAAAGATATAAGAGATCGCTATGGCATAGGAAATCGCCACATCATCATGGCCATCGCAACCTTATGGCATCCGGAAAAGGGAGTGGAAGATCTCATGAAAATGTCACAGCTACTCAATGAGGATGAAGTGATCGTGATGGTGGGAGTAGATGACGAATTGATGAAACGCCTACCTCAGAACATCACCGGCATCAAGCGAACGGCCAATGTACAACAGCTGGCAGAACTCTATAGTGCAGCAACAGCCGTGGTCAATCCCACCTGGCAAGACAACTACCCTACCGTCAACCTTGAGGCCATTGCCTGTGGCACACCCGTGGTAACCTATCGCACAGGAGGAAGTCCAGAGAGCATTACCTCCGAGACGGGTTTTGTGGTAGAACAAGGTGACGTTCCTGGCATGCTTGAGGCTGTTAGAAAGATAGAACAGCAAGACAAGAACTGTTACTCACAAAAATGTCGAAATCATGCGGAAAGGTGGTTCCGTAAAGAAGATCGGTACCACGATTATATAAAACTTTACGAAAAGCTAATGTATACATACTAAAATGAAAATATTACAGTTAGGAAAATTCTACCCTATACGTGGGGGCGTGGAGAAGGTGATGTATGACCTAATGACCGGATTGTCTGCCAGAGGCATAGATTGCGACATGATGTGCGCTGCCTGTGAGGGCCATAAAGGGGAAGTGAGGATCAATGAGCACGGAAGGGTGCTGACCTATAAGTCATGGAAGAAAGTGGCTGGCACCACCATCGCCCCATCGATGCTCTGGGCACTGAAGAAAAAATGCAAGGAGTACGACATCATTCATGTACATCACCCCGACCCCATGGCAGGACTGGCACTGTGGCTGTCAGGCTTCAAGGGCAAGGTAGTGCTGCACTGGCATAGCGACATCGTGAAGCAGGAATTGGCCCTGAAGTTCTACATGCCTTTGCAGAATTGGTTGATCAAAAGAGCTGACGTGATAGTGGGTACTACTCCTGTCTATCTGGCAGAGAGTCCACACCTCAAGCATGCCCAAGAGAAGACCACTTGCGTGCCTATTGGCATTGAGCCCGTACCGGAGGTGGAAGAGGAAAAGATACAGACCCTCAAATCTAAGTACCCTGGGAAGAAGATTGTCTTCTCACTGGGTCGGCTTGTGCCCTACAAGGGATATGAGTACCTCGTTGAGGCTGCAAAGTATACGAAGGACGATGTTGTCATACTCATTGGTGGTACGGGACCACTGCGAGAGGATCTGGAAGAAGACATCCGAATGTTAGGACTGCAAGACAAGGTGAAGCTTCTCGGTCGTATCTCTGATGACGACCTGCCCACTTACTACCGAGCATGCGACATCTACTGTATAAGCAGTGTATTCAAGACCGAAGCCTTTGGTATCGTGCAGATTGAGGCCATGTCGTGCGGAAAACCGCTCATCGCCACCAATATCCCAGAGTCTGGAGTGTCATGGGTAAATAAGCATGGTGTATCTGGAATCAATGTTGCTCCCATGAATGGAAAAGAACTCGCGGAGGCCATCACGAAGATCTGCAGTGACAGGGAGGTTTATGAGAAATTGTCTGCAGGAAGTAAACAACGCTTCCAAGATTTCTTTGTGATAGACAAGATGGTTAACAACTGCCTGAATATATATAATAAGTTGGTATGAAAATCCGAAGTAACCTAAAACTCAAGAAAATAGGTAAACAATATATGCTCGTAGACAGTGCAAGTGGCGCGGAAAACGAGACAAACATCTATACCATGAATGCTACTGCGGCATATCTTTGGGAGAAGATAGGCGAACAGGACATTGAGGCAGAGAAACTGGTGGGATGGATGTGCGAGAAATACGATGTAGAACGAGCCACAGTGGCCAATGACGTGGCAGCTCTGTTAAAAGAGTGGCAGTCATTAGGACTTATCGTCGAATAAATGATTCTCACTCGCCCAGAGAAGGCATTGCTTTCGCTTCTTAGAGCAGGACTTTGGAACAAAGAGCCTGACGAGAAAGATATGTTTCCGCTTTCCGAGCAGGAATGGCAGGAGGTGTATCGTCTTGCCAAAGAGCAGACAGTGGATGGACTGGTGTTTCAAGGAGCGTGCATGCTCGATGAAGACTTGATGCCTCCCATCGATATGATGCAAGTGTGGTTGGCAAAGGTTGACCAAATTGAACAGACAAACCGAAACATGAACGCAAAGCTAGACCGACTGCTTGAATGGCTGAAAAGCAATGAAATTCATCCCGTCGTGATGAAGGGACAGGGGGTGGCGAGATACTATGAAGAACCTCTGCAACGCATTTGTGGCGATATCGATTTGTACTTGCCAACCAAGGAAGAGTTCACAAAAGCTTGCCAACTGGCAGAAGCCAAGGGACTGGAAACTACGCAAGAAGCAGACGGAGCATGCAGTTTCATATGGGATGGCGTGGAGGTGGAACTACACCAACGTCTCATAGACATACATAACCCTTGGTGCCAGACTGCCATAGCCCAACTGATTGAAAGTGAAGGTTACGATGGTGACTACCCTACCCCACTTTTGAACATTTTACTACTAAGCGCCCATCTGCTCAAGCATATCATGGGCCATGGCGTCGGTCTGAGACAATTTGCAGATATGGCACGGGCATGTGCTGTGTTGCACGATAGTATTGACACAAAGCAATATGAGGAAGCATGCAGAAAACTTGGCATAGAAAACTGGAGTGGTGAATTGCACGAGATTCTCGTCGATGTGCTCGGACTCTCCCCTAGCCTACTTCCATCTCAACAAAGAAGTGATCAGTCTACCGACTACATCCTGGGCAAAGTACTCAAAGGTGGAAACTTCGGTCAACATGGCACATCAAGAAACGAGGATGATGGCACGTGGAAAAGAAAATGGCACACCGCCCAATCATTCTTAAGAGACTGGAGGCAGAATAGAAGGCTTGCTCCTTCTGAGACATTCTGGGTGACAGCTTCACTTGCCTTGGGACAATTCAAAATCGATTGAGTATGAAAGCATTATACTTTAAAGTGGCAGATCTGCCATTCAAGGTGACTGTCCCCGAACACTGGGATTTCGCCCAACTCCTACCCGCTTTTGATGCCTTCTATACCCAAGCATGCCCTGAAGAGAAATTGCTCTTCTCCGCAGATTTCAACAATGGGGCTCTCCCAGAAGAGGATGAAGAAAAAACGGTTGTGGTAAGTTCCGACAACGACATGGGGCACTTAGAACTGCAACTAACGGATAGTCACTATTGGGGAGAATTGTACTACGAACCTTCCAAGCAGCATCGGTGGGTAAGCGACAAGGAGTTTCGTTTCATCCAGGCACAAGTGGACGAATCTGATGCATGGTTTTCCCAAGCCGTAACATCCATCTTACGTCTCGCTTTCTCCCAAAGCATATTGCATGTCAAGGGTATCTCCATTCACTCCAGTTGTGTGGCATTAGACAACAAAGGCTATCTGTTCCTCGGTAAAAGTGGTACCGGAAAAAGTACGCATGCCAGGATGTGGTTGCAGACATATCCTGACGCAGAGCTACTCAATGATGACAACCCGGCCCTTCGTATCGTGGATGGAGAATGCCACGTATACGGCACACCTTGGAGTGGCAAGACCCCATGCTACAAGCAAAGACGGCTACCCGTTCAAGCCATTGTTCGATTGGAGCAGGCTCCACGAAATGCTTTCCAACCGATGAACGAGATAGAGGCCTTCTCGGCCGTACTACCGTCTTGCTCCGTCATACAAAACGATGAGAATTTGCAAGACCTACTCTATGACACGCTCATCGAGATAACTTCCACAGTAAAGGTGGGATGGATGAAATGCCTACCCTGTCCAGAGGCGGCCGTATGCTGCGCAGAAGGTATCAAAAATATGCTAGCTGAGTAAAACTCAAACATAAATCGACAACAAATTGCATTGAAATTTGGTCAAAAAAATAAATATCCTTAATTTTGTACTTTCTACTTCACCTCGACAACTAAATTCTACGACTACAATACGCTATGCTGACTTTACCCAATATCATGTTCCCACTGCTCATCAGTTTTGCTGTGGCCATGCTAGTACTGCCAAGGACACTGCTGTCTGAATTTCACAACAGATACCGCTTTGGTGCAGTGAACCGAGGTGGAAGAACCGTCTCCAGAGCCCGATACCTCGGAGGTGCATCCTTCGTGCCTATATTCCTTATGACCATGGGATTTACGGTTCTGCTGGAGATGCGCATGGGGAAAGCAGGCTTGACAATGCCTTTGCAAGACGAATTCACCCATCTTTTGCAGCTTATCACAGGTATGTCGGCCTTGTTTGTAGTAGGTCTTCTGGATGACATCATTGGAACAAGCAGCAAGGTGAAATTCTTAGTTTACCTCCTTACTGCATGTCTATTCCCGCTAAGTGGCCTTTGGATCAACAACCTCTATGGACTATTTTGGGTCTACGAGATTCCTTACTGGGTTGGTATGCCTTTCACCGTTTTCTTGGTGATGTATCTCACAGCCACCATCAACCTAACAGACGGTATCGAAGGTATGGCCACAGGTTTTTGCTCCATCTCCCTGGCAACCGTCATATTCTTGAGCTGGTACGCAGGTTCATACCTCTCAGGCATCATAGCATGCCTTGGCCTCGGATTTACTGGCACCTTCTTTGTGCTCAAACTCATGCGACGGAAGAACAAGGGGACATTCCTCGGTTCGAGTGGCTCCATGCCCATGGGATATATGATATGTTTCGTCATACTCTGCATCTACAAGAATAAGGAATGGCATGGCACCGGAGATGGTGTTGTACTAGCCGCATTCTGCACCATGCTGATGCCCGCTTGGGACATGCTACGCGTACTCAAAAGTCGATTTGTGGATCGCAGAGATATGACCCAACCAGACCGGAACCAGCTCAATCACAAGTTATACAGAATGGGCGCAACCCGAGGGGAGGTTCAGTTGTACATCCTCGTGATGAACTTTCTATTCATCGTGATGAGTGGATTCCTGATGAACAAGAAGGTCAACATCACGCTCCTAATGCTTGCAGACACCGTCATCTTCTTCATCTTCCACATGATCATCAACTTCTTCATTTCACGTCACGAAAAGAAGGAAATGAGTCAGGCTTGGGAGAAAAGCTATGGTAAGGCCAACTGGAGTGAGGAAGAAGTGGAAGATGAATTTGCGGAACTTGGCCTGCAGGATGCGGCACAGCAGATCCTGGAAGACGAAGAGTCTCCCAAAGCAAAAATTGCAGCATCCACGCCCACTATGGACTCCATCGCGTTTATACCCGATGGTATGAACTCGTTTGAAAGAAACGGAAAACGCATCGTTGACTGCATCATCGCAGGCGGTAGCTTGATTGTATTCTCTCCCCTATTCCTTCTCTGCTACATCGCCATCAAGCTGGATGATCATGGACCGGCAATCTTCAGGCAAGAACGAATCGGTCGATTTGGCCGTCCATTCTATATCTACAAGTTCCGCAGTATGAGGCTGGACGCCGAGAAACGTGGTCCACAATTGAGTCACGCCGGCGGTGATGAGGACGACCGCCTCACCAAAGCTGGACGCTTCCTCAGAGCCCACCATTTGGACGAGCTTCCACAACTTTGGAATGTATTCTGTGGAGACATGGCTTTCATCGGATATCGCCCCGAGCGAATGTTCTTCATCAAGCAGATCACAGAGCACGATCCCCGCTACTACATGCTATACCAGATCCGTCCAGGTGTAACTTCATATGCCACCCTATACAACGGATACACGGATACGATGGAGAAGATGCTGACCAGATTGGAACTTGACCTCTACTACCTAAAACATCGCTCTTGGTGGTTCGACTTGAAGATACTTTTCCTCACCTTCTGGCATATCGTGGGTGGCAAAAGATTCTAAAGAATCTCCTAGAAATGCCAATTCCGGTTACATTTGATACAAATACAACGAATTTAATGATAAAAGATTAGATAATTCACAAAAGATTTGGTATCTTTGCACGAATTTTCTAGACTAAACAAATATCAAATAATGAAAAAGAAACTAATTTGCGGGGCACTGATTGGATTGACCCTTAGTTTTTCTTCTTGTAAAAGCTCACAGGATCACATCTATTTGCAAAACGTCGACCCCGGAATTGCATATGCCTACTCACACCCTGAGACAAGGGTACACCCAGGTGACAAATTGAGCATCGTTGTAAGCAGCAAGAGCCCCGAGCTGGCCGTCCCCTTCAATGCCAACGGTGGAGCCTCTTTGGTATCCATCAACAATCGCAATGGAAATGTGGAACCTTCTACAGAGACCCGTAGCACGCTGTATCGTGTAGACATCGACGGTTACATTGATTTCCCCCTTTTGGGCAAGATTCAAGTAGATGGCTTGACCACCAACGAAGTTCAAGATCTCATCAAGAACAAGATCATTGATGCTAAATACATCAACAATCCCTTGGTCATCGCAGAACTCCAGAACTTCCGCTACACGGTATTGGGGGCAGTGGGAAGCAATGGTACCAAGACTGCAGAGGATGGACATGTCAACTTGCTCCAAGCTATTGCCAACTCAGGCGACCTTTCCTCCAATGCAAACTCCAAACGTGTATTGGTTTATCGTGAAGAGCATGGAAAGCTGAAGATGTATGAGCATGACCTCACAGATCGCCAGGTATTTGAGTCGCCATGCTTCCAACTCCAACAGAACGACATTGTATACGTAGAGCCCAGACATAAGACCAAGGACAAGAAGGACCAAAGTTTCAAGATTTTCTCTATACTCCTATCTGCAGTTGGCGCTCTTAGTTCTATACTTTGGGCATACAATAGTATCAAAAAATAAGAATAACGCTCTATGCAAAACAACCAAGATAGAAATGACCAGGGACTGAACCTTGTTGACCTTGCCGTCTATTTGGCCTCGAAGTGGAAATGGTATATCCTCTCACTGCTTGTTTGCTGCGGTTTGGCATACTACCACTATGCAAAAACCCCATTAACCTATTTCCGCTCAGCAACCATCATCATCAAGGATCCCAGCAACAAGACCGTATCTGCAGGTCTTGACCGCTTTGATAACTACATCAATAAGGTGAACGTAGCCAATGAGCTACTACAGTTCCAGTCCAAGAACATCATACGTGAGGTCATCACACGATTGAATGCAGATGTAGACTACAAAGTCAAGACTAAGCTCCGCTTCCAAGAGCTCTATACGGATGCACCTGTAAAGGTCAACTTCAAGAACGTGATGCCAGAGCGTAGCATTGCCTTCGACTTGACCATCAAAAGCGATAAAGAAGTAGTACTCTCCAACTTCCAAGGCTTACCTGGTGCTAAGTCATCATACAAGGTGAAGATGAACGATAGCATTACTGTTCAGAGCGAGACCATCCAAGTGTATCCCACAGACCGCTTGTCCAAGCAGAATGTTGGACTTACACTTCACATCATCAAGAAACCCGTTGGAGCAGTAGTAGCTTACTATCGCAGCAATTTGGGAATCCGCCAAGAATCAGAGGAATCTTCCATCATTACGCTTTCGCTCAAAGACAATAATGGCAACAGAGCAGAGGATGTCTTAAACACCCTTATCAATGTCTACAACGAGGAGGCGCTTGCTGATAAGAACCAAGTTTCCGTAAACTCTGCTAACTTCATCAATGACCGATTGATCATCATAGAAAAGGAACTTGGTGGCGTAGAAAGCGACTTGCTTAAATATCGTGTCAACAACAATATTGTCAATCTGGCAGCCACCACCAGCCAATCCATTGGACAAATTAGTGCCTATGGTGATGAAGTGGTTCAACAAGAGACTCAAAAGAAGGTGGCACAATACATGAAGGACTATCTCGTAGATCCCTCTAAGAATAGTGACCTGATTCCTTCAAACAGCGGTATTGGAGATAGCGAGATCGAGACTCAGATTAGTCAGTACAACAATCTGAAACTGAAGCGTGACCGCTTGATTCAAGACAGTAGCGAGGAAAACCCTGTTGTAGAAGAGGTCAACAAGGCCATGCACGACCTGAAGCAGTCTGTAGTTCGCGCCATCGACAACAAGATCGTGAGTATCGACGTAAAGAGGAACGATGCCCTCCGTCAGCAGATGTATGCTCAAGGTAGAGTCAATGCAGTGCCTCTCAAGGAGCAAGGTATGCTCACCATAGAACGCCAGCAGAAGATCAAAGAGTCTCTCTACCTCTTCCTCCTCAACAAGCGCGAGGAAAATGCATTAGCTCAGGCAATGGCAGACAACAATGCACGCATCATTGACTCTGCAGAAGGTAGTTCACTACCCATCTCCCCCGATCGCAACAAAATTCTGCTCTTGGGATTCCTTTTAGGGCTCGCTTTACCTAGCGTGGTATTCTTGTTCACTATGTTCATGGACACCAAGGTTCATAGCCGCAAGGACTTCCAAGGCAAAACAAGCGTTCCCTTCCTCGGAGAAATTCCTTATGACGCAGAGCAGAACAAGAAACGCAGGAAGAAACTGACGCCCGAAGAACAAGAAGAAGAGGATAAGCATGGTATGACGGCAGAGGCCTTCAAGATACTTCGTACCAATATGACCTTCATGAAGAAGAGGGGACAGAAGGTACAGGTGATCACATTTACCTCTTTCAATGAAGGTGCTGGTAAGACATTTATCTCAAGCCACTTGGGTAAAGCATTGGCAGACGGAAAGAAAAAAGTGATTATGGTGGACCTGGATATACGCAAGCGCACCCTTAGCCATCTGTTCACCACCGACCGTCATCAAGGTGTGACAAACTATCTTGCAGATGATAGCATCCAACTGAGCGATATCATCCACCATGATGACAAGATGAATGTGGACTATATCCTTGGTGGTCATGCAGCTCCCAACCCTGCAGAGCTTTTGATGGATGAACGTCTTGATCAGATGATCGAAGAACTTCGCAAGGACTACGACTACATCATCGCTGATAACGTACCTTGTGGTGTCGTAGCAGATGCAACCATCACAAACCGCATCTCAGACCTGACCATCTTTGTAGTTCGTGCAGGCAGACTGGATCGCCGACAGATACCTGACATGGAGTCTCTCTACACAGAAGGCAAGCTCCAGAACATGTCGATGGTACTCAATGGCGTAGATCCCAAGTATCGTGGCTATGGCTACCGCTATGGATATGGCTACGGATATGGATATGGTCACCGCTATGGCTACGGAGAAGAGAAGAAGAAAAAGAAATAATAATCCGAAACAAACATTTGATAAATCATAATATCTAATAAGGATAACAAATAAACAAAACAATTGTGATATGAAAAAAGTATTATTTACACTTATCCTGACCGCTTTTGCTGGTATCAGCATGGCGCAGGAGCAGAAAGCAACAAAAGTTGAGAAGCAGCAGACCCAGACTACAGAGGAGAATGCAGACACCTGGAAAAGCTATGGTGGCGAATGGTTCGTTGGAGTAGGTGCTGGTGCCCAGTATTACATTGGCGACCACAATCGTCAGGCAGACATCAAGGATAACCTCACTCCTTCAGTGAAGGCATATGTAGGTAGATGGTTCACCCCCATCTGGGGTTTACGCCTGCAGTACCAGGGCTATCAGTGCAATGGACTGACCGTATCATACGAGGCTAATCACGCAGTTGGTGATCTCATCCAGTTCAACAACGGCTCATGGGGCTACAAGCAGCAATTCAACTATCTCAACCTTAGTGCCGATGTAATGTTCAACATGACCCAGCTCATCTATGGCAAAGGTGTACAGAAGTGTGTGAATGTCATTCCCTACCTCGGTGCAGGATGGGCATATGTTTACACCAAGCCCGTTGCAGACTCATTCTCCTTCGGTGCTGGTTTCCTGACCACTTGCAAGCTGGCTAAGCACCTTAATCTCGTACTTGATCTGCACGCTATGATTCTACAAGATAAGTGGGATGATATTCGTGGTGGCCGTCATGGCGAGGGTATCGTAGACGCAAGCCTCGGTCTGAACTACCACTTCTAAAAGTTACCGTTCTTATTAATTTATTAATAAGTAAAGACATAAAGCAGGCATGTCATTGACATGCTTGCTTTTTTTATCTTCGAAACGCTTTCAACACATCTGCTTCTAATTTCTTTTGTGTCGTCTCCGCATATTTTTCAGTCATCCTCACGGAAGTGTGTCCCAACATATGCTGAACTGACGTAATAGGCACTCCTTTGCTTAACATCAGCGTAGCAAAAGTATGCCGAGCTGTATGAAAACTAATGGATTTCTTGATATTTGCAGCGATACATATTTGTTGCAATTGGCGATTGACAACAGCATTGCTGGGAATTTGGGGATAAGGGTACTCCCCTATCGCATACATAGGAATACGAACTTCAATGCCAGTCTTGATCGTAACATACACAAGCCAGGTTTTACCCTTTATAGTTTTGAAGTTTGAAGGACTAAGTTCCTTATAATCAGAGAAACGTAGTCCTGTATGACAACAGAATAGAAATGCATCGCGCACGTCTGGATAACATTGGGTCTTCTTGATTCTTAGCATTTCACCTTCTGAAAGAACTATATGCTCTTTCTTCTCAAGACGTGGAATCTTATAGCGTTTAAAGGGATTCTCCGTTATCAGGCCTTCTAAGATAGCTTCGCCTAGCAAAGTGCGAAAGTTACGCATCTCTTTGTGTATCGTATTGGGAGTTATGTGGGTTTTACGCAACCAGTCTTCAAAGTCCTTCAGATAAAGATAGTCAATATCACAAAGTGAGATGGGGCGAAAAGCCTGTACTTTACGAATGGTTTGCCTAAGGTTTTGTTTGGTATGTTCTTTCCTATCGCTTTTATCCACAACCTGAAAGGCAAAAGTTGCAAAATCTGTCAGTTCTTTCTTTTCTCGCCATGCCGACCGAAGATGATCCAAGTTGGGCGAAATTCCATGCTTCCAAAGGTCAAGCTCCACTTTCTCTAATTTCATCACAAGTTCAGTAATGAGGCCGTTAAGTTCAGAAGCATGAGGATGATTGATGACGAAACCATCATATTGATCTTTTGCAACGAAAATGTTTGTGCTAAAGTAAGCTTTATGGCCATTCTGATAGGCCTCTATCTGAATGAGTCCAAGACCCATTTTGTTTAGTTTGTTGGACCTATTATATACCGTACGATACTTAATTTTCATGATTTTTGCACAAAGATAGTAGAAGTTGCGTATCATGCAAAGGAAATGCCACACAATTTTGACATCGTATGGCATTTTCTATACAACATTCCTCATGATCAATACTCCCCCACCCTACCAAACTATATTAATTTATACATGATGCCTACATTTAGACCGAGAAGAATAAAGATAAGTATCATTATTATCCTAAATAAAATGTGCCTACCTGCTATTTGCAGATAGGCACATACAAATTATAATAATTAAGTAGGATATTCAAAAAGAATACTTACTGAGCCATTCAAAAGTAAACCTTTGATGGCAGTGTATTCCAGTTTTTTAGAATACGCCCTGAGCCATCATAGCTTTGGCAACCTTCATGAAGCCGGCTACATTAGCACCCTTCACATAGTTGACATAACCATCAGCCTCGGTACCATACTTTACGCAGTTCTCATGAATGTTCTCCATGATCCAGAGCAATTTAGCATCAACCTCCTCTGAAGTCCATGACAAACGCTGACTGTTCTGAGCCATCTCAAGACCTGATACTGATACACCTCCTGCATTGGAAGCCTTACCGGGACAGTAGAGAATCTTTGCATCCTGGAATACCTTGATTGCATCGGGAGTAGTAGGCATGTTTGCACCCTCAGCAACAGCGATACAGCCGTTAGCTACGAGAGCCTTAGCCTGCTCCTCGTTGAGCTCATTCTGGGTAGCACAGGGAAGAGCGATGTCTGCAACCTCGTTCCAAGGCTTAGCACCAGCTACATACTTAGCATTAGGATACTCCTCTACATACTCCTTGATACGGCCACGCTGGTTCTGCTTCAGATCGAAGATGTAATCCAACTTAGCGCGATCGATACCATCGGGATCATAGATATAACCGTCAGAATCAGACATAGTCATAACCTTACCACCAAGCTGCAGAACCTTCTCAGCAGCATACTGAGCAACGTTACCTGAACCAGAGATCAGAACCTTCTTGCCTTCAATGCTGTCACCCTTAGTCTTCAGCATAGCACGCAGGAAATAAACAGTACCGTAACCAGTAGCCTCAGGACGGATCAGTGAACCACCGAACTCAAGTCCCTTACCGGTCAATACACCCTGGAACTGACGGCAATACTTCTTATATGCACCAAACATATAGCCTACCTCACGACCACCAACGCCGATATCACCAGCGGGAACGTCACAGTCGGGACCAATGTGACGGTAGAGCTCGAGCATGAAGGCCTGGCAGAAACGCATAACCTCAGCGCTTGACTTACCACGGGGGCTGAAGTCAGAACCACCCTTTGCACCACCCTTTGGGAGACTAGTAAGAGAGTTCTTGAAAGTCTGCTCGAATGCAAGGAACTTGAGGATTCCAAGGTTTACAGAGGTGTGGTAACGGATACCTCCCTTGTTAGGGCCAATAGGCTTGTTGTT
>JAZLII010000016.1:0-3925 GCA_045617275.1 Bacteroidaceae bacterium
TAGAGCTCTCCCTTGGTGGCCTTCACCCATTCAAACGAACCGAATCCCTCCAGGTGAGCACGGCCCACATTGGTGATGAGTCCATAGTCGGCCTGCACCATCCTGCACAGGAATTCTATCTCCCCTGGGTGGTTGGCTCCGGTCTCTATCACGGCCATCTCGTACGCTGGTGTGATGCGAAGCAAGGTACGGGGCACACCGATGTGATTGTTGAGATTACCTTCCGTATAGAGGGTCTTGTATTTCTTGCAAAGCACGGCGCTTACCAGTTCCTTGGTCGTGGTCTTTCCGTTGGTACCCGTGATCTGCAGTACGGGTATGGTAAGCTGCTGACGGTGGTAGGCGGCCAGGTCTTGCAGCGTTTTCAGCGCATCGTCTACCAGGATGTAGCGCTCGTCGTCTTCAGACACATACTGGGCTTCGTCGACCACTGCATAAGCACATCCCTTCTCGATGGCGCTCTGGGCAAAGGCGTTGCCGTCGAAAGAGGCACCCTTCAAGGCAAAGAAGATACTGCCTTCCGGGCAGTTTCGGGTATCAGTGGTGATGCAGGGATGCTGGAGATAGCATGGGTATAGGTCTTGTATAGTCATACTTGGGTGTGTTTATTGATTGGGTTGTGTGGGCTTTCTGCCGCGGATGTTTTCCGTGAAGAGTACCCCTAATTAGGGCAAAGGTACAAATAAGCCGGCGAAGTAGCAAATAAAACTTGTTTTATTTTGCCGTTCGGTGTGAAAGTGGGTGAGGAGCGCAAAAAAAATGATTTCTTGTTGCAAATATCGTGGCAGTTTTTATTGATAATACCTAAAAAAGGTGTAACTTTGTAGACCATACAACCCAAGGGAGGCCCGTAGGAGAAATCCACGCCCCTCTCGTCGACCGAAAACATGTTAAAGCTCACTCCTTATAGTATCAATGTCAGAGGCAGACTTTTCGATTTGTCTCAACCCCAGGTGATGGGTATCTTGAACGTCACGCCCGATTCCTTTTATAGCGGAAGCCGTATGCAGACCGAAGATCAGATAGCCGCAAGGGCTGAGCAGATCGTCGCAGAGGGCGGTACCATGATCGACCTGGGGGCATACAGCTCGCGTCCGGGAGCTGCCGATGTGTCGCCCGAGGAAGAGCTCTCTCGCCTAAGCAGGGCCTTGGACATCGTCAGAGGCCTTTTCCCCGACGTGGTGGTGAGTGTCGATACTTTCCGTGCAGAGGTGGCCCGCCGCTGTGTGGAGGACTATGGCGCAGATATCATCAACGACATTTCTGGCGGCACGCTCGATGAGGACATGTTTCCCACGGTGGCTAGTCTCAATGTGCCTTACATCCTCATGCATATGCGAGGCACGCCACAGACCATGCAGCAACATACCGACTACGAGGATGTCACCGCCGAGGTGCTCCGCTATTTCGGTGAGAAGGTGGACAGGCTGCATGCTCTGGGAGTCAGCGACATCATCTTGGATCCAGGCTATGGCTTTGCCAAGACGCTGGAGCAGAACTACCAGTTGCTGTCCCGACAACGTGTGTTCGAGGTACTGGATCTTCCCATTCTGGTCGGTGTGAGTCGCAAGTCTATGATCTGTAAGGTCCTTGGATGCACGCCTGAGGAGGCGCTCAATGGCACCAGTGTGCTGCATGCCTTAGCGCTCCAGCAAGGCACCCACATCCTCCGTGTCCACGATGTCAAGGAGGCGGTAGAGACCATCAAGCTGGTCGGCATGTTCCACCAGTCTTCCACTCCCTGATGCCCCTCCCACTTTTCACTTTTCACTCCGCCCAAGTATTAATAGTATTAAGTATTATTCACTAAATAATAATCTCCGCTCAACTCTCAACGTTCATCGCCGCTTTGCGGCTTTCACTTTTCACTTATCCCTCCCGTGCCTTTCGATATTTACATAAAAGATGTGGTCGATATACTGCTTACCACACTCATCCTGTTCTATCTCTACAAAGTGATGCGCCAGACGCGTTCCCTTCGTGTCTTCACCGGCGTGTTTGTGTTTGTCACAGCGTGGATCCTCGTCTCGAAGGTCTTTGAGATGAAGTTGCTGGGTGGCATCATGGACCAGTTGGTCAATGTGGGTGCCATTGCCATCATCGTCCTGTTTCAGAAAGAGATACGCGGATTTCTCTACAACATAGGCGTGCACAATGCTTTGGGCCGTCTGGTGCACTATCTGCGCAATGAGAAGACCAACGATAAGAGTTACCGAAATTCGCGTGAGGTGGTCTCGCCCATAGTCATGGCCTGTCTCAACATGAGCAAGCAGAAGGTCGGTGCTCTCATCGTCATGCGCAACGATGCTCCCCTGGGCGAGTACACCTCGTCGGGTGAGCGTCTCGATGCCAAGATTAGCCAGCGCTTGATAGAGAACATCTTTTTCAAGAACAGTCCCCTTCACGATGGTGCTCTCATCATCAAGAACGATCGCATTGTGGCTGCGGCCTGCATCTTGCCTACTTCCCACGATATCGATATCCCCAAGGAGTTTGGCTTGCGTCATCGTGCCGCTCGTGGTATCAGTTCCGATACCGACGCCCTGGCCATTGTCGTGAGCGAGGAGACGGGCCACATTACCATGGCCTACAAGGGGCGCTTCTTGGTCAATGTGTCGAGCGAGACACTGGAAGCCGCACTCCTGCGTGGATATTTTGGAGAAATGTAGTCTCCGCGCGACTTTCCCCTTGCGGGTGTACCTTATTATATAGAAACAATAACATTTAAACCTAAAATAAACAGTACAATGACATTAATGGAGAAAATCATCGCTCGTGCCCAGAGCAACAAGCAGCGCATCGTGCTGCCCGAGAGCCTGGAGGAGCGTACCATCACTGCTGCCGACAAGGCACAAGCCGATGGACTGGCAGAGATTATCCTCATCGGTAATCGCGAAGAAATTCTGGCACTGGCCGACAAGCTGGGTCTCAGTCACATCAAGGATTGTACCATCATCGACCCTGCTACCAGCGAGAAGACCGAGGAGTATGCACAGCTCCTCACGAAGCTGCGTGAGAAGAAGGGCATGACCATCGAGAAGGCTCGTCAGCAGGTACTCGATCCTCTGTATTTCGGTTGCCTCATCATTAAGAGTGGCGATGCCGACGGTCAGATCTCCGGTGCGCTCTCTACCACCGGCGACACCCTGCGTCCCGCCTTGCAGATCATCAAGTGTGCTCCCGGCATCTCGTGTGTCTCAGGTGCCATGCTCCTCATCACCGATGCCAAGCAGTATGGTGAGGACGGTGTGCTCGTCGTAGGCGACGTGGCCGTTACCCCCATGCCCGATGCCAGCCAGTTGGCTCAGATCGCCGTTTGCACCGCACAGACTGCCAAGTCCGTTGCCGGATTTGAGGATCCTCGCGTGGCCCTGCTGAGCTTCTCTACCAAGGGCAGCGCCAAGCATGAGGTGGTGGACAAGGTGGTTGAGGCCACTCGTCTGGCCAAGGAGTTGGCTCCCGACTTGAAGATCGACGGCGAACTCCAGGCTGATGCAGCGCTCGTTCCCTCAGTAGGCGAGAAGAAGGCTCCTGGCAGTGCCATCGCAGGTCATGCCAACACCCTCGTCTTCCCCTGTCTCGAGGTGGGCAACATCGGCTATAAGCTCGTTCAGCGCCTCGCTGGTGCCGACGCTATTGGTCCCATCCTTCAGGGTATCGCCCGTCCCGTCAACGACCTCTCTCGTGGTTGCTCGGTCGACGACATCTACAAGATGGTTGCCATCACGGCTTGTCAGGCTCAAGACGCAAAATAATTCACAATGCATAATTCATAATTCACAATAACTGGAAGACATGAAAATTCTTGTATTGAACTGCGGAAGTTCATCTATCAAATACGCACTTTACAACATGGATGACCAGAGCGTCATCACAAGTGGCGGTATCGAGAAGATCGGTCTGCCCGATAGTTTTATCAATGTCA
>JAZLII010000017.1:0-8672 GCA_045617275.1 Bacteroidaceae bacterium
AGTTGAGCTCTTACATTGTCTTCCTAAGACCGCTTGGCCTCCGACTTACCGCCATAGAAGTAGATGGGAGCGTCGAAGGCTGCGTATGAGTCGCGGGTCATCTCGATCTCGCCTACTGCGAGCTCCTTGCCTACGGTCCAGAAGGTACCCTCTGCATCCTGGCCCATCTTCATCTCGTTGAGAGAGAAGCTTACGCCGATGGCCTGGGGACAGTTGGCAATCTCCACGCGAAGACCCTCTGCCACCTCAGCGCTTACGGCTGCATGGCCATTGAGTGCGGTGTCGATGCTACCTACCACGCCGGAGAAGAGAGAGGGCAATACAACCATCTCTGCAGGCTCCTCGATGGTGTAGGTCAGAGTGATGGCTGCAGCGTTGACCTCACCCATACCCTGCTGGAAGTAACCCTCGGGGATCTCGATGGTGTACTTACCGGGCTCGGTGGCACCGATAGGCAGGATGAAGTCGGTCACGGGAGCAAACCAGTCGTCGGGGAAGATGGCCTCAGCGTCGATCTTAGCGATCTCCTGACCGTCCTTCTTGACGGTGATCATACCATTACCCACAGCAGTATCGTCGGTGAACTGCAGAGTGATCTGCTCAAGGCTCTCCACGGTAGAACCGCTCTTGGGGTTGACAGCGTACTCTACAGCTACGGGCTCAGCCTGAGGCACGCTAAGCGTGAAGGTGATGGTAGAGAGGGCCTTGCCTTCCTCTGCCTCGAGCTGGTGCTCATAGATGGGCATCCAATCCTCGGTGACACCTACCACGTCGCCACCGGCTACCTTGGTGATCTCGATGGTGTAGATACCATCTTCCAGACGAGAGACGTCGATGTCCATACCCTCCTCAAAGTCGGTGTAGGCGATGACGGGGCTCTCAAATTTCTTACCATAGATCTTACCCTCTACGAAGAGGTCCTCGTCGGTCATACCCTCAACGAGAACGTCGAGGTGGATGCTGCGAGTCTCTGCTGCGTCTACCTCAGCACCGTCCTCGATGCTGTAGACAAACTCAGGCTCGAAGGCAACAGGCTCGTCACCACCGATGGTGAAGGGCACAACGGTAACAGCGCTCAGACGCTTGTTGTCAGCGCTGACAGCGCATACGGCGATCACGTAGTCACCTTCCTCGTCGATCCACCAGTCCTCAGCATAGTTCTGAGTCTGTACGCCGGTGAAGTACTCCAGACCACTGCCCATCTCGTCAAACATCATGTCGAAGTAGCCGGTGATCTCCTCAGTGCTATAGCCAGCACCGATGACCTCCATGTAGTACTTCACATTCTTATCAGAAGGAGTCACGGTGAAGTCCTCCTTGCCAGCCTCAATCTCGAAGCTGTAGTCGCCCATAGGCTCATCCTCACCACCGATGGTGAAGGGTACAACGGTAACCTCGCTTACGCGCTTGTTGTCATCGCTTACAGCACATACAGCGATCACATAGTCACCTTCCTCGTCAATCCACCAGTCCTTAGCATAGCTCTGGTTCTGGATGCCACTGAAGTAGTCCAGACCATCACCCATCTCCTCAAACATCATGTCGAAGTAGCCGGCGATCTCAGCAGTGCTATAGCCTGCACCGATGATCTCCATGTAGTACTTCACATTCTCATCAGAAGGAATGACGGTGAAGTTGGTCTTGCCAGGAGTTACCTGGAAGCTGTAGTTGCCCATAGGCTCCTCTCCACCACCGATGGTGAAGGGTACGAGGGTGACAGCACCCATACGCTTATTGCTTTCGCTTACAGCACATACGGCGATGACATAGTCGCCATCCTCATCGATGTACCAGTCCTTAGCATAGTTCTGGTTGATCATACCGCTGAAGTACTCCAGGCCGTCGCCCATTTCAGCGAAGATCTGGTCGAAATAGTCGGTGATCTCGTCTGCCGAATAGCCAGCAGGAAGCACCTCAACGTAGTACTTCACGTCGTCAACAGAAGGAACGACGCTGAAGTTGGTCTTACCAGCCTTGACATCGAAGGTGTACTCACTACCAGAAGAAGGAGTACCGTGGTTCTCTACAAATACCACATCGACAGCCTCATGAGTCTCCTTGAAGAGCTGATACTTGCTGGCCAATACGGTGATCTCATTGCCTTCCTTTACGCCGAGCGACTCAAACTGCTTCTTCTCGCCAGCAGGGGTTAGACATCCATATACATAGATCGAACCGGTAGCATCGGTCAGGGTGAAGTTGCCATAGACGGTGCTTACGAAGTCGCTTACCACACCAGTGAGGTAGCATGCACCGCCCTTATTGGCGATGAAGTCAGCCACGGTGCTCTTCTCGGGAGCGCTTACATAGATATAGGTGAAAGCCTGATGCTCACCATCCTCGGTGGTCACTACGATGGCAGCACGACCGGGATTGAGGGCAGTGACAGTGTTATTCTCGAAAGAGATGATATCATCTTCCTGGAGGACCTCCCAAGTCACATTCTTGTTGGAAGCACTGGCAGGATCGATGGCAGCCTTGAGCTGCAAGGTCTCGCCCTGAGTGAGGTTAACACTGTAGCCAAGAGCATTGCCCTGAGCATCGGTGATGGAGACACCCTCTACTGCTACGGGAGCAGAACCAGCCTCACCATAGGTCACGGTGACAGTCTTGACACGACGATGGCCAGAGGTGCCACCAACGGTCAGAACCACAGCTGCGCTGCTACCAGTCCAGTTGGGCTGAGTGAACTCACCACAGTCTGCAGTGATGGCATTGCTACCCTCGCCACTGGCAAAGGTCAGCTCCACGCTCTTCAGCACACCGCTTGCGGTGGTGATGGTCATGGTGTTGGAACCATACAGGCGAACGGCCTCGCCGGTGGTGTAATACTTGGGAGTGTTGCTGTTGGTACCCTTGTCCAAAGCAATACTCACGTTGTCATCGATCATGACCATCTGCACCTCATCACCATTCTTGTAGTTCTGAGCGGAGAAGTCGATCGAGACGGTCTTATCGCCGGCATACATGCCCAGAGCGATGAAAAGACCCATCAAAGAAAGTAAAAACTTCTTCATAAATTATGAATTAATAAATAATAATATGTATATGTGGTTTATCGTTATCCTGAATCGCCCTACGAGGCCCTGCCGATCTGACGACCTTGCAGGTCGTACTGTCTGCCTGGGGTCTCAAGGATGATCTTGCCGTCCTTCTGTATCTTGCGTACACGGTAGCCTTGCTTCTCGAGATGCTGTCGGAGGATGGCACTGGCACTCTCGTCGATGTTGACAAGCTCCCCTTCCTCGGTCATGCAGATGATGACGTTCTGTCCTTCTGCCTCGTAGATGGCACCATTCTGTCCAAGCACCTGGAATCTGACCTTGTACAGGTAGGTCTTTGCCGAGTGGAAGTCGTCAAACTTGATGGTGAGCGACTCCACGGGTTCGAGCCTGAGCGTACCGGCTACGGGAGCAACGCGTACCTCGCACTTGTTCTCATAGAAAAGATGGGTGACGTCTTCTGCCAGCGTACCAGCCGAATAGCCGTACTCTCCACTCACGCCGTTGCCGTCCTGAGCGAAGTAGAAGGCGAATAGATAACCGTCGCCCACGATATTGTCCTGCTTGTCGTAGACGTTGTCGAGATTCTGGAACTGCAGGAGGTACTCGCCGTAGTTGGCCTCATGCCCGGTCTGGATGGAGACCATGTCGACACCGTCTTCCATGTCGATGGAATACTGTCCACCTTCCAGACACTTCAGGGGGTCGATGTACATGGTGGCATGGTAGAGCACTTCGTCGATGCAGAGCATATCCACCGTGATGCGTGTCTGTCCGTCCACCTTTTCCATCTTGGCCTGAGCGAACTTACCGTCGTGGAAGAGGTAGGTGTTGCCGGTGACCACCATCATGTCGCACATCTCGATGTTGAAATCCTCATTTTCGAAGTCTCCCTCAAGGTAGGGTGTATAGAGGTAAAATCGCATCTGGTACTTGCCTGGCATCACGGCACCAAGGCCCACCAGACCCAGCCCCTGGGTGTAGTCTATCATGCTCACGTGCCCAAAGTCTATGTTGACGGTATCCTTGGGTTCGGGCATCGTCTCTTTTTCGGCAAACATGGTGATGTGGTAGAGTATGCCGTCCATGCCGATCACGTCGACCTTGAGGATGGACAGTCCCTCGAGCAAGTCGAGTTCGATGTTGATGTCGAAGATCTCCACGCTGGTACCTTCAGCGATGTCGAGCACACGGGTGTACTGCATCACCACGTCGTCACGCGTCCAATTCGTGCGTCCTGAGTTGAAGGCTTCGGGGGTCAGCGCTACGGCCACAGCATAGTCGTCGCTCATGGCGCCAAACTGTAGGCAACCGTACATCTCGGTGAGGTCCTGGAGTATCATGTCACCCACCTCGATATCCTGACGACCGATGATCTCTACCTCGTAGGGGCCGTTGAACATGGTCAGGGAGTACTGCACGAGATCATCGCCGAGGATGTCTATCTGGAAGTGTTTCGTATCGCCCTCTTCAGTGTGCACCGCCGTAGCTGTGAGCACTTTGACCATCTTGCCTTCTTGTTTCAGCCAGAGTTCGGGCATGAGCAGGTCGGCACGGTAGAAGGTGCCCAGGAGTTCGTTGCTTGCGATACCATAGCCGAGCTTGTAGTCATCGTTTTCGGCGTAGATGCTCCAGGTACCGTAGAAGGAATTGTTCTCCACACGGGCATAGCCGAGGTCTGCCTTGATAATGCTTTCTGGCTGTGGAGCATCGATGGTGGCTTCTGCGATGAAGCGTGTGTTGTTGTTGGCCAGACAGTTGGCCTTCACACGGTAGAGCGTACCCTCGTCCGTCACGCTGACCTTCATGTCGGTGAAGGAGTAGAACACCATGCTGTTGTTGGGATTTCTGGCATAGTTGTAGTTCTTTCCGCTACCCTTGAGGTCGAAGTCGTCGTTGGTGAAAGTACCAAACATGCTCTCGGACTTATAGTTGAGTTGCATCTTCCACTCTCCGTCGGGGGAGAAGATGGTGATGTTGTAGGTATGCTGTTTGGGATTGTCTTCCATGATGGCATTGTCGGAGAAAAACTCGATCACTTTCTCCCCGGCATTCTGTGCTTGCACAGTCATGGGAAGCATGGAGAAAAGACACAAAAGAGTGTAGAAAATGTATTTTATTTTCATATAAAATGACTTATTTTGGGATAAAAACGTACAAAATTACAAAAAAATCGGTGCACGCAATGCCTTTTTTGTCGATTTCTTATTATATAAGGCAAAAAAAATGTATATTTGTGTAGACAAAGTGAAATAGCAATTCTTCTGACAATATTTGACCATGAATATAAAAGACAGATGCAAGGCACTGCTTGACGCGTTGCAAGTGGGTGTGTATGAGAAAGATACCGAACTGGGCATGGCGCTACTGTCGGCCGTAGCGGGAGAGAGCGTGCTTTTGCTGGGCCCTCCGGGTGTGGCAAAGAGCCTGGTGGCGCGAAGAGTGAAGGATGCCTTCTGTGGAGCAAAGAGTTTCGAGTACCTGATGTCAAGATTTTCGACTCCGGATGAGATATTCGGTCCGGTGAGCATCAGCCGACTGAAGACCGACGATCTCTATGAGCGCAACACGGCTGGGTTCATGCCCGAGGCCGACATCGTCTTCCTGGACGAGATATGGAAGGCTGGTCCGGCCATCCTCAACACCTTGCTGACCATCATCAACGAGAAGACGTTTCGCAACGGTCGTGAGGAGGTGAAGGTGCCTCTCAAACTGCTCATCGGGGCAAGCAACGAGCTCCCTGCTGAAGGTGAGGGACTGGAGGCTCTATGGGACCGTTTCCTGGTGCGTATCGTGTCGGGATGCGTGAAGCGTGAGGACAATTTCTACCGCATCCTCTTGCAACCCACCTCTCCGTCAGACGCCGACAGCGCTACGTTGCGCCAACTGGCCATCCGTCCAGAAGAGTATACCGCCTGGAGCCGTGAGATAGACGACGTGGGTGTACCGGAGGAGGTGCTGAAAGCCATTAGTTTCATACGCAAGCACTTGTCGTGTCTGCCTCTCGACGACACGGAAGAGAGTGCCAATCGTACGCGCCACATCTACGTGAGTGATCGTCGTTGGCAACACATCGTTCGTCTGCTCCGTGCCTCGGCTTTCCTTCATGGGCGCAAGGAGGTGGGCATGCAGGACCTCCTCATACTCACTCACTGCCTCTGGAGCGACCCTGTGGAGATACAGCCGGTGAGACGTCTCGTGGTGCGTGCCATCATGGAGGGCTTCGACCAGCGCATCAGCAAGATGAAGGCTTCGATGGCCATCGACGTGAAGAGGGCTATGGCTGTGGAGGCGCTACGCGAGGCGAGGATGGAGAACTATCACCGCGACGACAACAAGGAACTGTTCGACGGCTACAACTTCCGCATAGACCGTTTTGGCACGGGCCACACGTATATCTTCTTCGTGGACTACAAGAACCTCAAGGACTACAACCGCTACGATGCACCCATGGAGGGCGTGGTGTATGCCGACCCTCTGCAACCTAAAAAGATGTACATACGCACTATGAGCGACAACCTTGGCATGCTGTCCAACGGCGTGACATCTCAGCGTGTGAAGCTCTATCGAGACAACGACAACATATACATCAACGGTGTGCAATACCCCATCCACAAGCATCCCGTAGGCAACAGTTACTCTGCACTCGACCACCTCGAGGCTGTGAAGCATGATACGGACTACGATACGCTCATCGAAGAGGTGGCAGAGGGCATCTCACGGGTGTCCGACCTGCTCACCGAGCAATGTCTCTTCGCTGGCGACGATGACCGTCAGGAGGTTGCACAGCAGGTAAAGGCGCTCAATCATCAGTTGGCTCTCCTGCGTGTGGATGCGCAGAAGTTGTATTAGTGTTTAGCATAGGCTATCGCATTACATTTCAAGCCGTACTGGCGTTTTGTTAAAGTAAATACATTTACTTGCACACTTATAAGAAAATATACACCATCCATGGAGGCACAATTCTTTGACCTGTCGGAAGCGACCCACGCAAGCGATGAGTACTACGACCCTTGGGACCTCATGAAGTTTCAGGAGGAACTGGCCAAGATAGACAGCACCGAACTGCGTCAGCTGGGCCGTGAAAATCTCGAGGAGGAGTTCTACGTGCGTCTCGTACAGCGTTTCGTGGAGCGGGGCGAACGTCCCGACGTGATGACCGGCGACCCCATAGCCGACTACATCATCTCGCTCATGAACGATGCCACACTGCGTGCCTTGGTGCTCACCGACGAGGTGCATGCCCGCATTTTCCAAGATGGTGTGATGCGTTTCGTGGACACGGCCTTGAAGCGTAAGCGTTTCAACATCAACTGCCGTCAGTCGGAGATGAAGCAGATGGGGGAGTCGCTCGAGTGGAGCATGGCCATGAAGGAGGACGGATGGCAGGCTCTGGTCGACACACTGGACAAGACCTACGGTGCCTATGGCTTCCGGTCTGCCTTCTACCGCACCCAGCTCCAGAAGGACCCTTCGCGCGAGGAGGTTTGGGAAAGCATGTACAAGGACTACCAGCTGGTCTTCAAGGAGCGTCTTAAGCAGGAGCAACGGGAGTTCGTGGAGTCGCAGAGCGAATCGGCCCGTAAGCGTACCCTCCAGCTCCAGCACACCGTACCTGAATACATGAAGCGCAAGGGCATCTCGGAGGATGAGTTTCGCCAGGCTTGGGGCATGCTGGGAGGCGAATGGGACGAGTACGACTTCGAGCGCTATGTGAAAATGGCACGCCTTCAGCGCGACTATCCCGAACTCATCCAGATGGCCAATCGCATGGGCCGTATCATCGACCCCGACGGCGAACAGACGATGTGGGTGGGAAGTGGACCCACACTGCCTATGGAGCACTCTTCCAAGAGCGACATACAGGGTGTGACCATGGGTCGGCGACTCGATGCTCTCCTACCCCTCGAGATGGCGCAGTTGAGCGATGACTCTCTCGACGAACTTTTCCTCCAGAAGTTCACCACAAGTTCCTTGCAAAATTTCTTACACAAGAGCGAACAGCTACAGCCCAACCGCCGACTCGAACGCAAGCGGGCCAAGCAGAAGGGGCCCATGATAGCTTGTATCGACACCTCGGGCAGTATGGAAGGGGTACCCTCTCGTCTGGCACGCTCCTTTGCGCTCCGGCTGGTCGAACTGACTCGTGCCCAGCATCGCGACCTTTTCCTCATCGCTTTCTCCGTGTCGGCACGCCCCATCGATGCCAAGCGAGACCGCGTGAGGCTGATGGATTTTTTCACACACACCGCCACAGGCGACACGCGCATCGATCTGGCCATGCGACTGGTGCTCGAACTCCTGGAGAAGAAACCCGAATACATGAGTGCCGACGTCGTCTTCGTCGGTGATTTCCGCATGCCTCTCACTCCCCAGCCCATGCTCGATGCCATTCTCCAGCATCGCCAGCAAGGCACCTTCTTCTATGGCATCCAGATAGGCCTAAATCCTGACAACAAATGGGAGCCCCACTTCGACCACATTGCCCGCATCAGCTATCAAGTCCCCCGCAGATTCTAAACCCTCCCCCTCTCTCTCCTCTCTTCTCTCCTAGGTTCTGTTCCTCGGGCTTTTCCCCGAGGTCCTTCCCCTCTTCTCTCCGCTCATCCCTCATCTCTCATCGCTCGACGCACCCCCCCCCCCCTTCTTTGCTTCGCCCCCCCCCCGACC
>JAZLII010000018.1:0-27201 GCA_045617275.1 Bacteroidaceae bacterium
ACTATGCCGTTCTTCTTTCGCTTTTCAAGCCAGAAAATGATGTTACGTTTGATTATCATAGAGTATCAGTGTTAAAATTCACAGCCAAAATTACAGCCATTTTTTGAGATACGCAAATAAATTCTATGAAATTTTATGATATTAACATCATTTAAAATATCTATGTTTCAGCGGTTTACGCAGTCTATGAGAGTGTATGATAACCAATAGGGTTCGAATCGTAGTTCCTCTCTCTCCGCAAAGAAGAAGGAAGTCAGAGATGACTTCCTTTTTTTGTTGAGGATTTATTCAACTTTCGTTGAAAGTGACTCCATTCTGTCCGTTGACAAAAGGTCTGCAAAAGTTCACTTTTTAATTCGCCTAAGTATTAAAAGTATTACTAGTATTAGGTATTATTCACTTTTCACTTATATAAAGTCTCTATCCTTCAGTACAGGGAATTTCTTGCGGAAGGCCTGGAGGGCGTCGAGGTCGAGGGTAAAGGTGAGGGTGCCTTCTGCGCCATCGGGACAGGTCTCTATGTACTTGCCGTAAGGGTCGATGGCGGCGGTTCCGCCACAGTATTGGCAGGCGGGATCGGTGCCGACGCGGTTGACACCGCACACGTAGCACTGGTTCTCGATGGCGCGTGCCAGCAGCAAGGTACGCCAAGCTTCTACGCGTGGGGTGGGCCATGAAGCCACATAGAGGGCACAGTCGTAGCCTCCTTCCTCTCGGGGGACGTTGCGAGAGTAAGTGGGGAAACGTAGGTCGTAGCATACCATCAGGAGGAATCGCACTCCTCGCCACTCTGCGACGACGCGCTCCTGGCCGGCCGTGTAGCGCTTGTGCTCGCCTCCGTAGGTGAAGAGGTGGTGCTTGTCGTAGTGAGTGGTGCACTCTGGGGTGACGAAGTAGAAGCGGTTGCGATAGGTGCCGTCTTCTGCCTGTATGGCTACGCTTCCGGCTATGGCGGCGTCGAGGCGCTTGGCCATCTGCTGCATCCACTGCAGTTCGGTAGCGCCATCAGCGATATGAGCTTCGGCGGGACTTGTGACGAAACCGGTACTCCACATCTCGGGGAGTACATAGAGGTCGCTCTTGGGGGCTTCGAGGAGCAGTTGCTCGTTGAGGCGGATGTTGGCTGAGGGGTCGGCCCAGAGGATATCGCGCTGGAAAAGGGTGATGGTCATGGGGCTTTTGGTTTTTTGTAAGGTGTAAGTACTGTAAGTCGGCGAGAGGGGCTCTGCGGGTCAGCGAAGGCAAGGGGCTGCCATAAGGCAGGCTTTATCCCATCAGGCTGTCGAAGGGGAAGTCCTTCTTCATGCGGTAGGCCAGACCTGTCATGACGGCCACGAGGTCTCCATCCTGATTGGTGATGCGTATGTCGCAATAGGGGAGGCGCTTGTGGTCGAGCAGTTCGGTACACTCAGCTGTCAGATGATCTCCCAGTTGGGCCGACTTGAGAAACGTGATGGTGTTGGAGATGCCCAGGGTGAGGATGCCGTGGCAGTTGGCCACTCCTGCGAAGGAAAGGTCGGCCAGGGTGTACATCACTCCACCTTGACATACGCCGGCTCCATTGAGATGACGCTCCTCCACGGTCAGTTCAGTCTTGGCATAGCCTTCCCGGATTTCCGTCAGCTGAGCGCCGATGCCTTGGGCAAAGCGGTCGTCTTGATTGAGTTTTTCCAGTAGTGTCATTGTTGTTGCTTTTCCCGTAGTGTCAAAAATAGGTGCTTTTGCGCGTAGTGTCGGGATTGGTGATCTGCGGGCCGTGTCAGATTGGGTGGTCTTCTTTGAATTGCTTCATACGCTCTTCCAGCACAGGATAGAGCTCCTCCCTCATGCGCGAGGTGCATGCCCTCACGCCAGGCTGCAGCGAACCGGTAGTGTCCAGGTTGATGGCAGACACGCCGTATTTGATCAGTTCGATGACCAGTTCGCCTCCGCTCAGGCCGGGGTAGGAGAGTGAGAAGAAAAATCCGTCGCCTATCTCCTCTTGCAGGTCGCGTGGATAGGTGATGTTGAATCCGTTGTCGCAGAATATCTTCTTCATGCGCTGGGCACGTACGGCATACTCGCGGGTGTCCTCCACGAAGTTGATCTTGCCTTCGCACGAAAGACGGAGCATCTCAGCGTAGCCATACTGAGTGGTGGCTGTGCAGCCGCTGGTGATCATGTACTGTATGCTGGCGATGAAGGTGGGGCCAAATACCCCCTCGTCGTGGTAGCGCTCCGCGAAGGCTGGGAACTGCCGGTCGAAGAGTCGGTCGGAGATACATACCAGGGCCATGCGCTGTCCGGCGTAGGAGAATATCTTCGAGCTGGAGAGCATCAGCAGATAGTTGTCGGTGTAGCGGGCCACGGTGCGCACGTAGGGCTCCTCATAGGGATGGCTCAGGTCGCGACGGCTCTCCATGGCGAAGTAAGCCAGATCCTCCATGACGATGACATCGTACTTGGTGGCCAGCTGTCCGATGATCTGCAGTTCCTCCTCTTCCAAGGATATCCATGCGGGGTTGTTGGGGTTGGAGTAGACGATGGCATCCACGTCGCCATCCTTCAGCAGCTCTTCCAGCTTCTCCCGCAGCGCCTGGCCTCGGTAGGGGAAGATGTCAAACTCCTTCCACTCTATGCCCAGGATGCGCAGCTGGCTCTTCTGGATGGGAAATCCGGGATCGATGAAGAGCACCTTGCCCATCTGGGGAAAACGCTTACGCTGACAGCAGGCGATGAAACTTCCGAACGAACCAGCCACGCTACCCACTGTGGGCAGGCACGCACGGGGCGAGATGTCCACGTTGATGAATGCCTTCACGAATTCCGAGGCAGCCTCTTTGAGTTCCTTGATGCCCGCTGCGGCAGGATACTGGCTTCCGACGCCCGCATCCAGTGCCCGCTTCTCGGCCTCCGCGCCATATCGGTTGATGGGCAGGCCGGGGCTACCCTGGTCCATGCGGATGAAGGGGATGCCAGTCTTCTGCTCAAGATATTGAGCCACCAACAGCGTCTCGCCTATGGTGGCATGGCTAAGGTCGGCCACATGGTTTATGCGCACGGCCTCAGCCACAAGTTCGTTGGAAAATATCTGCATGTTTTGAGGTTTAAGACCCAACGGAAAACCGTTGGGGAACGGTGGATTTTTACTTCCAGTCTTTCAGATGAGTACGCTTGTCGTTGACATGCTTCGCCTTGCCGTTGGAGCGCTCGATGGTGCCTGGGGCGAGGATGTGTATGTTGGGCTTGATGCCGCACACCGACACCAGGCGGTCGTAGAGAGGCTTGATGAAAGGCATCTGCTTGGCAGGGTTGGGAGAATAGTACTCTTCGCGAAGCTCCACGTCGAGGTCGAAGGTGTCCTCGTTGTCCAGACGGTCCACGGTGATGAAGTACTGGGGAGAGTATACGGTGAACTCCGACAGCACGGCCTCTATCTGGCTGGGGAACACGTTGACACCACGGATGATGAGCATGTCGTCGGAGCGTCCCAATATCTTACCCATGCGGATGGCGGTACGTCCACACTTGCAAGGCTCGTAGATGAGGTGCGTGAGGTCGCGTGTGCGGTAGCGGATGATGGGCATGGCCTCTTTGGTCAGAGAGGTGAATACCAGTTCGCCCTCTTCGCCGGGAGCCACCGGCTGAAGTGTCTCGGGGTCGATGATCTCGGGGTAGAACATATCCTCCCAGATGTGCGTGCCGTCTTGGCATTCGCACTCACCGCCTACGCCGGGACCCGACATCTCGGTCAGTCCATAGAGGTCGATGGCCTTGAGACCCATCTTCTCTTCCAGTTCGCGGCGGATGCCCCAGGTCCATGGCTCGGCTCCGAAGAATCCGTAGCGCAGCTTCAGGTCCTCCTTCTTGATGCCCAGCTTCTCCATGGTCTCAGCCAGACGCAAGGCGTAGGAAGGCGTGCAGCAGAGTGCCGTGGTGCCGAAGTCCTTCATCAGCATCACCTGCTTCTCGCTGTTGCCCGACGAGGTGGGCAGCTGTACGGCACCCAGTCGGCCGGCAGCATCGTGGGCACCCAGACCGCCGGTGAAGAGTCCGTAGCCATAGCTTACTTGCACCACGTCGCCCGGACCTACGTCGCCTACGGCCAGCACACGTGCAGCTCCCTCGGCCCAGTTCTCGATGTCCTTCTCCGTGTAGGTGCCTACGACGGGCTTGCCGGTGGTACCGCTTGAGGCATGTATGCGCACGATCTTGTCCATCGGTACGGCATTGAGTCCGAAGGGATACTCGTCGCGCAGGTCATACTTGGTGGTGAAGGGCAACTTCGTGATATCGTCGAGCGACTTGATGTCCTCGGGCTTGATGCCCATCTCGTCAAACTTCTTACGGTAGAAGGGCACGTTTTCGTAGCATCTCTTTACTGTGTCTTGCAGTCTTTCCAGCTGCAGCTTCTTCATGGACTCGCGGTCCATACATTCCATGGCGGGATTGAGAATCATGTCTTTTTAGTTTTTTTTGTGTGTGACAATTCTGGTGATTAGAAATCGTGTTTTTGAGGGGGTGCGCTCATCGCTCTACGCCCAGGCCCAGGTCGAAAGCCTTCAGGTTGGCCTCCACTATGGCCTCCCCCTTGCGGGCGAAGATGGTAGCCACGGCCTGGCGAAGCTGTTGGGGTGTCACCACCTCTAGATACCTTGCCGCCATGCCCAGCAGCACCACGTTGGCCGAGCGGGGACTGCCGGCATCCTTGGCCACCTGCTCTATGTCCAGCTGGACCACTTGGGGCAGAGCCGCCAGTTCGTTGAAGAGCGCCTCCTGGTCGGGATAGTTGGGTATGTTGACGAAAGGCTTGTTGCTCGTCACCACCACCCCCTTCTGCGACAGGTAGGGCAGATAGCGGAGAGCCTCCATGGGCTCCATGGAGATGATGATATCGCAAGCCCCCTGAGGGATGAGGTCGCTCCAGATGGTCTCGGTGGAGAGGCGCAGATTGCTCTGCACGTCGCCTCCTCGCTGACTCATGCCGTGTACTTCAGCTTGCTTCAGGTGTACGCCAGCCTTTGTGGCAGCTTCACCTATGATGGTTGCGATGGACAGGATGCCTTGTCCTCCCACACCGCAGAGTATGATGTCTTTTTTCACGAATTGAAAATTGAAGGTTGCGATTAAGTGAGAGCAGAGCTGCAAGCTTGCTTGTATGCTCTGCCGAACGAGAGCAAGCTCGAGGCGTAGCCTCAAAATCAGGCCTTTGCCTTGCGCTCTCGGGCATGGCGTGCCGCCGTCTGGATACACTCGCGACGGGGGATGATGACGCTCACGCCCTTGTAGTCGAGTTCCTCGCGTATCACCTGTGTGATTTCCGGCATGTTTTTGGGCAGAGGCACCACCACGCGCACATGGTCGGCTTCGACGCCCAGTCCCGTGCAGATGGCCTCGTACTTGCTTGTACCTGCGCTGTCCTGTCCGCCGGTCATGCCTGTGGTCAGATTGTCGCTTATCACGACGGTGATGTTGCTATGGTCGTTGACGGCGTCCAGCAAGCCCGTCATGCCAGAGTGTGTGAAGGTGGAGTCGCCGATGACGGCCACGGCGGGGTAGAGACCAGCGTCGGCCGCACCCTTGGCCATGGTGATGGAAGCCCCCATGTCCACACAGCTGCTCAGGGCCTGGAAGGGAGGCAGCGCCCCCAGTGTGTAGCAACCGATGTCGCCAAACACGCGATGGTCGGGATAGTCGGCCAGCACTTGAAGGAGAGCCGTATAGACGTCGCGGTGTCCGCAGCCCTGACAGAGCTGAGGAGGGCGTCCGGCCAGATTCTTGGCAGCGGGCATGCCTTCCGGCATCTCTATGCCCAGGGCCTTGGCTATGGCGTCGGGAGTCAGTTCGCCTTGTCTGGGCAGATCTCCGGTGAGGCGTCCCTTCACGGGGTAGCTGGTGTCTACATACTTCAGCACCTCCTCCTCCACTACGGGCTGCCCGTCCTCTACGATGAGCAGGCTGTCGTTGGCCTCAGCCAGCGCTTTTATCTTGTCTATGGGCAGAGGGTACTGCGACACCTTCAGCACGTTGGCACCGTCGCCCACCACCTCACGTACATAGTTGTATCCTATGCCGCACGCCACGATGCCTACCTTGGGCGCCCGAGGGTTGAGGCACATCTGGTTGTAGGCCGACCCTTCCGAAGCCTCCCTCATGGCAGGCTGCTTCTCTATCAGCTTGGTATATCTTCGCTTGGCGATGCCTGGCAGGAGCACCCAAGCCTCGGTCGAGGGATTCATGGGGTTCTCTGCGATGGGGTCGCACACCTCCACGGCGGCGCGAGAGTGAGCCAGGCGCGTCACGATGCGCATCACCACCGGCTCCTTGATAGCCTCAGAGTACTCGAAGGCCGCCTTCATCATGTCGTAGGCCTCCTGCTGGTTGCTTGGCTCCATGCAAGGCACCATGGCAAACTTGGCATAGAAGCGGCTGTCCTGCTCGTTCTGGCTGGAGTGCATCGATGGGTCGTCGGCTGCCAGCACGATGAGACCACCGTTGACTCCTGTGATGGCGCTGTTGATGAAAGCGTCGGCACACACGTTCATGCCCACGTGCTTCATGCACACTAGGGCCCGCTTCCCGGCATACGACATGCCCAGTGCAGCCTCCATGGCCGTCTTCTCGTTGGTACACCAGCGACTGTGTATGCCACGCTCCTTGGCGGTGGGGTCTGTCTGTATGAATTCGGTGATCTCGGTCGACGGCGTGCCCGGGTAGGCATAGACACCGCTCAGGCCGGCGTGGATGGCACCGAGGGCTATTGCCTCATCACCCAGCAAAAGTCTTTTTCCCATGTTTTTCGGTATTTTGTTCAAATCTGTCACAAACTTACTCAATATTTTTATGAATCGCAAGAAAACTGCCGTGTTTTTCTTTCGCATCGTACCTTCTGCCGGTGGAGGGGAGAAGAAATCAGCGGGGCAATATATATTATGTTATCCTTTTGTCGTTGGTCTCTCCTATACAGCAAGAAGGGAGGCCCTCGTGGGTCTCCCTTCTGTGTTTTATGCTCAATTTATGTTTCTCAAGCAAAATGCCTTATTCCTTTTTCAACAAGAGCTTTGCGATTTACTTCAGCAGGATCTGCTCCATCATCACCAGCATGCCGTAGATGTGCTGCAGGAGAGGCTCGCTGAGGAGTTTGGTGTTGATGTTGACCACCTGAGTGGTCACCTTGTCGTTGGAGAGCAGTTCGACAGCCTCTTCGAAGTTGCTGAAGGGTACCACGCCGTCGGGGTTGCAGTGCATGAGGTGGAGTTTGTACTCAGGCTTCCAGCCCTTGCAGAGGTTCTGGCGGTCCATCAAGCCCAGCAGGCGCTCCAGGTGCTCGGGATTGGCCTCGAGGTAGGGGAGGTTGAGTATCTGGTCGAGGTTCTTGCCGTTGAGCTTCACGATCATGTCGAGGATGCCCTCGCTGTTGGCACGGATGGCCTGAGGCACGCCGGTCTTCAGGGTCTCAGCGGTGAAGAAGTCCTCATAGCGGATGCCTTCCATCTCGCTGGGGTAGCTGTTGAACATGCTGTTGATGACCAGAGGTATCACGCTGCCCAGACCCATCTTCTTGCCAGCCTTGTAGTCCTCCATGTAGGTCTCGAAGGTGCGACGTAGGTCATAGGGACCATCACCGCAGTACACCTGCTCGAGACGGATGCGGTCCTGTGTGGCCTTGTCGAGCTGCTGTACGCGGCGCAGCGATGCAAGCGATACCGATCCACCCTGCGAGTAGCCCAGAATGGTGGTCTTGTAGTTGCTGTCGAGGGGCAGGCGCTTAGCCTTGGCATAGTCAAGCAGGGCCAGCAAGGCGTCTATGCTCGTACGTCCGTGTACGTCGTGATTGAGGTAGAGGTCGGGATGCTTCTTGGAAGAGCCCAGACCGATGTAGTCGGGCATGACGCAGAGTGCGCCGGTGGCAGCCATGATAGCCTCCACGGAAGTATAGTTGGTGGGCACCATCATGAAGCCTATCTGTGTGCCGTGGTTGATGAGCATCACCTTGTTCATACGCTTGAGCAGGGGATACACGATCATGGCGCTGGCCGTGATGGGCTTCATAGCCTCGTCGGTAGTCTGATACTCCACGCGCACAGCCTTGTAGAGTGCGGGTACGATGGCGCGAGTGCCATGGATGGTGGGAAGCTGGTCGTAGGCCGTGCGGAAGTTGGCGGCTATCTTGTCGTAGAGGTCTCCGTCCACGCAGTCCTCCTTCTGGCCCATCGCCATGGCGAACAGTTCGTCACCGCTTATCTCCTTCTCTTCCAGCACCTTCAGGCCGGATACTTCCATCTGGGCAGTCTCCTGCTCCATCGCTACGCTCTCTTCCTGACTGCATGAGGTCAGTCCCAGCGCCACCAGGGTGCACGCTGCCAATAGAATCTTCTTCATTGTCTGTCTTTTTCTGTTTTATGGATAAATAATAGATTTTTCCTATGCAAAGGTAAGTTAAAATTCACATTCTTGCAAGCTTTGTGCAACTTTTCTTTCCCTTTTCTCCTTTTTTCTCTTCTATATGTGCACTCTGAGATGCCCTTCACGTCTCACTCCAGACGTACCGTGGAGGCTATCTCCCCGGCCACGGAGGGTGTGGCGACGGTGCGCTGCAGCTGGAGTGTGGCCGTCTTGTGCTGTCGCTCATTGAAGAGCAGGATGAAGGTCCACTCCTGCGTGCCGTCTTCGGAGGTGATGGTGCGCATCCAGCCCTTGTTCATGCCGAAGGCCTGTAGCTGGGCGGGGGTGGCAGAGTCTTCGCGCCACGCCACGTCCTGAGGCATCTGGCTGGTCCAGAGCTGGTCGAAGCGTCCGCGAGTGTAGTCGCGTGCGAAGTCGCTCTGGAGGGTGACCGTGGCATCGCTGCCCTGGCTGATGACGTATCCTGCGATGCTGTCCTTCACGCAGATAGTCTCGCAGGTGTAGCCCTCGGGTATGTTGAAGAGCATCTTGCCGTCGCAGCGCTGATCCTCCTGCAGGGGGCGCTCCTCCAGGGGAGGCTGGTACGGTCCGCTGGGCTTACTGCTGCAGGCAGCAAGCAGAAGGGCGAGAGGGAAAATGTAAAATTGAAAATGCTTCACGAATTGAAAAATGATAAGGCAATGATATACCTGTTGGCATGGGTGATAATGTTGAAACAAAAATGAACGAAAATAAACAAAAATACTTAATTATTCATAGCAATAAAAGTATTCATTTTCGTTCATTCATGTTCATTTTTGTTCCTTATCCTTCCTGTGTGTCTAATTATATATCATTCTGAAAATGGAAAATTTCCTGTCGATACCTTAGCGACCTTGATAGTATTTCAGCGCCTCGGGCATGAGCTTCTGGAGCGCTGCGATGCGCTTGGCATCGCTGGGATGGTCGCTGAGGAGTTCGCTGCGAGAGGATGTGGACGAGGCTGCCATGCGCTCCCAGAAGGGGATGGCGGTGCGAGGATCGTAGCCAGCCATGGCGGCAAAGACAAGGCCCATGTGGTCGGCCTCGGTCTCGTTGTCGCGGCTGTACTTGAGGTTGATGAAGGAAAATCCGCTCTGCGCCACGTAGCTACCCAGAGTGGCCAGCGTCTCCTTGCCGGCGGCACTGAGCACGGAGCTTACCAGCTGGGTGCCCATGCTCTGGCGCATCTTCTTGGAGAGCTGTTCGGCCGAGTGCTTGGCTACGGCGTGTGCGATCTCATGTCCGAGCACGATGGCCAGGGATGCTTCGTCGCGTGTGACGTCGAGCATACCCTCGTAGACCACGATCTTGCCACCGGGCATGCAGAAGGCGTTGACGCTCTTGCTCTGAACGAGGTTGAACTCCCACTCATAGTAGCGGAGGTCGGCTGCGCCGCCATGCGACTTGAGATAGCTCTCCACGGCATTGGCCAGGCGCTGACCCACGCGCTTCACCATCTGGGTCTGAGTGGCATTCTTAGAAAGCGTGGACTTCTTCAAAGTTTCACTATACTGCTGCTTGCTGAGGCTCAGTACCTCTGCGTCGCCCACGAGCAAGCTATGCTTGCGACCGGTGATGGGCACACGTGAGGTGGTGCCGCATGAGACAAAGAGCAGAAGCGCGAGGGCAAGGATGGAAAAATGAAAATGCTTCACGAATTGAAAATTGAAAATTGAAAATTGAAGGTTGCGATTAAGTGAGAGCAGAGCTGCAAGCTTGCTTGTATGCTCTGCCGAACGAGAGCAAGCTCGAGGCGTAGCCTCAAAATTGAAAATTGGCGCTCATCGCTCATCGCTCAACGTCGACCTTTGGTCGACCACCGCCGAACTTCTCGCAAGCCTCGTAGTAGGTGTCGAGCGAACCAATGTCGAAGCGGCCGGCATTCATGGGCCAGGCGTGGATGGTGGTGTGGTCGCAGAGATAGTGGGCGAGGTTGCCGGGAGCATCCTTGCCGCAGCCGTTGTCCACGGAGGTGCGCACGAGGGGCAGGTCCTTCTTGAGGTAGATGTAGAAGGGAGGTACGGCCCAGTGGCTCTTGGGCTCCTGGGGTTTCTCCTCCATGCCGAGCACCTTGTGCTGATCGTCGAGCTCCACTACGCCGGTGCGCTGGAGTTTGGCCAGCTCTGGCTGGTGATGGCACATGATGCAGCTCGTCTGCTTCTCCTGGGCAAATGCCACGAAGTCACGGAAGGTGAAGAAGAGGAGGTTGTCGGCTGCCACCACGAGGAGGTCGTCGTCGATGTGGAGCTTATCGAGGGCAAAGAGGAGGTCGCAGACGGCACCGAGGCGGGTGTCGTTGGTCTCCGTGCCGTCGTCGACGATGGTGATGGGCTTCTGGTAGTGCTGCTCCTTAGCCCAAGCCTCGAAGATGTGGGCGAACTTATGATTGGTGATGACTATGTGCTCGGTGATGTCGGGTATCTGGTCGATGTCGTCGAGCATGCGGCCCAAGATGGTGCTCTGCCCGATCTTGAGCAGAGGCTTGGGAAAATTGCGGGTAAGTTCACCCAGACGGGTGGCATAGCCCGCAGCGATGACAATGTTTTTCATAAAAATATGGTCATTAGCCCCTTATCCCCCTCTCACTGATGAGCGGGAGAAATCCCCGTGGGGATGGGCAGGTGAGAGAGTCGGATGTGGGACGGAAGGGTGGGGGATCAGTTGGCCACGGGACGGACTGTGAGGCCGTAGAAGCGATAGTAGTCGCCCACTTCGTACTTCTGAGCCGAACCGTTGAAGCGGATGGCGCGGTCCTTGAGGGAAGAGTCGCCGTCGGTGTTGAGGGTGCTGGTCCAGATGCTGAACTGTCCGCCTACGGGGTTGAGACCCTTGTCGCTATAGAATCCGGCGCAAGGGATGAAGATCTTGGACTTCTTGGGACCCTCGATCTCGATACCCTTCACCTCCTTGCCGCTGGCATCGGTATGGGTGGTGGCAAAGCGGATGCCATGCTTCACGAGTTCTTCTACCTGCTCCTTGGTGGGCATCTTCCAGCGACCGCCCCAGTTAACATGAGCCACATCGTAGTCCGTACCGGCGATGTCGGCACCAAGCTGGTTGAAGGTGACATGGCCACGCTCATCGTAAGAGTAGTGGGTGTAGCTGCCCCAGGTGAAGGTGAGGTCCTTGTGGGGAGTGGTCTCACCCCATGCGAAGTAGTTGCCAAATGCCTCGGGGGTGGCGGCGTCTACGTTGCAACACGACCACTTGGTACCTGAAGGAAGGCCGAGGTCGATGGCATGGGGATGGTGCTCGTCGGGGCACTGGAATACTGCCACAGAACCGTCGTTGACGGGCTTCTGGGGAACGTAGGGGGCTTCTTCTTCCTCGCTGCCGCAAGAGGCGAGGCAAAGGAGGCCGAAAAGGAAGAAAGTGAGATGTTTCATCGCTTTGTGGGTTTTTTATGATTGTTTTGTTTCTTGTTTCTTGTCAAAAACTTACAGCACTTACACCTTACAGTTTATTTTTCTGTGTCATGCTTAAGTCGCTCGCCGTCCAGTACCTCGTACTTGCTCTGATGCGACTTGTACTCAGGCACGATGTCTTTCATCTTGGCCACGATGCGCATGTCGTCGTAGGTCAGCGAGAGCTGGTGGAGCTCTTTCTCGTTTTGCAGGGCCAGCTCGTAGGGGTACTCGCGCACCTTGGCCACCTTGATCTTGGGATGGGGTGTGGCGCTGGTCTGCTCGGCATCGTTGAGCACCTCCTCGTAGAGCTTCTCGCCATCGCGAAGGCCAGTGAACTGTATCTCGATGTTCTTGGCACCGGAAAGCTTGATCATGCAGCGGGCGAGGTCGACGATCTTGACGGGCTTGCCCATGTCGAAGACGAAGATCTCACCGCCCTTGCCCATGGTACCAGCCTCCAGCACGAGGCGGCAGGCTTCGGGGATGAGCATGAAGTAGCGTATGATGTCGGGGTGGGTGACCTTGACGGGTCCGCCCTTGCGTGTCTGCTCCTTGAAGATGGGGATGACGCTGCCGTTGCTGCCCAGCACGTTGCCAAAGCGAGTGGTGACAAACTGGCACCCTGTCTCTGAAGCGCTCTCTGCCTCCTGCTGGCGTAGGTGTGCGTTGAGCGACTGGCAGTAGATTTCGCAGATGCGCTTGGAGCAACCCATGACGTTGGTGGGGTTGACCGCCTTGTCGGTGGAAATCATGACGAACTTCTTCGTGCCGTACTTCACGGCGAGGTCGGCGATGACGCGAGTGCCATAGATGTTGTTTTGCACGGCCTCTGCTGGATTGTCCTCCATCATGGGCACGTGCTTGTAGGCTGCGGCATGGAAGACGTACTGTGGGCGATGGTCGGCAAAGACCCGCTCCATGCGCTCGGCCTTGCAGATGGAGGTGGCGATGGTTTCACAGGCGAGGTCGGGATGGTTGTTTTTCATGTACAGGCGCACGTCGTGCATGGGAGTCTCAGCCTGGTCGATGAGGATGAGCGAGGCCGGCTCAAACTTCGCCACCTGGCGAGCCATCTCCGAACCGATGGAGCCTGCCGCACCCGTGATGAGGATGCGCTGGCCACGGAGCATCTCACCGATGGCCCTCATGTCCACCTCTATCTTATCGCGTGGGAGAAGGTCCTCGATGTCCACCTCGTGGAGCTGCTGGTAGTTCAGCTTGGTCTTGCCATCCCATTCCTCCACGGGCGGGAGCATGAGTATCTGGACGCCGGCCGTCATCAGCGCGTCGACAAGTTCGGGCTGGTTGCGGAAAGTCACGGTCTGCAGGGGAGAGACGAAGAGCGTGCTGATGCCTTGCTCCTTGATGTAGTCGAAGAGCTTCTCGTCGTCGTCCTGGAAGACCCTTACACCCATGAGCCAGTCTGCATGTATCTCACCCTTGGGCGCTATGAAGCCCTGCAGGTGATAGTTGGCTGTCTCTCGAAGGCTCACGGCCAGTCCTACGCCTCCCTCCTGGATGCCATAGACCAATGCCTTGGGCGTGGTCTTGGTGATGCGATAGCCGTCGTAGGCAGCACGTACGAGCAAGCGAAGCAGACTCATGAAGACGGCCACGAAGCAAGCCGCTATGGGACCGTAGATGCGATTGGGGAAGCGGACATACTCCTGCGTGACACCCAGAGAACGGATGACGGTGTAGATGAGGAAGATAACCACCGAACCACAGATGACCGCCAGGAAGACACGGTGGAGGTCGCGTGTGGTGGAATAGCGTATGATGCCGCTATAAGTGTGGAAGGCTCGGAAGCAAAGGATGTAGATGAAGGTGGAGATGAGTACGCCCCAGAGGACAGGGGTGACGTTGTCGACAAATCCTTGCGGGCCGAGCTGTATCCACATGATGAGGATGCCACAAAGGGCTGTGATGGCGGCGTCGAGGCCTAAGATACCCCAGTAGGGCAATGCCTTGCGGCTGAAGTACCAATGATATACGTGCGAAAGAATATTCATGGCGTGTTGTGCGTGTTCGTTTTCAGTTCTCTGCGGTGCCTTCCTGCACAAAGACGGCTTCGGGAGGAAGTCGCGAATGTGACGTCGGGCGACCAGATGTGCCTATAGTTATTGCAAAATTACAGAAAAACTACGTAGCAAGCAAATGAAATTGTAAATTTTTGTAAATGAATGTGAATTTGCATAGCAAAAAGCCCGAAAAAACTTTGGAAAATGGATGTGTTTGCCTATTTTTGCACAAATAAATTCCGAATGCTTACTTGAAGACAAACACATGGGACAACTGATCATCGAGATACCCCCTATCAGCGAGAAGGACATCTACTATCTGCAGGAGCGCTACAAGCCCAGTTTCAACTATCCCCTGCACAAGCACGATGCCTTCGAGCTCAACTTCGTGGAGCACTGTGCCGGAGCGCGTCGCATAGTGGGCGACAACATAGAGAACCTGGGCGAATACGACCTGGCTTTCGTGGGGTGCAACCTGGAGCATGTCTGGGAGCAGTATGAGTGCAAGTCGGAGATGATACACGAGATCACCATACAGATGCCCGCCAATCTCTTCAGCGAGCAGAGTCTGACGCGGCGTGTGATGCAGCCCATCAAGGAGATGTTTGAGAGTGCTCAGCTGGGCATCTCTTTCGGTATGAAAGCCATCATGACGGTCTATGACCGTCTCAATACCCTGGCCAAGTCGGAACCTTCCTTCCAGTCGGCCATGCTCATCGTAGGCATACTCTACGATCTGGCCGTCTCTGGCGACTACCACCGCCTCTCCTCGTCGCACTATTCCCATGCAGAGGTACCCGTGACGAGCCGAAGGATACAGATACTCAAGGACTACATAGACTCCCACTATCAAGAGGAGATCAGGATGGAGACGCTCTCGGGCATGGTCAACATGACCCCCAACGCCTTGAGCCGTTTTTTCAAGCAGCGCACCAATCTCTCCATCTCCAACTACATCAACGAGGTGCGCATAGGTCAGGCCACCGCCTTGCTGGCGGAAAGCACGGAGACGGTGGTAGAAATCAGCTATAAGTGCGGTTTCAATACCATCAGCAATTTCAACCGTACCTTCAAGGCCGTGAAGGGGGTCACGCCTACTGAATTCAGGGAAAGCTACAAGAAAAACGCCTATCTGGTGTAGGACTGTCGGCTCCCCGTCTCGGGCCGTGATATGTAGTCTGGATCTATGGTCGATCGGTATCTCGCATCTCCCTATCAGCCTGTGTCCTACCTCTGTACCCTTACACTATTCTACCCCAAAAGGAGACTATTTATTCCAGTTATAATATATTAGTCAGCATTGTGGTATTTTTGGATAGAATAGTGTAAGGTGGTAGGAAAGAATATGCGTAACTTTGCAGAGTAATCATACTTTGCAAGGTTCTTTTATCATGGAAAATACCGAATACGGCTATTTTGACGACGCGCGCAGGGAGTTTGTCATCACCCAGCCCGCTACCCCCTTCCCCTGGATCAACTATCTGGGCAACGAGGATTTCTTTTCACTTATCAGCAATACTGCCGGTGGATACAGCTTCTACAAGGATGCTAAGTATCGCCGTATCACTCGCTATCGCTACAATGGCGTCCCCATGGACAATGGCGGTCGCTACTTCTATATCAACGACGAGGGTACCGTGTGGAGCCCGGGGTGGAAACCTTGCAAGACAGCATTGGACAGCTATGAGTGTCGACACGGTATGGGCTACACCCGCATCACCGGCGTAAAGGACGGCATAGAAGCCAGTGTGCTTTTCTTCGTGCCCCTCAAGACTTGGGCCGAGGTGCAGAAGGTGACTCTCCGCAACAGCACAGACAAGACCAAGACGCTGAAGCTCTTCTCGCTGGCCGAGTGGTGCCTGTGGAATGCCGCTACGGATATGGAGAACTTTCAACGCAACTGGTCGACCGGTGAGGTGGAGATAGACAAGGCTGGACTTCAGGACTCCGAAAGTCAGGAGCCCGACTGCCTCACCATCTACCACAAGACGGAGTACAAGGAGCGCCGCAATCACTATGCTTACTACTCGGTGGTGGCACCGGCCGGCATGGTGAAGGGCTACGACACTGATCGTGAGTCGTTTGTGGGTCTGTACAATGAGTTCGCTGACCCTCAGTGTGTGATGGCTGGTAAGCCTTCCTGCAGTTTGGCGCACGGCTGGAGTCCCATCGCTTCGCACTATCTGGAAGTGACGCTGGAGCCAGGCCAGCAGAAGGATCTCATCTTCCTATTGGGCTATGTGGAGAACGCGCAGGAGGAGAAGTTCTGCGAGGAGGATCTCGAACGCAAGAAGAATGGCACACTCATCACCTCGCAGGATAGCGACGTGACATTTGTCAACAAGCAGAAGGCACGCGACGTCATCCGTCGCTTCTCTACCGTGGAGGCCGTCGACGAGGCTTTCGAAGAGTTGCGCGGGCTCTGGGACGAGCTGCTGGAGAAGTACAGCGTGCAGTCGGATGACGAGCGTCTGGACCGCATGGTCAACATCTGGAGTCAGTACCAGTGCATGGTGACCTTCAACTTCTCCCGTTCGGCTTCATTCTTTGAGAGTGGAGTGGGCAGAGGCATGGGTTTCCGTGACTCCAACCAAGACCTCGTGGGATTTGTTCACCAGATACCTGCGCGTGCACGCGAACGTATTATTGATATAGCTTCTACGCAGTTTGCCGACGGTGGTTGCTACCACCAGTATCAGCCTCTGACGAAGCAAGGCAACAACGACATCGGTGGCGGTTTCAACGACGATCCCTGCTGGCTCATCTTTGGCACCGTGGCCTATATCAAGGAGACGGGCGACCTCTCCATCCTGGACGAGATGGTTCCCTTCGACAATGTGAAGGGATCGGAGGTGACGCTCATGGAGCACTTGCGCATCTCCTTCAACCACGTGGTGGAGAACCTCGGTCCTCATCGCCTGCCACTCATCGGCCGCGCCGATTGGAACGACTGTCTCAACCTCAACTGCTTCTCATGGGATCCCAATGAGAGCTTCCAGACCACAGAGAACAAGACCGATGGCTCGAAGGCCGAGTCTGTGATGATAGCCGGACTCTTCGTGGTGACGGGCAAAGACTATGTGGAGCTTTGCGAGCACGTAGGTCTCAAGGAAGAGGCTGCTCGCGCCAAGGCTTGCATCGACGAGATGATAGAGGCCGTGAAGCAGTATGGATGGGATGGAGATTGGTATCTCCGTGCCTACGACTACTTCGGACAGAAGATAGGTTCGCACGAGTGTGAGGAGGGTAAGATATTCATCGAGAGTCAGGGCTGGTGTACCATGGCTGGCATCGGTATGGAGGAAGGTATGGTCGACAAGGCCATCGACTCCTGCAAGAAGTACCTCGACAGCGAGCACGGCATGGTGCTCAACAATCCCGCCTATACCCGCTACCATGTGGAGATGGGCGAGATAAGCAGTTATCCCGCTGGTTACAAGGAGAATGCCGGCATCTTCTGCCACAACAATCCCTGGGTGATCATCGGTGAGACCGTGGCCGGACGTGGCAACGATGCCTGGGAGCTCTTCCGCAAGATAAGCCCCATGTGGATCAAGGACCAGAGCCTCCACAAGGTAGAGCCTTACGTCAACTGCCAGATGGTAGCCGGAAAGGACGCTGCCAAGCCCGGTGAGGGCAAGAACTCATGGCTCACAGGCACCGCAGCCTGGATGTGGCTCACCGTGAGCCAGTACCTGCTGGGTGTGAAGCCCTGTTACGACGGACTGATCATCGATCCCTGCCTGCCCACCGACGTCAAGGAGTACACGGTGAAGAGAAAATTCCGCGACGCAGAGTACACCATCCATGTGCTCAATCCCGATGGCAAGCAGAAGGCCGACAAGCCCACCTATGTGGCTTACGAACTTGGCAAGCACACCGTGGAAGTGGTATTGTAGAGAAATATTACAAATAACATAAATAATAACTTTAATTTTTCCACCATGAAGACAGAAAAATCTTCTTTTAGCTTCAAGTATGCGCTACTGGCCATGCTGATGTTCTTCTCGGTTGGCGTCATGGCCCAGACCAATGTTACGGGTACGGTCCTTGACGACTTGGGCGAAGGAGCCGTCGGAGCTGTAGTGCGTGAAAAGGGTACGCAAGGTGGCGTGACAACTGATGTGAATGGTAAGTTCAGCATCAGAGTGTCAAAGTCAAATGCCGTACTCACGGTGTCCTATGTGGGCTTCCAGTCACAGGAGGTCGCACTGAACGGACGTAACAAGGTGACCATCAGACTGAAGATGGCAGAGTCGCAAAACCTCGACGAGCAGGTAGTCATCGGTTATGGTACCGCCAGTAAGGTGACCTTGACGGGTGCTGTATCCAGTGTCAAGTCGGAGGAAATCCTCAAGTCGCCCGTAGGCAACCTTGGCAACGCCCTTCAGGGTAAGTTGCCCGGTGTGCAGAGTGTACAGTACTCTGGTCTGCCCGGTGAGGACGACCCAGTGATCCGTATCCGTGGTATCGGTTCGCTCAACAGTGCTGATCCTCTCGTACTCGTGGATGGAGTAGAGCGTGAGTTCTCACAGATCGACCCCAATGAGGTGGCCGACATCTCTATCCTGAAGGACGCCTCTGCTACTGCCGTATTCGGTGTGCGTGGTGCCAATGGTGTCATCCTCGTCACCACCAAGCGCGGTGAAGTGGGTAAGCCTTCCGTAAGCGTGTCCGTGTCAAGTGCAGTTCAGCAGGTGTCGGACTTCATCGAGTTTGCCGACTCCTACACCTACGGCAAGATGTACAACTATGCCAATATTACCGATGCCCTTCCCATGGATCAGTGGCCAAGCAGTGCCACTATCGATGACTATACTCCTTATGGAGACATCGTCAGTTTCAAGCAGCCCGCTATGCAGCACTTCAAGGACAAGGACATGCCTGTGACCTATCCTTCTACCAACTGGCTGGACTACATCATGAAATCTGCAGCATGGCAGGAGCAGGCCAACGTCAACGTGAGCGGCGGTACCGAGAAGGTGCGCTACTTCGTCAGCGTTGGTTTCTTCAACCAGAACTCACTGTTCAAGACCTTCAGCATGAACGACGACGAGCAGTTCAAGTTCAATCGCTACAACTATCGTGCCAACCTCGATATCAACGTATCTCGTCTCAGCACCCTCTCGCTGACCTTGGGTGGTCGCGTGGAGAATCGTACCCGCATGGGCGATGGTGAGTCGTTCCTCTTCCGCTACATGCAGGATGCTCCTCCTTTCGCAGGCTACGGTATCGACGAGGAGGGTCGCCACATCAAGTCGGATCCTTCACTTGTAGGTAACTATGGACGCGATGCGCTCGACAACTTCTACAACCTCGGCTATGTCGTCTCAAGCAGAAACTCGCTGAACTTCGACCTCCAGTACAAGCTCAACCTCGAGCCCATCACCAAGGGCTTGGATTTCAAGGCCAAGGTTTCGTACAACTCAGACTATACTGCTCAGAAGAATCGCAAGAATGGTTACGGTTCGGGTGAGTACTACATTGCATCCATCGTGGATGGTAAGGAAGTGCTTCGCAGACAGGGTACCACCTGGCCTATCCCTTACAATGGAGAAAGCCGTTGGGGTGGTCGCAACTGGTATGCTGAGGCCAGCCTGAACTATGCGCGCAAGTTTGGCAAGCACAATGTGACCGGCCTCGTGCTCTATCAGCAGAGCAAGCGCTACTATCCCGGTGGTACCTACAATGATATCCCCACTGGCTATGTAGGTCTCGTGGGTCGTGCCACCTATGACTACGACAAGCGCTACATGGCCGACTTCAACATCGGTTACAACGGTTCGGAGAACTTCGCTCCCGGCAAGCGCTACGGTGTGTTCCCCTCAGGATCTATCGGATGGATTCCTTCTTACGAGAAGTGGTGGAAGCCCCTCGAGAAGGCTGTCAGCTACCTGAAGTTCCGTGCCTCTCTCGGTATGGTAGGTAACGACAACGTCATGGGTCAGCGCTTCCTCTATCTGCCCGGTACATGGGGATTTGGTCAGGGTAGTGTCACATTCAATCCTCTGGTACGTGGTGCCAACTTCGGTACCGGTGGTGAGGTATGGCGTCACATCGTACGTGAGCTTACCAATGGTAACCCCGACGTGACTTGGGAAAAGGCCGTCAAGCAGAACTATGGTATCGATGCCCGTTTCCTGGACGATAAGCTGAGTGCTACCGTAGACCTCTTCTGGGAGGATCGTAAGGACATCCTCGTGCCCAACAGTGCCACCCTGCCCGCTGTCACCAGCATCCCCGCCGGCTATGTCAACAAGGGCCGCGTGAAGAACCACGGTTACGAGATCCAGCTGAAGTGGCAGGACAAGAAGGGTGACTTCTTCTACTCTATCTCTCCCAGCGTGACTTTTGCAAGAAACAAGATCGTAGAGAGACTGGAGGTAGAGCCTATGTATCCCTGGCTCGCTACTACAGGCCATGGAGTAGGTCAGCCCTTCGGCTATGAGTTCTTCGAGTTCTACAACGAGGGCACTGAGGAGCGGTACAAGGCTAAGTATGGTGCAGACATGCCCGATCAGAAGATCAACCTCAAGTATGGTGATGCAGTCTTTGTTGACCTCAACAAAGATGGCGTGATCGACAAGAATGATACTCATGCCATCGGATATACCGATACTCCTGAGCTCAACTACTCTCTGAACCTGTATTTCAAGTACAAGGGTTTCGACTTCTCTATGTTGTGGATCGCTGCTGACCATGTGAACCGTTTCCTCTCTACCTACTATCGCGACCAGTTCGGTTCTACCAACAACTCGGCTCTCGTACAGTGGGTGGCAGACAACTCATGGACCGTGGACAATCAGGATGCTATCCTGCCACGTATCTCATTCGACAACAGAACGCACAACAATGCGGACTCTCAGATCTGGCTCGTCAACACCGCATACGGCCGTCTGAAGAATATGGAGATCGGCTATACCTTCTACAAGCCCAAGAGACTCTCTTTCTTCAACTCTATCCGCCTCTATGCTACTGGTCAGAACCTCCTCACTTTCACCTCATTCAAGGGTAATGACCCCGAGGCTGAGGGTGGCCACTACGAGCGTGGTGTACGCTACCCCTTGACCCGTGTCTACAACTTCGGCGTGAAGGTTAATTTCTAATACATTATTATATATATAAGTAAACATGAAAAAGCTAAAATATATACTGGCTTTGGCAGCTGGCATGAGCATGGCAGGCTGTGTTGACGACTTCAAGCTCGGCGACGCATTCCTCGAGAAGGCTCCTGGCGTGGATGTCAATATGGATACGGTATTCGCCAAGGCCGAATATACCAGAAATTTCCTCTGGAGTACATACGGCCAACTCTATTGCGCATATACCAGCAGCAACTGTATCAACGGTTCTCCTATTGAAGGACTCTCTGATTCATGGCATTGCTACATGTCATGGGGTGGTACAAGACAGGCCTATTATACCGGCAATCTTACCGAGGATGCTCAGGATACGGACAACTCCAACTTTCAGGGTAAGTTCTCTTATTCTACCAAGAATCCCTGGGGAGAAGCCGATGGACGCGTCTCCATCTATGAGACCGTACGTAAGTGCTGGTTGCTGATAGAGAACATCGACAAGGTGCCTGATATGACTGAAGCCGAGAAGCGCCAACTCAAGGGTGAGGCCTACACCATCATGGCAAGCCGATATTTTGATGCCTTCCGCAACTTCGGCGGTCTCTGCCTCGTGGATCATGCCTATAAGGCAGGCGAGGACTTCACCAGTGGTCGTGCTACCGCCATGGAGACTGTAGAGTTTATCGACGGATTGATCCAGAAGGCTATCGATCTGGATGATTTCCCCTGGGTCATCGACGATATCGACAACTGGGCAGGCCGTCTGACCAAGGCTTCTGCCAAGGCTCTGCGTTGCAAACTGTGGATGTTTGCCGCATCTCCCTTGTTCAACGACGATGCTCCCTATATGGACTATGCGCCTGAGAAGGTGACTAAGTACACCAACATCGAGCATGTCTGGTTTGGCAAGAAGGATCCCAACCTGTGGCAGCGTTGTCTGGAGGCTTGCAATGACTTCTTCAATTCTAACGGCGGTGATGATGGCAAGTCGGGTAGCTACTACCTGGTATGGCCTGAGACCAACGACGAGGCTGGCTATCGCAAGGCTTATCGTGCTGCCTATCACGATCGTGCCAGCAAGAAGAACCATGAGAAGCTCTTCGATATGCAGCCTGAGTATCAGCTCACAGAGTGGGGCGGATGGAGCGGCGTGCCTATGGATGCTATCCACCAGGGTCCCATGGTGCCTACCAATGAGTTGATGGAGATGTTCGGTATGGCCGATGGTAGAAATTATCCCTATGCCGACGCTGACATCTATGGAGAAGGCAAGAACCCCACTGGCATCGACATCTTCGAAGATCGTGACCCCCGTCTCTATGAGACCATGGTGGTGACTCGCAAGGTATGCAATCAGATCGAGGACTACAAGGGTCTTTCTCATACAGACTTCTGGGTGAACGGTTCGCTTCAGTTCGATAATAACATCCACTGGGGAGCTGCAGCAGACGACTTCTATGGCACCGGCTATGGTATGTTCAAGTGGGTGAACGACTTCTGGAAGATCGGTAACACACCCATCGCATTCCCTTATATCCGTTTGGCAGAGGTATTCCTGATTCGTGCTGAGGCTCGTGCAGAGACCGACGACCTGAGAGGTGCCTTGGCCGACCTTAACCTTGTTCGCAGCCGTGTAGGTCTGGGCAGAATCGAGCAGATGAATCCTACCCTCAACCTCGCCAACAATAAGGAGAACCTCATCAAGGAGATCCTCCGCGAGCGCAACTGCGAGATCGGTGCCGAGTGCAACGACCGTCTCTATGATATGATCCGTCGCAAGCTTCAGGATGATTTCACCAAGCCTCTCCACGAGATGAGAGTTTACCGCCTTGATGAGAATGGCAAGCGTATGGCATTGGTTGACGAAAATGGCGCAGCCATCGACCTCCGCCTGAAGGAAGGTGAGGCATGGCCTAAGTTTGAGTACGAGCGCAACGTGATCACCAACGGTGCACGTCGCTGGTGGGAGCCAGGCTACTGGACAAACAAGTGGTATCTTGACCCCGTATCTCGTATCGAGATTCAGAAGGGCTACGGTCTTACACAGAACCCCGGTTGGTAATTTTATAAACTCTGACAATTATGAACATTAATAATATATTCAGATATAGCCTACTGGGCGCCTGTGCTATCCCCGTGATGGCAACTGCCCAGACTACTCTTGCTGACAAGCAGGAGCAGAAGGTTGACCTCGGCTATGGTATGGTGGTCTCCGAGGCGCGCACTACTGCTGCTGCCACCACCATCACAGCAGAGGAATTGCAGCGTACCTCGGCTATTAGCCTTGCTGACGCTCTTTATGGCAAACTGCTTGGCCTCACCGCAACCCAGAATACGGGTTTCAAGTCCGAGGAAAATGCTGGTGCCTCATTCAGTATCCGTGGTACTCAGACCACTGGCGACAAGAGTATCCTGATTCTCGTGGATGGCTACGAGCGCCCCATCGACCGTCTCAGCGTAGAGGAAGTGGAGAGCGTGACCGTGCTGAAGGATGCTGCTGCAGTGGCACTCTACGGACATGAAGGTATCAATGGTGTCTTGCTCGTCAAGACCAAGCACGGGACGAATGATGGCTATCACGTGAAGGTGGGCTACTCTCACAAGTTCCAGTTTGATGCCAAGATGGCCGATATGGTCGATGCCTATACTTATGCCAATGCGCTGAACATGGCCCGCGCCAATGATGGTCTGTCCGCTGCCTACACCGCAGAAGAGTTGGACAAGTTCCGTGACGGTTCGGATCCCTATGTCTATCCCAATGTCAACTGGCGCAAGCAGGCATTTGGCAACAGTGCTGCAGAGAATCATGCATTTATCTCCATGTATGGTGGCAATGACAATGTGAAGTATTACACACAGCTCGACTTCACCAATGCCTTGGGTATGCTCAAGAATACCAATCTTGGCAACTGGGACTCTCAGCAGAAGTATTCTAAGGCAAATATCCGTGCCAATGTAGACTTTAAGGTATCTGAGACTACCAAGGTGTCGGCCAACCTTCTGGCTTTCTTCATGGAGACCAACGGTATCCCCAATGTGGATTCCGACGGTGCTTGGTGGCATCTCTACAAGACTCCTGCTCTGGCCTATCCTGTTCAGACCGCTGGCGGTGTATGGGGTGGCAGCAGCACCTATGGTGACTACAACCTTGTCGCTAAGATCCAGGGTACTGGTTTTGAGAAGAGCCATCAGCGCCAGATGTGGGCCAACATGGTACTGGAGCAGGATCTCAGCATGATAACCAAGGGTCTTTCTTTCTATGCCGGTGGTTCTTACGACAACGCTTCCAATCTTCGTGAGCGTAGCGTGAAGGGTTACCAGTACGGTTGGAACTACTACGATGGCAGTGGCAATCTCAGCGAGGTGGTTCAAGGTACCAAGGAAGACAAACTGACCTTCAGCAACTGGGTGAACTCGCAGTGGCGTATCGCTAACTTCAATGCCGGATTCAAGTATACTACTCAGTTTGCCAATGGCGACAACTTGATGGCCAATTTGAACTACAACGTCAAGAACGAGGTTCGCGACAATCGCAACAATACCTGGAATCGTACCAACTGGCAGCTCGCTACCCACTATGACCATGCAGACAGGTTCATGGCCGATCTGGTTTTGGCAGCCAATGGTTCAAACCGCTGCTATCCCTCTAAGTGGGCCTTCTCTCCCACGTTGGGTCTTGGTTATGTGCTCTCTTCACTTGACCAACCTGTATATGCAAAGGTTCGTGGTGCAGCTGGTATCCAGCACACCGACTATGTGCCTCAGGCAGGACTCTGGCTCTCCGTTTGGGATAGTTCGAACGGCCAGTTCTTCTTTGGTCAGGATTTCACCAACAAGTGGGGTGCATTCCAGACCTCATTCCCTACCAAGAACTTCCGTCAGGAGACAGCTTACAAGGGCAACATCGGTCTTGATCTTCGTGTCTATGACTGTCTCGACTTCACCTTCGACGCCTTCTATCAGAAGCGTGCCAACATCCTCGTAAGCTCAGCCGAACTCAACTCTGCCGTTGTCGGTATCCAGTCTGCCTATGAGGACAAGGGCCAGGTGTCAAGCTATGGCTTTGAGGCCGGTGTACGCTATGCTAAGACTTTCAACAATGGTCTTAACCTCTCTGCCGGTGCCATGCTGACGCTCACCAGAAACAAGGTGGACCAGTGGATTGAGTCTCCTGCTTATCCCAACCTCGCCTATGTAGGAGGAGCAGTAGATGCTGCACGTGGTCTTTTGGCTTTGGGACTCTTTAAGGATCAGGCTGAAATCGATAATAGTCCTCGTCAGGAGTTTGGTCAGGTAAAGCCCGGTGACATCAAGTATCAGGATGTAAACAAGGATGGTGCCGTAAACGAGTTTGATTATGTAGACCTCGGTGTTGGTACCGACGTGCCCAACCTCAACTATGCGTTCAACCTCGGCCTCGAGTACAAGGGCTTTGGCGTGAATGCATATTTCCAGGGAGCAGGCAACCAGATGAAGAATATCCGCTATGTAGATGGTGTATGGGGAGCCCTTTCCAACAACCGTAACCTCTCTACTGAGTATTATGAGAATTGCTATGACGTAGCAGGTGCAGCAGCAAAGTATCCACGCCTCTCAACCGAGGATCTGGCCAACAACACTCAGGCTTCTACTCTCTGGTATAAGGAGGTACAGTGGTTCAAGCTGCGCGACTTGGAGCTCTACTACAAGTTGCCTACTGCTTGGATGCAGAAGATTAAGGTGTCCAATGCTAAGCTTTATGTACAGGGACAGAACCTCTTCTCTGTAGATAATATTCCCGCAATGGATGCAGAGAACCTCAACACAGGCTATCGTGTGATGAAGAGCGTAAACGTGGGTCACTCAGTAACATTCTAAAGACGTAAACAATATGAAACTAAATAGATTTCTAATTTTTGCTGTACCGGCAGTCCTCACCCTCGGTTCGTGTGACCTTGATTATACGGAGGTGAACTCACGTGACGAGGCATGGAATTACAATAATCCCAGCGATGGTATCAAGAACATGGTTTGGGATGTGTATGCTCAGGTCTATAATCAGCAGTTCTCTGCCAATAGCGTGAACTACCTTGCCAGTGTGTCCGATGAGGCAGAATTTGCTCTATCTACGGCTACCATCAACAAGTTCATCAACGGTGGATGGAGCCCTGCAAGTCCCTTCTCCAACACATGGAATAAGTCTTACCGTGCTTTGGCTGAAATCCATCACTATCTGGAGAATATCCATAAGGTGGATCTCACCCCTTACCAGTATGAGAGTTCTTACGCTGATATGGTGAAGCAGTATGATCTTTTCCCCTACGAGCTTCGCTTCCTGCGTGCATACTACTATTTTGAGCTGGTGAAGACCTATGGCGATGTGCCCCTGGTTACTACCACTCTCAACAACGATCAGGCCAACAATGTGAAGCGCACTCAGGCCGACAAGGTGTTCAAGTTCATCGTAGACGAGCTGGATGCCGTTGCTCCTTACCTTCCCGTCAACTACGAGCAGGAGCCTGGTATGGAGATCGGCCGTGCCACCCGTGCTGCTGCATACGCCCTCAAGGCACGCACCTTGCTCTATGCAGCTTCTCCTCTGCACAATCCCACTGGCGACACCAACAAGTGGACCCAGGCTGCTGAGGCTGCCAAGTATGTGATCGATCATGCCAAGGAGTGGGGGCTCAAGTTGAGCGACTATGCTTCGCTCTGGGGTCACGATGCCTTCTACAACAAGGAGATCATCTTTGGCATCGGTCGTGGTGAGGACAACGCTTTTGAGAAGGCCAACTATCCCATTGGTGTAGAGAATGGCTCTTCGGGCAACTGTCCTACTCAGAGCCTGGTAGACCAGTATGAGTATCAGACCACGGGCAAGACCTTCGGTGAGGTCAATCCCGGTGAGGTCGATCTTAGTACCAATCCCTATGAGGGACTTGATCCCCGTTTCGCGCTTACCATCGTAAGAAATGGTGATGTATGGCCCTCCAACGGTGCTCAGAAGAAGACCATCGAGACTTTCATGGGTGGCTTCAACGCAGCGCCTAAGTATGGAGCAACTCCCACGGGCTACTACCTGAAGAAGTATGTAGATGGCTCTTGCGTCACTACTGCTGACAATCAGACCATCAAGCGTCATACTTGGATTGTATTCCGTCTGGGTGAGATGTATCTCGACTTTGCTGAGGCTGCATTCCATGCTACTGGTAGTGCCAAGACTGCTTTTGACGGTTTGAGTGCCAACGACGCTATCAACGTGCTCCGCACCCGTTCAGACATCAGCATGCCTAAGTTCAAGGAAGATGG
>JAZLII010000019.1:0-6922 GCA_045617275.1 Bacteroidaceae bacterium
CTTCATATGCTTGTTTGAAAGAAATTTTTGAAAATGTTTGTGATTGTTTTTTAAGCCTCTGCGGTTTCTGCGGGAGCCTCTTCTGCAGGAGCCTCAACAGCAGCAGCTTCAGCCTCAGCCTTAGCAGCAGCCTCAGCAGCCTTCTTGTCGGCTACCTTCTGTGCAATCTCTGCGTTAACCTTCTTCTCTGCCTCAAGACGAGCAGCCTCAGCAGCCTTCTTCTCAGATGCCACCTTGTCTGCAACAGCCTGAAGACCCTTCTGACGATCAGCCTTCCAAGCGTTGAACTTTACTTGAGCAGTAGCTTCATCGAATGCACCCTTCTTGACGCCACCACGGAGGTGCTTCATCAAGTAAACGCCCTCGTTGGAGAGGATGTTGCGTACGGTGTCGGTGGGCTGTGCACCACACTCTACCCAGTACAGAGCGCGATCGAATTTCAAATCTACAGTGGCAGGATTGGTGTTGGGGTTGTAAGTTCCAATCTTTTCTGTAAATCGTCCATCACGTGGAGCTCTTACATCAGCGATAACGATGCTGTAATAAGCATAGCTCTTACGACCGTGACGCTGCAAACGGATTTTTGTTGCCATAAATCTTTTGTTTTTTGTTATTTATAGGTTTGAAATATGCTGCCATCTCGTGACAGCGACTGCAAAATTACTGCTTTTTCACGAACTGACCAAACATTTGGGGCAATATTCACTTATGAATATGAAAAATGGCGAGATTCTTCCCTCTTGCATGGTACACAGAGCGGAAAATCCTCGCCATTTCTCGTTGACAATGATTATTGCCTTACTTCTTCATACTTGACTTTGTGAGGTATATTACCAGACAGCAGAGCATGCCCAATGAAAGCATCTCGCTGAGAGGATTGGACCACCACTCGCTGTAGTCGAAGTCGATGCCGCCAAACTTCATGGCTGCTGCCACTACGCCCATCAGCGCACCTCCGGCGATGAAACCGCTGGAAATGAGCGTGCCCTTCTCTCCACGTGCCTTGTTGACCTCTTCGTCCTTGCTACGTGTGGTCACGAACCAGTTGATGGCTCCTCCGAGCAGGATGGGAAGGTTGAGATCAAGGGGTATGAACATACCGAGTGCAAAGGCGAGTGCAGAGACGTTGCAGAGCGTCAGAAGGATAGCGATGGCAGCTCCGATGCCATAGAGTGCCCAAGGAGCTCCCTGGCCGCTCATGAGAGGTTCGATGACAGCCGCCATGGCATTGGCTTGAGGAGCTGCGAGACTGCTCTCAGGGCCGAAGCCGTAAGTCTTGTTCAGGATCATGATGACACCAGCCACGGTGGCAGCACTTACCAGCGTGCCAAGGAACTTCCAGCTCTGCTGCTTCTGAGGAGTGCTACCAAGCCAGTAACCGATCTTCAGGTCGGTGACAAATCCTCCTGCCATACTGAGGGCCGTACATACGACGCCACCCATGACGAGAGCTGCAACCATACCCTTCGTGCCGCTCAGTCCCACTGCAGCCAGGATGACACTGGCCAAGATGAGGGTCATGAGAGTCATACCACTCACGGGATTACTACCAACGATAGCAATAGCGTTGCTTGCTACTGTGGTGAAGAGGAAGGCGATGATGGCTACGAGCAGAATGGCTACGATGCTAAAGGTCCAGTTGCCACCCATCACGTCGAACTGGAAGAAGAGGAATGTGATGACCAGAGCGGCCAATATGCCGATAGCTACAAACTTCATGGGGAGGTCGCGCTGAGTACGTGGCGTTTCTCCCTCAGTGCTCTTCTTGCCGCTCAGCTCGCGTGAGGCCAAGCCCACAGCACCGCATATGATCTTCCAACTCTTGATGATGCCGATGATGCCGGCTGTGGCGATACCTCCGATACCGATGCTCTTGGCATAGGTGAATATCTGCTCGGCAGAAGCGCTTGCTGCAACCATGCCCGATTTGGCGTCAACCACAAGGTCGGGCAAGAAGGCACTGATGACAGGCACAATGATCCACCATACCAGCATAGAGCCACAGCAGATGATGAAGGCGTATTTGAGTCCGACAATGTAACCCATACCGATCACGGCAGCACCTGTGTTCATCTTGAATACGAGTTTGGCCTTTTCTGCCAGTGTCTCGCCCCAAGCCACGCAACGCGAGGTGAATGTCTCATTCCAAAGTCCAAAGGCACTTACCGCAAAGTCGTAGAGACCACCGATGATACCGGCCATGAGAAGAGGCTTCACCTGGCTGCCACCTTTCTCGCCTGTTACCAATACCTGTGTGCTGGCAGTTGCTTCGGGGAAGGGGTACTTGCCATGCATATCCTTCACGAAATACTTGCGGAAGGGAATGAGGAATAAGATGCCCAGGATACCACCCATCAAGCTGGCGAAGAATATCTCGAAGAAGTTGACGGTCATCTCAGGGTACTTGGCTTGCAGGATATACAAAGCAGGCAAGGTGAAGATGGCACCAGCGACAACTACACCGCTACATGCTCCGATACTCTGGATGATGACGTTTTGTCCAAGGCCACTTCCCTTCTTCATGGTGATGCCACTGATGCCTACGGCGATGATGGCAATGGGAATGGCGGCTTCAAACACCTGGCCGACCTTCAGTCCCAGATAGGCTGAGGCGGCGCTGAAGATGATAGCCATGAGGACACCCATCAGGACACTATAAGTGGTGACTTCGCGTGGCTGCTCGTTGGCAGGCATAAGGGGTTCGTATACCTCGCCCGGTTTGAGTTCGCGCATGGCGTTTTCGGGCAGGCCTGTATTCATTTCAGACATAAGCTTATCGTTTTAATGTTCTGTTTTGTGTGGGTCTTGATTACTTTGTCATGCTCCATCCCAACTTGAGGCCGTTGTAGTTACCGAGTAGGGAAGAGAGGGTGCTGGATACACTGGACAACTGCGTGGCCATGTTGAGCAACTTGCTTGAGTCGAAGAGCAGATAGAGCACGTTGCCGGTCACTGCCACGGTACAAGTAGTGTTGGTCAAGCCCATAGCACCAGTCATGGTGATGGTGTGATTGCTGCTGTTGTAGGTGTACTTGCCTGTGGTCTTCTTTGATCCCATGGTAACTACGAGCGAACCATCCTGATTGAAGGTGAAGGTGCTCTTGCCTTCCTGCAGACCGATCTTCTTGAGCTGGCTGCCCAGTGCGGTCTGGATCTTACTGCTGACCACGGTACCACCTATCTGGGAGAGTACGTTTTCGGACTCGAAGCGAACTTCGGGAGCCTTATAGGTCCAGGTGCCGATGATGGTCTGTTTGTTGGTGGTCGCGTTGCCCAGCAAGGTACTCAGCAAAGATCCCAGGATGCCTCCGCCAGCCTGTCCTGCCGTGCTGCCTGTGGCGCCACCCAGGGTAGAACCGAGGATAGAACCCAAAGCAGCTCCTGCAGATGCTCCGCTATTGCTGCTGGTGCCCAATTGGCTACCACCCATGTTACAACTGCTCAGAGAGAAGGCTGCAGCTATGATGGCAGCCATGTAAGTGAACTTTTTCATGATTGTATGTGTTTTTTGTTTTATGTCGATTGGTGTGTGACGGCCTTGGTGTGAAATTGGTTATTCCGTCTTGCCGTCTTCTTGCTGATGCTTACCTGCCTCGTCTACCAGTCTTTGGAAGCTGGTTGGGATGGGAGTTTCAAACTGCATTCGCTCACCCGTGATGGGGTGGTAGAGATAGAGGCGGAATGCATGCAGGCAGAGTCGCCCTAAGGGAGAGCCTCCGATGCCGTACTTGATGTCGCCTACCACGGGATGATCGATGTCTTGCATGTGGACGCGTATCTGGTTCTTTCTGCCCGTCTCCAGTCTCATCTCCACCAGAGAATAGTCATCGGTGGCCTTCAGGGTGTGGAAGTGGGTGATGGCTATTTTGCCTCCGTTGTCGGTGGGAGACGAGTATGTGATACATGCCTTGTTGTCTTTGAGCCAGCTCTGGAGTGTGCCACCTTCCTTCTCCATCCTGCCACTTACTACGGCTACGTATCTGCGGTCATATACACGTCCTTTCCAGTCCCTTTCAAGAACTTGGGCCGCTTCGATGCTCTTGGCATAGACCATGAGGCCGCTGGTGTCTCTGTCCAAGCGGTGTACCACGTGTGCATGGCATTTGAAGTGTCTTTTCTGGAAATATTCATCCAATACGGTTTTGACACAGAATTGCTTGGCTGTGGCAGCCATGCTCAGGATGCCCTCGGCTTTCTCGATGACGATGATGTCTTTGTCCTCGTAGATGATTTTCACCCACTTGTTGCTGAGTTCCGTGCTTCGGCGATGCTTTGTGATGCGCACCTGCATGCCGGGAGTCAGGGGATAGTCCCATTGCGTGACGAGCTTTTTGTCAACGCTCACCCCGTGTCCTTTCAGGATGTCTTTTATCTTGTTCCTGCTCATGCCGGAAAACTGTTTTGCCAAGAATTCCGTCAGGGCGCAGGGTTCTTTTACTGTAAATTCGTGGTATTTGCTGGCAGCATATTCCTGTGCTGAGAGATTTGCCATATCTTTTGAAGTTGGGTTGGATACCTATGGGTTGTAAAAAATATACTTGCAAAGTTACGCAATTATTTCCTCGTGTGCAATTTTTTTGCTATTTTTGCATTGTTTTAGGTATAAAGGTTATTTATCGCGCTCGCACATGAGCACAAATCGCATAATTTGTCTATGAATGATTTCATAAAGCTTCTTGATGATTTTCTGTGGGGCTGGCCTATGATTGTCATGCTTTTGGGTACCCATTTGTTTTTGACCATCCGCCTCCGTTTCCCACAGTTGTACATATTCCGAGCCATCAAGCTGAGTCTGCAGCGTGACGAGAAATCTCCTGGTGATGTGAGCCAGTTCGGCGCATTGGCAACGTCTTTGGCTGCAACCATCGGTACGGGCAACATCGTGGGTGTGGCTACGGCAGTCTCGCTGGGCGGACCGGGTGCCATCTTCTGGTGCTGGATGACGGGAGTGCTTGGTATTGCGACCAAATATGCAGAAGGTTTGTTGGCTGTGAAATATCGCGTAAAGACCCGCTCTGGAAGAATGCTCGGTGGTCCTATGTTTGCACTGCATAAAGGACTGGGAATGAAGTGGATGGCTATACTGTTCTGTATCTTTGCTTCAATAGCAAGCTTTGGCATTGGCAATATGGTGCAGAGCAATGCTATCAGCCACCTTTGCTTTACTACAATGGGTGTGCCTCAGTGGGTTAGCGGCTTGGTCGTGACCCTCTTTGCATCTTTGGTGATACTCTTTGGCGTAAAGGGTATTGCGAAGGTTTGTACGGCCTTCGTTCCTTTTATGGCCCTCCTCTATGTGCTCGGTTGCTTATATATATTGTATGTCAACTTGGACTATTTGCTTCCTGCTGTCAACTGTATCGTAGAGAGCGCATTTTCTCCTCGTGCGGCAGGTGGAGGCTTTGTAGGTGGTAGCGTCATACTGACAGCTCGCTATGGTATCGCACGAGGCCTTTTCAGCAACGAAAGTGGTATGGGAAGTGCGCCTATTGTGGCTGCTGCAGCGCAGACGAAGGATCCTGTCCGTCAGGCTCTGGTGAGCAGTAGTGCAACCTTCTGGGACACCGTTGTCATCTGTGCTCTGACGGGTTTGGTCATTGTAAGTACGCTTTTGCATTTTGGTATCGACATTCAGGATGTCCAGCTGGGAAGCCTCACAGAGGTAGCCTTTGGTCATATCCCTGTGGTAGGCGCTCCTCTGCTGACTTTTGGCATTGTGACTTTTGCTTTTAGTACGATCTTAGGTTGGAGCTATTATGGTGAGCGTGCTGTTGAGTATTTGGGTGGTCGTCGTCTGTGCATGGCATATCGCATATTGTATATCATAGCCGTGTTCTTTGGAGCCGTGTTCGAGCTTAGCCTTGTATGGAACCTGGCAGACCTTATGAACGCCCTGATGGCCATCCCCAATCTCATATCCCTTATCCTGCTCTCAGGAGTGATTGCGGCAGAGAGTCGTAAAGGATTGCGAGGACTGAGCAAATGATGCGTCGAGCCTCTTCGACTGAATGGCGAATATAGCTTTGCGTCATCGCCAAAAATGCACGTAAAAACCGATCTCTATATTATTATATAATGTACGCGCGAAATATTAAATAATGTACGCGCACTATCATAAAAAAAGAATTATTTTGAATCGTGCAAGCGTTTTGAAATAATTAGAAAATTTTGTTTTTTTTCTTAGGAAGGTTGCAAGAAAAAGATTACTTTTGCACCATGAACGAATTGGCGATAAACATCGAGTACCTGTTGCTGACACGCAACTGTGTGGTAGTGCCCGGATTGGGTGCTTTCACTACTCGTGTGTTTGCATCCCAGTGGCTGGAGGACGAGGAGATCTTCCTTCCGCCCGTTCGCCATATCCGTTTCAATGCAGACATCTTCCAGGATCCTGAAGAAGTGTTTGTGCACTCTCTTGCCGATATCTACGGCACTACGATGGAGGAGGCACAGGCGGAATGTGACAAGCTGGTGGCCAGCTTCCACAAGGCACTCGTCACAGAGGGTACGGTGGACTTTGGCAGCATCGGCCTCTTTACCTTGGAAGATGATGCTGAGATCACGATGTCTCCCTATGAGTGTGGAGTGACCTCTCCCGACTACTATGGCCTGGACACGCTGCATTTCCCCTTGCTTGCCAGTCTTCCAGAAGAGATGGCCGAACCAGAAGAGACCTCTACTATGACAGATCAGACTCCCGTAAAGAAAGCGGCAGAGGTGGCTGCGAGTGAACCTTCTGCCGAGGAACAGCCCTCGCCTGTCCATGTGAAGCTCCCAGAGCCCCGCGTGTACGTGGCTGATGACAAGCATATCATCATTCGTCTCAATCGTGCCTTCGTGCGCTACACCATGGTGGCAGCAGCCAGCGTGCTTCTGTTCTTCCTTTTGAGTCCAACGGTGAAAGACCATGAAGCTGCACAGG
>JAZLII010000020.1:0-4318 GCA_045617275.1 Bacteroidaceae bacterium
TATCCGATCAATGCTATTTTCATACCTTATAAAATAAATCTCGTGCAAAGGTAGGCTTTTTTGAGTAAAAATGACTACTTTTGTGCCTAAAATATATATTTATTAACTTTCTGACGCATGGAAAAGCTTCTTCACTACACATGGAAGCACAAATTCCTGCCACTGGGCACGCTGACCACGACCGACGGCAAGAAACTGGAAATCGTCAACCCCGGCCTGTCCAACATGGATGCGGGGCCCGACTTCTTCAATGCGCAAGTGAAGATGGACGGCGTGATGTGGGCAGGCAACGTGGAACTGCACCTGCGCGCCTCCGACTGGTACAAGCACGGGCACCAAGACGACCCTGCCTACGACAACGTGATACTGCACGTGGTGACGGAGGCAGACATGGAGGTGACCACGCATGCGGGCAAGCAGCTGCCCCAACTGGAGATCAGCATCCCGGAGAAGCTTAAAGCGGACTACCACCTGCTGCTGACCACCATGGACTATCCTCGCTGCCACCGTCTCATCCCGCAGTTTGACCGGCTGAAAGTACATGCCTGGATGGACGCCCTGCTCGATGAGCGCATCACGGAGAGGGCCGGACTGGTGCTGCAAAGATGGGAGGCTGCCGGACACGACTGGGAGAAGGCCTACCTCACCACGCTGGCCCGCAACTTCGGCTTCTCGCTCAACGGTGACGTCTTCGAGCGCTGGGCACGCATCATGCCCTTCTATGCCTGTGCCAAGCACCGCAACAACCTGTTTCAGATCCAGGCCTTGTTTCTGGGCGTGGCCGGACTCCTGGACAAGGGAGGCGACGAACGGATGAAGCAGGAGTACAAGTACCTGAAGCACAAGTTTGACCTTACCGACGAACTGAACGAGTCGGACTGGAAATACATGCGTACACGACCGCACAACTTCCCCCACGTGCGCTTGCAGCAGCTGGCCGTGATCTTCCAGAGCGAGAAGGCCAACCTGAGCAGCATCCTGGAGACAGAGAGCCTCACCGACCTCTACGAGTGCTTCCGAGTGGCCGGCATCACACAGGCGGCCTTCCAACTCATCGTCATCAACACCGTGGTGCCCGTGCTCTGCGCCTATGGGAAGATACACGGCGAAGAGAGCTACCGGGAGCGGGCCATCCATCTGCTCGAGACGATCAAGGCAGAGAACAACCGCATCCTGCGCCAATGGAGCGACTGCGGACTGAAGGTGAGCACGGCAGCCGACAGCCAGGCTCTCATCCAACTCAAACGCCAGTACTGCGACAGGGCGGACTGCCTGCGCTGCCGCTTTGGCTACGAGTACCTGAAGTCTTGCTCGGCAGATGGTAGCTCCGTCCTGAAATGACAAACAACGACACTCATGAAAGAATATATCTACGAACTGAAAATGAAGGTACGCGACTACGAATGCGACCTGCAAGGCATCGTCAACAATGCCAACTACCAGCACTACACGGAGCACTGCCGACATGAGTTCCTGCTGTCTCACGGGGTGAGCTTCTCCGACCTGCACGAGCAGGGCATAGATGCCGTGGTGGCTCGTATCACCATAGACTTCAAGACGCCCCTGAGGAGCAGGGATGAGTTCGTGTGCCGCCTGCGTCTGGAGAAGCAGGGCATCAAGTATGTGTTCTTCCAGGACATCTATCGCCTGCCCGACGAGAAACTGGTGACTCGCTGCCAGGTGGACACCGTATGCATGCTCCACGGTGCCCTCATGCGAAGCTGTCCGCCACTCGACGAGACTTTCGGAAAATACTTTTAAGGTGGTGACAACAGATTCCTGCCAACAGAATTTCAAGCCCTCATGACCGACCAAGAGCTACTCTATACCATCGCCCTCACACGGCTGAGACATCTCAACAGCCTGCACCTCCACCTTCTGCTGGAGAGGGCCGGGGACGTGCAGACACTCTTCGAGAACCGCAGCGACATCAGGCAGATACTGCCCGAGGCCACACCGGCCCTGTGCCGTGCCATTTCGGCGATGGACGCGCAACTTTCCTTTGCAGAGCAGGAGATAAGGTTTGCCCAAGAGAAGCGTATCGAATGTCTGGGTATGAACGATGCCAGATACCCCGCCAGGCTGCGGGAATGCCCCGATGCGCCCATCTTGCTCTACTACCGGGGAGAGGCTTCGCTCAATGCCAAACGCATCGTCAGCATCGTCGGCACACGGCAGATCACGGAGTATGGCAAGGACATCTGCCGCACGTTCGTAGCCGACCTCAAGAGGCTCTGTCCCGACGTGCTCATCGTCAGCGGTCTGGCCTATGGTACGGATGTGCATGCCCATCGCAATGCGCTGCAGCAGGGACTGCCCACGGTGGGAGTACTGGCTCATGGACTGGACCAGATATACCCTAGGCTTCACCGCGACACGGCTATCCAGATGGTACACCAGGGTGGTCTTCTCACGGAGTATCCCAGCCACACCCAGATAGACAAGCTCAACTTCCTGGCACGCAACCGCATCGTGGCGGGTATCGCCGATGCCACCATCGTGGTGGAGTCGGCTCAGAAGGGCGGTTCGCTCATCACGGCACGCATCGCACGCGACTACAACCGTGATGTATTTGCCTTCCCGGGAAGGATCACCGATACGTGTTCTGCCGGATGCAACGCGCTCATAGCCAACACGGAAGCCGGGGCCATACTCGGAGCAGAGGACTTCATGGTATCTATGGGGTGGATGACAGAGCAGGACCAGAAGTTTCTTAAGAACAAAAATGCACAGCTCGAACTTTTCCCCGAACTCTCAGCAGAAGAGGAAAAGATCGTGTCGGCACTGAAAAACAGCGATGGAAAGGGGATAAATCAGATCAGTGTGGAGACCTGCACGCCCATCGGCGAACTGTCCAGCCTTCTCTTCACCCTGGAGATGAAGGGACTGGTGAAGATGATGAACGGGGGTATGTACCGCCTGCTATAGCTTCACGTCTTCCAACTTCACGAGCCCGTTGACTATGGCATAGATGGTCAGACCCGCAGCACTTCGGATGTTGAGCTTGCGCGAGATGTTGCGTCGGTGTGTCATGACCGTATTGGGAGAGATGAACATCTGTTCGGCTATCTCCTTGTTGGACAATCCGCGCACCACCTGCACGATCACCTCTTTCTCGCGCTCGCTGAGCGTCTCCCCACCACTGGCATCGCCCGTGGTCTCTTCCTCCACAGCTTCTTCCTCCACAGCGCCTCCACGCTCGCGCACCTCTGCCTCGAGCTGACGTACGCACGCTGCGAAGAGGGTGTCCTCAAGTTGGCAGTGCATGAGCAGGTCTTCTTCGACCATGTAGATGTCCATCAGGGCATCGTTTAGCAACTGCGCATTGGCTTCGTTGGGATAGTACTTGATGATCATGCTTTTCAGTTCGCCGATGCTTTTCTCCAGACTGGCATGGTTGCCCTCATGCTCACTCACTACGTCACGGAAAGACTCCCGAGGCATCTTGCCTTGCAGGAGCATCTCCACATAAGGGTGTACGTGGGTATTCTCATACTCCATGTGGCGCTGCACCTCCTGGGCATACTCATCGTAGAACTTGAGGATGAGAAAGGCTATCTGATTGCTGGTGGCACAGTCGATGGAGGCTATCAGCTTGCGACGGATGGCCGGCAGACGGAAGTCCACGAAGTAGGCATGCGAGTTTTTCAGATAGGTAAGCATATCGGGCAGGTTGACCTGGTCCTTCAACTCGTTGATGTGGGCATGCCCGGCATTCTTCACATAGTTGACCACAGCAAGGAACGTGCGGCAGTCCACCCCCGACGCCTTGCAAGCCGCCTCTACGCTCTGGTCACCAAAACCCAGGCAGATACCAAAGCGTGAGAGTATCTGCAACATGCGGTAGTCATCGCTGATGAGTCCGCTCATCTGGTCTGTCTTGTAATACGTATTCATAGGCATCCTGTGCGGTGCAGGTCTGACTGCACCTTTTTTACATCAAATTTGTTCCCTGTCTTTCCTGTGTACCTTAGACCGACCGCTTAGAAGCGGAAGTACACCTCACCCCAGAGTTCGTTGTGACGGCGGTCTGCGTCGAGCTTGCTGCAGACGTAGTTGTACTGCAACTGGAACTGTAGGTTCTTGTGCAACTGAAAGTTGGGACAAAGGGAATAGATGCTCGACAGGGAGCTGTTGCTGGCATTGTCGCGATAAGCATCGTACTTGGCATACACCTTCAGCCAAGGCGTGCAGGGGACGCCCACGGTGACATACCATCCGTCGGCACGTCCCAGACTGGCTCCGGACCTGAGCACCTGCGTCTTGGTGTCGGCAGAGTAGACAAAGTCGGATATCTTATGACCCGTCTGGTGGGCGT
>JAZLII010000021.1:0-14391 GCA_045617275.1 Bacteroidaceae bacterium
ATACGAAATGTGGTGCAAAGAGGTCGGCAGCTTGGGGGAGGGGATGGTCGAAGATGCCGAAGACACTGCTGCCGCTACCGCTCATCACTGCATAGAGGGCGCCCTGGCGATAGAGCTCGTCCTTTATATTTAATATGGTGGGGTGGAGCGGTAGGACACTCGTCTCGAAGTCGTTGTGGAGGCACTGCTTCCAGCAGGCGATGTCGCCCTCCACGGTGGGACGCAGGGCATGGCTGGGCTGGGCCGGACGTACCATGCTGTAGGCTTCCTTGGTGCTCACGAAGTCGTCGGGCTTGACGAGCACGAGGTACTTGCCTTCGAGGGAGAGGCGGATGGGGGAGAATATGTCGCCGATGCCTTCGGCCATGGTGGGACGGCACTGGATGAAGAAGGCGCAGTCGGCACCGAGGCGGCTCACACGGCGCTCCATGTCCTCAGGACTGAGGCCGAGGGAGAACATGTCGTTGAGCAGGCGCATCATGAAGGCCGCGTCGCTCGAGCCGCCACCCAATCCGGCACCGGAGGGTATATTCTTCTGCAAGTCGATGTGCAGAGGGGGGATGGCAAACTCCTCGCGGAGGAGGCGTACGGCACGCATCACGAGATTGTCCTGCACCTCTCCCTCGAGAGGTATGCCGCTGATGTGCATGATGTCCTCACTGCCGGAGGCGAGCTCCACGGAGAGACGGTCGCAGAGGGGGATGGGGTAGAAGACGGTCTGGAGATTGTGATAGTCATCGGGACGGCGCTCTACGACGTAGAGGCCGAGGTTGATCTTTGCGCAAGGGTAAACGGTTGTCATGATGAGGGTTTTGTGATGCCAGCGTTCGTTTTTCGTAGTGCAAAGGTAAGGTTTTTCTGTGAATAATTTGTTTTTTAACTTGCATATTCGTATCTTCGCACCAAATTTGAAATATTCTACACTAAATGGGAAAGAAGAATGATGCAAAATTGGAGTCGATCCTGGATATCAACTCCAATAATATTTGGGAGTGTGAGGGAAATTTTCTGGCAAGTCTTTGGGAACAGGACAAGGCTGAGGAGGGATTTGTGAGCAGCGAGGACAAGTTGCTCAATGTGATGCGCCTCTGCTTTGAAGTGGTGCACTACAATGCTGCCGATGAGCGCGATCGCAAGAAGTATGAGAATGGAGAGTGGAGCACCTTCTCTCATGTGGATGGTCGACGCTTCGTGGCCATTCGCCCCAAGACCATCAAGCGACTCACTGATCTCACTTATGAGAATATACGCCACATCAGCGCCGCTACACTCCTCGACCTCATAGACCGCAACTTCGGAGGCGGATGGGACTCCATACCCCTGAGCATCAAGGACATCATAGAGGTGGGTTTCGACGTCAGCACCACCTGTCTGCCCGATAGCCGACTCAAGGTGGCAGGAGGTACCTATGACCGCAAGGTCAATGCAGGATTTGATGTGCTAGAGATAGCCAAGGGCAACTGGACCGAGGCCATCTTTGCCAAGAAGAAGGAACCCGTCGAGAAACTTCACTTTGCTGAAAATCAGTACGATGAAGATGGCAATCTGATAGAAAGTGACGAGGAACTGCCAGACGATCCCATGGCAGAGGAGGGCGACGAGGACAGCGAGAACGACGAGACCTACTACAGCTCATACGCGCCAGAAGCCGAAGTCAAGGAAGACGACGAGGACATGGCAGGACTGAGCATGGAAGAGTAAGAAGATGATAGAAGAGATGGTGATCGCTTGACGGAATGGAAGGTGGTCGCCTTGACGGAATGGAAGGTGAACGCCTTGACGGAATGGGAAGGTGAAAGAATGATAGAATGGTCGGTCGTCCCGTCATTCAATATATACGCAAAGGGCTAAGCTTCACGGCTTAGCCCTTGTTTGTTATGTGTTGACCTTCGGCCGATCGAGAGCGACCATCACCGCTCCACGTTCAGCGATTCACACTTACCGATTCACACTCACCGTTCGTCTGAACTCGGCACAGACAATGGCAGTGGCAATGGCTACATTGAGGCTCTCCACCCTGGTACGGTCGGCAGGGAAGGGTGGTATGAAGAGGCGCTCATTGACCAAGGCTCCTACCTCCGGAGAGATACCGTTGCCTTCATTGCCCATGATGATGGCTCCATGGGAAGTGAGCCTTTTCTCATATAGATTTTCTCCATCGAGGTGCGTGCCATAGATGGGGGCCTGACAGCGGGAGAGTGCCTCTACAAGTGATATATAATTTACGTGCACGCGGGCGATGGCTCCCATGGTGGCCTGTATGGCCTTGGGCGAATAGATGTCGGCCGTGGTGGGGGAGCAGAAGACGTGGTGGATGCCAAACCAGTCAGCCAGACGAACGATGGTGCCGAGGTTGCCCGGATCTTGCACGCCGTCGAGGACCAGACAAAGCTCCTTCGAGGCTATCTCGGGCAGAGAGGCCTCATGCTGCGGGATGGGGAAGAGGGCCAGCACCTGCTGGGGAGTCTTGAGCAGGCTGCATCGCTGCAGTTCGTCGTCGCTTACCACATCTCGACTGGCCTGAGACGACCCCACAGTCTGAGACCCCATCATAGCCTTGCCCGCTCCTTCCCACCACGCAGGGGTAGCCGCCACATAGTCTGGCTGCCAGCCTGCTGCGAGCAGTTCACCCACCAACTTGGGTCCTTCGGCCACGAAGAGCCCGTGCTCTGTACGGCCCTTCTTGCGCTCCAGAAGGTGTATAAGTTTCTGTCTGTTCTTGCTGACCATGAGGTATAATGAATTATAAATTACAAGTTACGAATTACAAATTATAAATTACGAATTATAAATTGAAAGTTGAAAATGAAGTATGCCCCTTAGGAATTATGAATTAAAAGGGAAGAATTTTGGATCGGATATCTTTTTCTGCACAAAGATACGTCTTTTTTGGCAAAAAACAATTATCTTTGCCATGTGAATGCTATGAGGTACCATAAAATACTGTGGATGGTGTGCTTAGCCGGCCTTCTGCTGGCTTCGTGCTCCGTGTCGCGCTTTGTGCCAGAGGGTGAGTATCTGCTGGACAAGGTGAGCATACAGAGCGACAGCAGCGCCCTGAAGACGGGGCCTCTGGAACTGTATGTACGGCAGCATCCCAATGGCCGGTGGTTCAACCTCTGGCGTGTGCCCATGCTGCCTTACATGCTGAGCGGCACGGACAGCACGAAGCACTGGAATCGCTTCATGTGGCGCATAGGCGAACAGCCCGTGATAGCCGACATGGAGCAGGCTGAGCAGTGCCGCGCAGACATACAGGCTGCCGTGAGGGGACTGGGCTATCTAGATGCCGACGTGGAACTGCAGCCTCGCCATCGCAAGCGCAAAGTGATGATGCACTATCAGGTGCACCCAGGCACTCGATACCATGTGGAAGACATACGCCGCATCTATCACGACTCTCTGACTGCCAGCGTGCTGGCTGCACACGAGGATGAGACGCTGCTCCACCGGGGGATGGACTTCGACCTCAACGTGCTGGATGCAGAGCGCTCGCGCATCAACACGCTGCTGCAAAACAATGGATTTTACCAGTTCAACCCCGAGTTTCTCCGCTACGAGGCTGACACCCTGCAACGAGACCATAGCGGCACCATATCGCTGATACTCGACCCCTTCCGCACTTCCACCAACACGACACCACGCCCCCATCAGCAGTACCGCTTCGGCTATGTGCAGTACCTCTTCAACAACGACGAGATACCTCTGAGAGCCTCCGTGCTGGAGCGTGCCAACCACATCGGTGAGGGCCATCTCTACAGCGAACAGGCCGTGCAGAATACCTATGCCGCCCTGGGTGGACTGGATGCCATACTGGCCACGAACATCAATTTCCGACCCGACGAGAAGGACTCTCTCGTGCTCAACTCTACAGTGAGCATAGCCACCAACAAGCCCAACTCGCTGAGCGCTGAACTCGAAGGAACCAACTCTGCCGGTGACCTCGGTGCAGCTGCCTCCTTCACCTATAGCAACCGCAACCTCTTCCGAGGCAGCGAGGTGCTGAGCCTGAAGCTTCGCGGTGCTTTTGAGGCCATCAAGGGACTCGACGGCTACGACGACCAGAACTACATAGAGTACAGCGCAGAGGCTTCCTTGCGCTTCCCCGACTTCATGCTGCCCTTCGTGAGCAAGGACTTCCGACGCAGCGCAAAGGCTACGAGCGAGCTGAGCATACTCTACGACAGCCAGGACCGTCCGGAGTTTCACCGAAGGGTGGTGACCTCGGCCTGGCGCTACCGATGGACCGGTCGCAACAGCCGCATGCGTCACCGTGTGGACCTGCTCGACCTGAACTATGTATTTATGCCTTGGATCAGCGAGACCTTCCGACGCGACTATCTGGACGACCCTACGTCGAGAAACGCCATACTTCGCTACAACTACGAGAACCTCTTCATCATGAAGTGGGGCTACAACTTCAGTTACTCTTCACGAGGCAACGGCTTGAGCAACAGCAACTACGGCACCAATGCCTACAGCATACGCTTCAATGTGGAGACGGCGGGCAATCTGCTGCGTGGCTTCTCCACGATGGGTGCCCAGAGAGACGAAGAGGGACACTACAAGATCTTCAACATAGCCTATGCGGAGTATGCCAAGGTGGACTTCGACTATGCGAAGAGTTTCCGTGTGAACGATCGCAACTCCTTTGCCTTGCACTTCGGTCTGGGCGTGGCCGTGCCTTATGGCAACAGCAGCATCTTGCCTTACGAGAAACGCTACTTCAGTGGCGGTGCCAACAGTGTGAGAGGATGGAGCGTGAGAGAGCTGGGTCCCGGTTCGTTTAAGGGCAACGACGGACGCATCGACTTCATCAATCAGACCGGCGACATGAAGCTCGACATGAATCTGGAGTACCGCACCCATCTTTTCTGGAAGATGGATGGTGCCGTCTTTGCCGATGCGGGCAACATATGGACACTGCGCAACTATGAGGATCAGCCCGGGGGACAGTTCCACTTCGACACCTTCTGGAGGCAGATAGCAGTGGCCTACGGTATCGGTCTGCGTCTCAACTTTGACTATTTCATACTTCGTCTGGATGGCGGTATGAAGGCTATCAATCCCACCTATACCGATGCGCGTCGCCACTATCCCATCATCCATCCCAACTTCGGCAGAGATTTCACTTTCCACTTTGCCGTGGGACTGCCGTTCTAATTGAAAATTGAAAATGATGGGAGCGAAAGAAAAATGGGAAGTAGATGCCGGACGGCACTTACTTCCCATTTTCTAACAATCTTACCTTATGACTCCTACCTGTTGATCTGCTCTGTAGGTTATCCTTAAAATGAACAATCTTTTACCTAAACCTTACTTTATGTTTTTATTCTAAGATTCAATCTTTTACCTAAACTATTTTCGGCAGGTCTTTCACCGAAACCTTACGTTATATCTTTTACCTTGTTTTTACCAATCTCTTTCCTTTCAACCTCTAAACCTCTCGGCTTATCTGAGTGAAGTTGCATGGTCTTTTTATTATTGACACTACAAAGGTAATAAGTTTTGGAAATAGCACATAAAAAAAGCACTCTCTTCTGTGAGAAAGTGCTCTTTAATTGATATATGTCAATCAAAAGCGGTGGATTTCTTTCAAATTATTGAAAAAATCCAGCTTTTACTTACTAATTCTAACCGTCTCCTGTGTAAGGGTAATAATCAGTAATGAGACGGAGCGAACTAATTGGCAGCGGTGAACTCCTGGAGGAAGCGCTTGTCGTTCTCGGAGAACATGCGGAGGTCCTTCACCTGATACTTGAGGTTGGTGATGCGCTCCACGCCCATACCGAAGGCGTAGCCGGTGTACTCCTTGCTGTCGATGCCGTTGGCCTCCAGTACAGCAGGGTCTACCATGCCGCAACCCAAGATCTCCACCCAACCGGTGTGCTTGCAGAAGGAGCAACCCTTACCGCCACAGAGGTGGCAAGAGATGTCCATCTCGGCACTGGGCTCTGTGAAGGGGAAGTAGCTGGGACGGAGACGGATCTGTGTGTCGGGACCAAACATCTCCTGAGCAAAGAGCAAGAGCACCTGCTTGAGGTCGGTGAAGGAGACATTCTTGTCGATGTAGAGACCCTCCACCTGGTGGAAGAAGCAGTGTGCACGGGCAGAGATGGCCTCGTTGCGATAGACGCGTCCGGGGCAGATGACACGGATGGGAGGCTGTGTGGTCTCCATCACGCGGGCCTGCACGCTGGAAGTGTGTGAGCGGAGCACTACTGCGGGATGTGCCTCTACGAAGAAGGTGTCCTGCATGTCGCGTGCTGGATGATCGTCGGCAAAGTTCATACTGCTGTATACGTGCCAGTCGTCCTCTACCTCAGGTCCTTCAGCCAAGGTGAAGCCCAGACGAGAGAAGATGTCTACGATCTCGTTTTTCACGATGGTGAGTGGATGGCGGGTACCCAGAGGCACGGGATAGGGAGTGCGGGTGAGGTCCACGTCGTCGCCAGCCACCTGCTGGGTCTGTGCAGCCTCTTTGAGTGCATTGATCTTCTCCTGTGCGGCATTCTTCAGCTCGTTGAGCTTCATACCCACTTCCTTCTTCATCTCGGCGGGGACGTTGCGGAAGTCATTCATGAGGGCATTGATGCTGCCCTTCTTGCTGAGATACTTGATGCGCAGGGCCTCTGCCTCTTCAGCATTGGAAGCTTGCAGCTGGCCGATTTCTTCAAGTAGTTCTTTTATCTTTTCTACCATTTCAGCGGTGTTTTAACATTCTTGTTTCAAATTGTATGCAAAGGTAATGAATTCTTAGCGAAAAACGAGCGCTATATGGAAATAAAAGTGTACTTTTGTATAATTTTTAATAGGTAGAGGATGTCCCTAAACGTTTTCAACGTATTATCGAAGCAGTTTTCGCACGCTGCCACCTGGATGCTGATGGTGCTTTGCCTGACGTCGTGTGGTGGCAAGAAGGCCGTCGACCGTGCCGAGGCAGATACCCTGTCGCCCATGGAGGACGATATGGATGAGGCATACCTCGACACATTGGTCTACGACACGGACGACACTCCTCTGACAGAGGCCGTAGATGAGAGTTTCCTCGACTTTTTCTATACCTTCCTCAATCGACGCTCGTTTCAGCTGCAGCGTGTGAAGTATCCTGTGCAGGTGCTCGATGAGTCGGGCGAGGTGACGGAAACGCTGAAAAACGGCCGCTCCGTATCTGCAGCCTTTCAGTTTGCGGGCTACGACTACATCGTGATGCTCCTCAGCCCCGAGCAAGACCCCTACGACTACCTCAACTGCGATGCCCTGCATGCAGAGATAAGGCAGGTGGATCTCGCCAGCGGGCATAGCCGTACCTATGCCTTCGACCGGCAGGAGGAAGACTGGTACTTCACTGGTATAAGACAGGAGACCAGCTATCACGATGCCTTTGTGCACTTCTACTCCAAGTTTGCCAACGATAGCGTGTACCGCACAGAGCACCTTTCACCCGAGATATTCGTCTCCCTTCCCTCTACCGAGGACGAGATGGAGACGGTGGACGGCAACATAGACTCCGGCCAGTGGGACGTGTTCTCCCCTGAACTGCCTCAGCAGAGCCTCCTGCTCCTATGTATGGGAGAGGAAGCAGAGATGCCCCACAGTGTGAAGTTTGTCATGTGTGGCGTGGCCTCAAGCATGATGGAGATACTTACATTTGAGCGGGAGGACAACGACTGGAAATTAGTAAGATATGAAGAATAACTATTCGCTCTTAGCACACAATACATTTGGTATCGCAGCCTATACTCGCTACTATACTGAGTATACCTCGGTGGAACAGCTCAAGGAAGAGCTCACGGCCTACTATCAGCAGGAAGGCATAGAGCCTCGGAAGGGTGAGAAGCTACCCGTGCTGCATATCGGAGGGGGAAGCAATCTGCTCTTCCTGCACGACTATGAAGGCCTGGTGCTGCACAGCGCCATACAAGGCATAGAGGTGGTGGGAGAGACCTCAGAGCAAGTGGTGGTGCGAGTCGGTGCCGGTATGGTGTGGGACGACTTGGTGGGCCAGACTCTGGAGCGTGGCTGGTACGGACTGGAGAACCTCTCGCTCATCCCCGGTGAGGTGGGAGCTTCTGCTGTGCAAAACATCGGCGCCTACGGAGCAGAGGCCAAGGACTTCATAGAACGAGTGTGGCTCTTCGACCTCTATGACCTTGCCCCATCTTGCAAGACGGTGGAGGAGATGCAGTATGCCTACCGCTATAGTCTCCTGAAGAGCGAACAGTACAGGGGCCAATATGCAGTGACACATGTGGATTTCCGTCTGAGCAAGACCTTTACGCCACAGCTCTCCTATGGAGGTCTAAGACGTGCACTGGAACTGGAAGGCATAGCCGTGGAGAGCCTGGATGCACAGAAGCTTCGAGACGTCATCATACGTACGAGAGAAGGCAAGCTGCCCGATCCCAAGGTGCTCGGCAATGCAGGCAGTTTCTTCATGAATCCCATCGTGGAGCGTGAGGTCTATGACAAACTGCATGAAGTCTATCCCGAGATGCCCCACTACGAGGTGGATGCCGGGCATGTGAAGATACCCGCAGGCTGGCTTATAGAGAAAGCCGGCTGGAAGGGACGTAGCCTCGGACGGGCCGGTGTGTATGAGCGCCAGGCACTGGTACTGGTCAATCTGGGTGGAGCACGAGGGGCAGACATCGTGGCGCTGTGTGAGCAGATACGCAAGGATGTACGCAGCCAGTTTGGCATAGACATACACCCTGAGGTCAATTTCATCGGTTCGTTAAGTTGAATAAGGGAAACTGAATCGGGACTGGATCGAAACTGGATCGAAACATAAACATTTATTCTCCGTAGCAGGATGAGCCTATGAAAATAACGTTGCTTGGTACCGGAACGAGTCATGGCATCCCCGTGATGGGATGTCAGTGCAAGGTGTGCAAGAGTGCCGATCCTCGTGACAAGCGTCTGCGCACCACGGCCCTGGTGGAGACCGACAGTACTTGTGTGCTGATAGACTGCGGGCCCGACTTTCGCCAGCAGATGCTGAGCATAGGGATGGCGAGAGACATCGACGGATGCCTCATCACGCATGAGCACTACGACCATGTGGGTGGCATCGACGACTTGCGACCTTTCAGTTATCGCCAGAAGCTCACGCTCTATGCCGATGACTATGCGGCAACCCATCTGGAGCAACGCTTGCCCTACTGTCTTGTGAGAAATGTCTATCCCGGTGTGCCACAGTTGGAACTGAAGAGGATAGCCCCGCACGATCACTTCCTGATAGGTGACATCCCCGTCACCGCTCTCAAGGTGATGCACGGAGACCTGCCCATCCTGGGCTATCGACTGGGCGACATGGCATTCATCACCGACATGAAGACTATCCCGGAGGAAGAGTGGGAACTTTTGAGGGGAGTAAAACTTTTGATAGTCAATGCATTGCGATTTAAGCCACATCGCACGCACCAGAGTATAGAAGAAGCCATCGAGTTTGCCCGTAAGGTGGGAGCTCCTGAGACCTATCTCACACACATGTGCCACGATGCCGGACTGCATGCAGAGACCGATGCCGCGCTGCCTGCCGGCATCCATCTTGCCTATGACGGGCTGTGCTTAGAACTTCTTGATGAGGAAACTGGGAGCCACGTGGAAGTACACTCCAAATGAGAAGTTGGTCTCTGCCAACTGAGGTTGCTGCTTATAGGCGGCAGCGTGCTCGTGGAACAGTTCGGCCTCTGCTCCGAGCGTATAGGCTTTGCCAAAGGTGTACTGATACCCTGCTGCCAGACGTACCACGCTTGTGCCGTGGTAGGTCAGTCCGGGACGCTTCATGCTCATGGTGCTGAAAAGTGAGTTGCCATAGAGGGTGGCAAACTGCTTGGGGGCATGCAAGAGGTCGGTTGCGATGTGCAGGTGGCCCAGTAGATCTATCTCCGCTCCTGCATGCAGGGCGGCACCGGTGGTGAATGGCCAGAAGCCACCTTTTTGCTGATAGCTTACCAAGGCGTTGACCTGTGCCGACACGCGGTCGATGGATTTCAGACGGAGACGATGGCTCTCTACGCCCAGACCCAAAGCCGCATTGCTGAGAGTCTGCACACCCATCTGCGTGGTGTCTTGCTCCCCTCCGCGATGCTGTATGGTGACTTGCAAGGGTGTGAACCATTGCCAGGCAGCATCCGTCTTTCCCCATAAGATGCGCATGTGCTCACCCACGGTGAAAGCCTCCTGGTGGCTGTCTGTCTCGAAGATGTAGCTTTGCCAGCTGAGCCAGGTGTCGGACTTGAGATGCTTCCGGTGAGCCAGTATCTGCACACCCATCTCAGGGTCGGCGCTCATGTTCTGCTCTGCATTGTAGAGTGGAGCCGAAAGGCCGTGGTGGCTTCCACCGTAGATGTTGCCCAGGACGAGGTCCATGTGCTTGAAGGAAGCTTGCAGCCTCACCCATGGCAGGGCGTGTGCACCGCGCTGATACTGTGTGCCTTTCCACGTGCCTATGTCGTGGTAGGCGTAGCAGGGATACTTGTTGGCACCATTGAAAATGAGCAGAGAGGCTCCTGCTTCGATGTTGATCTGCCGTATGGGGTTGAAGGCCAGGTGAGGAGTGATACGTACACCAGGCAGAGAGTAGCCGGTGACGAGCTGCGAACTGTACTCGTTGTCATGAAAAAAAGCCAGCGCATCCACCTCTGCTCTGAGGCTACCCACGGGGATGCTGTCGATACAAGTGTCTTCGAGGGATATCGCACCGAGCGTCTGGGCATGGCCCTTTGCTCCATAGCCAAGCAGCAGGCACAGGCTTCCAAGCAGCATGGCGTGGTGAAGGAAGCATGTGCACAGCAGGGGGAGGAGGTGGCGCAAGAGGGGTAGGAGATGGTTGTGGCCGTACCAGTGGTGATAGCCACGAGCCTTTCTTACTTGCTTGCGTAGCCTTCGCATCTGCTTGTGTGAGCGCCTCTTCTTAAGGAGGTGCTCCCTTTTCTCTGAGAGATAGTTGGCCGTCTTGGTCCAGTGCTCTTTCGGGCGTGAGAGCTGCGCCTTGGTACTGAGAAGTTTTTGGCTTACCTTTGCCAAGCTTTGCTTTTGATTCATCGTGCCGAAGTTGGGAGGTTATGGACCCGGCGAAAAATCGCCGGGAACGGTGGCTTTGGGGGTGGGACCCTGCGACAAAATCGCCGGGAACGGTGGCTTCTTTTTTTGGGGGGCGGTTGAAAAGCGCCGGGAACGGTGGCTTTTGGGGGTTACTTTTGCTTGCGACCTTGGTAGATAAGATAGGCTACAACGGCGACACCCAGGGCTATCATGGCCACCTTCAGTATGGCAGTGTTTTCCTCAATGGCCTGGTTGAGACCGCTGTAGGGCACTTGCGTGGCGATGCCATAGCCGATGCTTGCCAGGATGCTATTCCAGATGAGCGCACCGAGGGCCGTGTAGATGGTGAATTTCAGGAAGTTCATCTTGGCCAGTCCGGCAGGTATGGAGATGAGCTGGCGTACCACGGGTACCAGTCGGCCAAAGAGCGTTCCTACGGCTCCGTGGTCCACAAAGTACTGCTCTGCCTTCTCCACCTTCTCCTGATTGATGTGGCACATGTGTCCGATGCGACTGTTGGCAAACTTGTAGATGATGGGGCGGCCCAGCCAGATGGACAAACCGTAGTTGATCCATGCTCCGAGGATGGCTCCCACTGTGCCCGCGAGTATGATGAGCCAGATGCTCAGGTCGCTCTGTGGCATGTTGGGCTCTAGGGCGAAGTAGGCTCCGCTGGTGGCGATGGTGAGATAAGCGGCAGGTATCATGACCACTTCGCTGGGGAAGGGGATGAAACTGCTCTCTACGGCCATCAGCATCAGGATGACCCAGTATTGGTTGACGTTTTGACTTACCCAGTCAAGTATAGAAAGACTTTCCATGTGTGAGGGGATGTGTGAGGGATGTGTGTGTTTGCAAGCACTATATGTACTTCTTGCGGAACTGCTTGCTGCTCGTGAACTTATGCCTTAGCCAGGCGCTGATGTCCCAAAGTGGGGTAAGGCTGATGTACCAGGCCGTGCGGAAGTAGTTCTGCCTGCGGTCCTCGATGATATGCGCCGTATAGTTGTAGGAACTGCCTTGCACGAGGAAGAGTGTAAGACCCAGCAAGAAGGCTGCGCCCGTGAGCAGGTACCATAGCGAGTTGTCCTGCGCCAGATAGACTCCCAGAGCCATGGAGAGCAGGAGCATCAGTTGGTTGAGGGCGTGCATGGCCACTCGATAGGCATAGCACAGGCGATAGAGGAAACGGTGGCGGAAGTGCGTGCGTGTCTCTTGGAAGAAGAGGCGCTCTTGCTGCCACATGCGCTTCTCTTGCGGCATCTCACGCTCCAGTACGGCTTCTGAGTGTACACAGATGGTCGTATTGTGCTTGGTACTGTTGCGATTGACCAAGATGTCGGTGGCACCGGTGAGCAATGTGGCGCTGGAGGCAAATCCCTGGTGCTGCATGAAGAGCTGGCGGTTGTAGAGGAAGTTTTCTCCACCCGTGCGATATGCCCCATGCTTCAAGGCATAGGGTAGTGCCTGCATCTGCTGCCAGAGATGGAAGTGCTGCATCCTGCGCTTGCCGAACTGAGGATTCTTGTAGCGCGTATAGCCCAGCACGATCTCTGCCGAACGATGATGGCAGAGCGAGTTGGCCATGTGTCGTAACCAGGAGTGGGAGATGGGCGCGCAGTCGGCCTGTGTGATGAGTACCCAGTCGTGGGTGGCCGCCTTCATGCCCAGTGTGATGGCCAGACGGGTGAGACTGATGTCGCGGCTGGTGGGAGGGGTGAAGGTGTGGCGCAGGTTGTGGTGCTCTTCCTCGAGTTTCTCAAGCAGGTCTTTCGTACCGTCCTTGGAGTCCATGTCTACGACTATCACCTCAAAGTTGGGATAGTACTGCTCCAACATCAGGGACAGGTTGCGCTGGAGCTGACCCACCTGATTGTGTGCTGTCACGATGATGCTGATGGGAGGGAGTGCTTCGTTTTTGAGAGGCAGCTGGCGAGCTTGGCCTACAAGACGCCCCAAGCGCCTCATAGAGACGCTTGAAAGCAAAGCCAGCAACCATACGATGACGGTGCTCAGAGCTATGCCGTAGAGGATGAGAGATTCAGTTGCTATCTGATTCATTCACTGTATTATAGTGGGTTCTATTTGTTCCCACCGATAAAGCCAATTTTATAGTTTCTCCGAAGAGATGCCTTGAGGCAGACGGCGGCAGTTGTACTGCGAAGCCATGATCTCACCGTAGGCACCTGCTGAGCGGAAAGCCACCAGGTCGCCGCGCTTCACGGCGGGCATGGTGTGGTCTTTGACAAATACGTCGCTCGACTCACAGATGGGACCTACCACGTCGTACTTCTCAGGCTCGTTGGTGGGCGAGGTGATGTTTTGTACCAGGTGGAAGGCATCGTACAGGGCAGGACGGATGAGGTCGGTCATGCCGGCATCTACGATGGCAAACTGCTTGATGGCATTCTTCTTGACGAAGAGCACCTTGCTGATGAGACTGCCACACTGACCCACAACGGCGCGGCCCAACTCGAAGTGAAGGTGCTGACCTTCACGCAGTTGGAGGTTGTCGTTGAATGCCTCGAAGTATGCCTTGAAGTTGGGGACAGGATGTGCATCAGGATCTTGATAGTCGATGCCCAGACCGCCACCCACGTTGATGTTGGCCACCAGGATGCCTTCTGCCTCGAGCTTCTCTTGCAGTTCGTTGATACGATGGCAGAGTGCGATGAAGTCGTCCATCACGAGCAGCTGGCTTCCGATGTGGAAGTGCAGGCCCATAAACTCAATGTTGCTCATCTGCTGAGCCATGCGGATGACGTCGACCATGTCGACCATGTCGATGCCAAACTTGTTCTCGGCCAGACCGGTGGTGATGTTGGCATGGGTATGTGCACCCACATTGGGATTGATGCGGAAGCTCACGTGAGCCACGGTGCCTCTCTCCTTGGCCATCTCGTTGATGACTTCCAGTTCGGGGATGCTCTCCACGTTGAAGAATCCGATACCTTCCTTCAGACCGAGCTCGATCTCCCAGTCGCTCTTGCCTACACCGGCGAAGACGATGTCCTTGGCCTGGATGCCGGCAACGAGACAAGCCTCTATCTCACCTCCGCTCACACAGTCGCAGCCAAAGCCTGCACCGGCGATATGCTTAAGCACGTCGGCATTGGTACAAGCCTTTACGGCATAGTGCATGTGGTAGTTGGGTTTCAAGTATTTCTTGATCTCCTGGAGTGTCTCATCGAGCAGCGCCATGTCGTAGTAGTAGAATGGCGTGCGTATGTCTTTGAATTTCTCTATGGGGAATGCCATGATAGTGGGTTGATGCGTTTTGGGGGTTAATCGTTGTTTTTCGATTTTTTTCGAATGATCGATATTTCGAATAATCGAGTA
>JAZLII010000022.1:0-7258 GCA_045617275.1 Bacteroidaceae bacterium
GAAGAGCAGGTTGCCATGTCCGCGCCAAGTCACCAAAGGAGGTTGCGAGGGATCATCGTCCTTGTAGTAGTTGAAAGGCTTGTGGATGGGCAAGCCCTTACCGAGGTCGCGTTTGTACTCTGTGTCCAGTGTATTGGGAGAGTATTCGCTGTGACCAGTGATGAAGAACTCACGTCCTCCTCTAGCCATGACAATACCCACGCCACTCTGGTCACTCTCAGCTATGAGGGTGAGTTCGGGTACCTTCAGGATGTCCTCACGACGCAACTCGGTGTGGCGGCTGTGGGGCATGTTGAAAAAGTCGTCAAATCCACGGAAGATGGGCAACTTGGGACACAGAGGCCTTTGAGGGAAGATGCCGAACATCTTCTCGGGCAACGGGTACTTGGGCACCCCATAGTGGTAATAAAGACCAGCCTGTGCAGCCCAACAGATATAAAGAGTACTGGTGACGTGGGTGCGAGCCCATGAGAATATCTCGCTGATCTCGTCCCAGTAGTTCACCTCCTCATATTCCAAGTGCTCCACGGGAGCGCCGGTGATGATCATACCGTCGAACTTCTCATCGCGCATCGTCTCAAAGTCGCGGTAGAAGGCCTTCATATGCTCCACGGGCGTATTTTTGCTCGTGTGGGCCTTCACCTTCATGAGGCATATCTCCAACTGCAAGGGCGAATTGGAGAGGATGCGCACGAGGTCGGTCTCGGTGGTGATCTTCAGTGGCATGAGGTTGAGCACCACGATTTTCAGTGGACGGATATCCTGGCTATTGGCGCGAGAATCGTTGAGGACGAAGATGTTTTCGTCCTTCAACAAATCTATCGCGGGTAGTTTATCGGGAAGTCTTAGTGGCATTTTACCAGATGGTTACACGGTCCTTCTTGGGAACAAACATAGGATCTTTCTCAGTAATACCAAAGGCTTCGTACCAGGCATCGATGTGGGGCACCTGACCATTGACACGCCACTTGCCGAGCTGGTGGGGATCACCCTTCACGCGCTTCTGTATCTCTTCCTCGCGAATGTTCTGACCCCATACATTGGCATAAGCCAGGAAGAAACGCTGTTCGGGAGTGAAGCCGTCAATATCCTTCAGAGGAGCCTCCTTGGTGGCATTCTTAAATGCCTGGAAGCTAACCATCAGACCTCCGTGGTCAGCCATATTCTCACCGAGGGTGAAACTACCATTGGCATGCAAGCCTGGAAGTACCTCGATGTTGTCGTGGAACTCGCGCATCACCTGAATACGCTCTTCAAAGCGCTTGGTGTCTTCTTCGCTCCACCATGTCACGAGGTTACCTTCCTTGTCAAACTTACTACCCTGGTCATCAAAACCGTGAGTCATCTCATGACCGATGACGACACCGATGGCACCATAGTTGAAGGCATCGTCGGCCTCCATGTCGAAGAAGGGAGGCTGCAGGATACCGGCGGGGAAGCATATCTCGTTGGTAGTGGGATTGTAGTAGGCGTTGACGGTCTGGGGAGTCATGTGCCACTCGTCTTTGTCAACGGGCTTGTTGAACTTCGTAGCGATCATGTCCTGTATCTGCCACTCGTTGATGGCCAACATGTTCTTCAGGTAGCTGTCACCTATTTGCAGAGTCGAGTAGTCCTTCCACTTGTTAGGATAACCCACCTTCACGTAGAAGGCATCGAGTTTCTCCTGAGCCACCTTCTTGGTCTCGTCGCTCATCCAGTCCTGTACCACGATGCGCTCACCTAAGGCTACCTGCAGGTTCTTCACGAGCTTCTCCATACGTTCCTTGGCAGCAGCGGGGAAGTAGCGTTCCACATAGAGCTGGCCCAGAGCCTCGCCCAGACCCTCCTCTACGGCAGCAACAGAGCGCTTCCAACGGGGACGGTCCTCGGTCTTACCACTCATAGCAGTACCATTGAAGGCAAACGAGATGGCGCGAGCCTCATCGTCGATGTAAGAAGCCGACATATTCATGGCATGCCAGAGGTAGACATTCTGCAGAGTCTCTGCCGACTCTTCCTTCAGGATCTTCTCCACCTCATGGATAGCCTCGGGCTGGCCCACGATAACATCCTTGATTTCCTGCGCAGCAGCACCAAAGTTATTGAAATAGCCATCCCAGTCGATGCCAGGGAAGTCGTTCTTCAATTGAGCATAACTATACTTGTGATAGTTGCCTTCGGGATCACGCAGTTCCACATTGCTTTTGCTGGCACGTGCGATACGAGTCTCGATGCGCATCACATCCTGCATAATCTTCTGTGCATCCTCTTCAAAGAAACCGTCATGCTTGCAGAGGTCCACGATATACTGTTTGAAGGCCTCACGTATCTTCACTGTAGCGGAATCTTCGTTGACATAATAATCCTTGTTACCAAGGGTCAAACCACCCTGATAGATGTTGATGATATTGTTCTTGCTGTCCTTCTCATCGGCACCGATGTACACACTGAACATACCACCTACACCCTGCTTCTGCATCTTAGGCCATACATTCTTCAGCCATTCAGCAGCCTGTCCGGGAGTGCCATAGCCATCGGCACAGAGGAAGCCCACAAGGTCTTGCAAGCCGTCCTTGTTGAGACGTACGCTGTCCATGGCGCTGTTGTAGAGCGAAGCTATCTTCTGCTCCACACTTCCTTCCTTCAGGTCGGTCAAGGCTGCCACGCTGTCGATGATACCCTGGAGCTGCTTCACGTTGTTCTCTCCCAATACGTCAAACGAACCATAGCGACTGTACTCATCGGTCAGCGGATTGGCCTTCTGCCAGCCACCCGTGGCAAACATATAGAAGTCACTACCCACCTTATAGGTGGTGTCAAGATTGGCCAGGTCGATGCCTGACTTCAAGGATGCAGTCTCCTTGCACCCCGCCATCATAGCCATACCAGCCACGATGGTCAAAATCGTTTTTTTGTTCATCTTTGGATATTTAAGTTGTTTGATTGTTTTCCAATTCTTCAAGTGCTTCTGCCCATACGTCTTCAGCTTCTGACAACTGCGCCTTTAGCCTACCGTATTTCTCATAGAGGCTGGTATCCTGGCTACCTTCGGGCGTGGCAAGTTTATCCTCCAGCATCTTCACGCTGGCTTCCAGCAGCATCACCTGCTCTTCGGCATCTTTCACAGCCTTTTCGAGCTTTTTCTGCAGTCTTGCTTGTGCCTTCTGTTCCTCATAACTCAGGCGAGCTTCGGTCTTGGTTGCTTGTACTGCCTCTGCAGTATTCGCTCCTGGGCTCTTCTCTGCCGAGGGACTTCCAGTCATACCTATATTGCCGCGCTCAGCCTCATGGCTACGAAGCCACATTTTGATGAGCGAGTCTTCCGTATCCACTCCCTTCCCTCGAGAAGGATTGGGGAGGGAGGCATCGCTCTGAGGGATAAACTCCCTCACCTTACCTCCACCAAACTCATAAACCTTATCCACTAGACCATCGAGGAAGTCACGGTCATGGCTTACCACGATGACAGTTCCATCGAAGTCCTTTACGGCAGCTTTCAGCACATCCTTGCTTCGTAGATCAAGGTGGTTGGTAGGCTCATCGAGAATGAGGAGGTTGACGGGTTCGAGGAGCAACTTGATCATAGCCAAACGTGTACGCTCTCCGCCAGAAAGCACTTTCACCTTCTTGTCCGAAGCCTCACCGCCAAACATAAAGGCACCGAGGATGTCACGTATCTTCAGGCGTATGTCGCCACGAGCCACACGATCTATGGTATCGAAGACGGTCAGTTCGCCATCGAGCAGTTGTGCCTGATTCTGTGCGAAATAACCGACCTGAACATTGTGGCCTACCTTCAGTTCACCCTCGAAGGGAATCTCACCGAGGATACATTTTACCAAAGTAGACTTGCCTTCACCATTGCGTCCTACGAAAGCCACCTTCTCGCCACGTTTGATGGTGAGGTTGACATGGTCAAACACGGTATGGTCATAAGCCTTACGCACCTCATCACATATGACGGGGTAATCACCTGAGCGCTGAGAGCAGACGAACTTAAGATGCAAACTGCTATTGTCCACCTCATCGACCTCGATGGGCACAATCTTCTCAAGCTGTCGGATGCGTTGCTGCACCTGTATGGCCTTGGTGGCTTGATAGCGGAAACGGTCGATGAAAGCTTGCGTCTCGGCTATCTCCTTCTGTTGGTTCTCGTAGGCACGAAGCTGCTGTTCGCGACGTTCTGCACGAAGATTGAGGTACTCGTCGTACTTTACCCTGTAGTCGTACACCTTGCCACAACTTATCTCCAGCGTGCGATTAGTCACATTGTTGATAAACGCACGGTCGTGACTCACAAGCATCACGGCTCCGCTACTGCGTGCTAGAAACTGCTCCAGCCACACGATGCTCTCAATGTCAAGGTGGTTGGTGGGCTCATCGAGCAGTAGCACATCGGGGTGCTGAAGGAGAAGTTTGGCGAGCTCTATGCGCATGCGCCAACCACCGGAGAACTCGTTCGTAGGGCGATCGAAGTCCTCACGCAGAAAACCAAGTCCCTGCAGCGTACGTTCCATTTCGCCCTGATAGTCGAGTCCACCCATCATCTGGAAACGCTCGCTCAAGTGGGTAAACTTCTCCACAAGTGCCATATAAGCCTCGCTCTCATAGTCCGTGCGCGTCATCATCTCCTCGTTGAGTCGGTCTATCTGGGCTTGCATCTCATGGATGTGACTAAAAGCGGTCTCAGTCTCCTCGCGAACCGTCTTGCCATCACTCAGCACCATCACCTGTGGCAGGTATCCCACTGATGTGTCGCGTGGGATGCTCACCGTACCTCCGGTAGGTTGCTGCAAACCGGCAATGATCTTGAGCATCGTACTTTTTCCGGCACCATTCTTACCCACGAGTGCTATGCGATCACGGTCATTGACCACATATGACACATCATTGAAAAGTGCCTTGGCTGAAAACTCTACTTGTAAGTTATCTATGGATATCACTGTGATAGTCGTTTTTATGAGAGCGCAAAGTTACGACTTTTTCCCCATAAAATCAAATAAAACAAGTTTTATTTCCATAACCGCACTATGCACACCCCTCCATACTCGATTTTCAGCCCTCGATGCTCCACGCCCGTCCCCAACACACGACGCTCAACGCTGAATCCTGAGCACGCCACGTTTCACATACACACCAGGTCGTGGCTGACCATGTATGGTGCGGCCCATAAGGTCGTACACACCCTCTCGCCGTAGGGCATGCTCGCCCTCTTCCATCCCCACTCCGTCGATACCGGTGCGGTAGTCGGCCAGACGGAAACACTTGTCAAGAAAAACGATACGATCCTTCACCCACTGAGTGAGGCGCTCATAACTGTCCTCCCCACTATTTCGCTTGGCCGGCTCTAGACCCTTCACAGCAGCCGTGGTCACCCAGAGCCGTCCCTGCCACTTCACCAGCTCACCTCTCGGATAAGCTTTAAGCTTGTCGTAGTCGGGCGTGTTAGCATAGGGAGCCCAGTCGTCATAGAGTTCCCAGCCAGCATTGCACTCAGGCGGGCAATAGCAGGGACTCAAAGGCCAACGTTCCCTCTCTCTGGCATACCAGTCTTCTCCCACCGTTTCGCCCCACTCCTCCGCCAAGGCGTTGATGGCCTCAGGCGTGAGTACATCGGCTTCACGGAGCTGACAGTAGCGCTCACGCTCATCCTCCTGATAGTAGCGATCCACCCACCAGAACGGACCTGTCAGAACATCGCTCACGGTGAGTGTGGCAGGACGCGGATAGCCATAGAGCGTCACACCAAAGGTCTGGTCCAAGTCGTAAGGGAAGACAAACCACTTCACACCGTCGTACGTCACCCACTGCCAGTTTTTCAGTGTACCGTCGCCATTCATCAGCACACGGAAAAACACGCTATAGTCCAGTAAGCTTGCCAGATCGTAACGTTTTTCCAACTCTGAGCGTATCAATGCCTTGGCAGCCCCATCGCTTTCCAGCGCAGTCAGTTCGCTCTTATATTTGCTCATGGACACCACGTAGTCTCTCACTTGCGCCGAGCGCTTCTTGGATTCCTTTATCTCGGGCGCATCGTCGGCAAGGTTGTAGTAGGCCGACGAGGTGGACATCAGTTCCTCTGGCTTATCACCATCGTACACTTTACCCGTCTTCGCATAGAGGTCTTTGGGGTTTCTCACCTCAAACTGTGTCCACTTCACTGTACCGTTGAAGATATTGGCATCGCTCACGTTGCCGTCGAGATGCACATGTTCTGCCACCAACTTCTTTTGGTTGAAGTTGCGACGGTTCTTGCGCAACTGCCACACGTACACTCCGTGGTACTTTCCATTGAGATATACCTCACAGGGAAACCCATCCGGCACGTAGAGTGCTCGGGTGTCCCACGAGGTCAGTTCGGCCCTCTCCCAGACAGGGTCACGATCGGCTGTCATCTCGCGATACAAGCGGTAGCCTATCTCGCCTATTCCTCGGGCAAAATCGGTATAAAAGGCCATGAAGACAAAGCCATCTTGGGGCACCCAATCGCCTATCTGCAAAGTGGTGGTTTCCTCCCCTAGCCAGTCGTCCTCACAAAAGGTCACGGTGAAGCTCCGCTTATTAAACCGGGTAGAGTATCCACCGTGCAAATGCAGCAACACGCGTTTTTTAAACCAGTGGCCCAGGCCATCTTCCACAGTCATCTCGCCTTTCACCAACGTCGTCTTTTTGGTGGGTATGTCGCTCAGTCCCGTTATCCTTACAGTAGCCCTTCGCGGCTTTTCCATCACGATGTTCGTAAGTTCACTCCAATCCTCGCCATCCGGTGTAGCCTCGGCCTCGTTTTCTTGCGCACACAACATGCTCTCTCCTTGCCACAATAGCAGGAGAATAAACAGTATGAAATATTTACAACATTGTCGCATAAAAGAAACTACTACCGAACAAACTAATACATCAGATCCACGCTTGTCGCCGATCGTCAATCCTTCGCCTTCGCCCAACAAGGGCAAAGGCAAGGTCCGAGGGAGAATGTTTACAATTCAGGTATATCTATCATCGTCTCCTTATATCCCTTGAGATGCTCAGAGAAGTAGTCTACAAGACGCCAGTAGAAATATTCGTTCATGTCGCCGAAACTATGGCGTTGCTGGGGCAGCATGAGCATGTCGAAGCGCTTGCCGGCACGGATGAGGGCATCTACCACGCGAAGTGTATTGCCGGGATGTACGTTGTTGTCGATGTCTCCAAGTACCAGCATCAAGTGACCTTTAAGATTCTTGGCTATCTGTGGGTTTGTCTCGATGCTATAGGCAAAGGTAGTCTCGTTTTTCAG
>JAZLII010000023.1:0-2902 GCA_045617275.1 Bacteroidaceae bacterium
GAAATCAAGTTGCCCGAGCGAGCCTAAGAACGCCTCCTCTGGACTAAACGCGACACCTTTCACTCTGACTGAGGACATGTCGCGTCGTTGTGCATCTTCTATCTTGCCGTTGGCCTCGATGGTCAAGCGCAAGGTTCCGAAGTCTGGTATTCGGATGGCTTTGCCTGAAGCCAGCTGACGTGACATCTCGCGCATCAAGACATCAAAAGCAGCCTGCAGTTCGCCACGGTGAAATACCGAACCGTGCTTTGCCGCCAATTGGCAGAGTGTATCGAAGTCTATGGTTCCGTTCCCTTTCAGTCGGGGGAAGTACGAAGTCGCCTCGTCTCCACTTTTGGGAGGTAGGGGCTGCCAATCTATGTGTATGGCCATAAGTAAGTGGTCAAATGTATTTATGTTTTTTTGTCGTAGTTAGCGTGTGCCTAAGCCGGGCAAGGCAGTTGCTGGAAGTCTGTCGGCTCCGTTTCTTCTATCAACTGATAGAAGAAGTAGGGATATGCATGACAAAGGTTAGATGACTGCATGCCAGGTTCTTCTATCAGCTGATAGAAGCAAGCTACTTCCGTTTCTTCACCAAGTACATGGCGCATGCCGAAGTCTTCTTGTAGGGGTATTGCTTCTCGCGCAGTAGACGGCCGATGGCCACACCCGAGGAGTTGGAGCGAGACATGTATGGATACTCCTGCTGCATCAGGCTGATGATGCTTTCCACCGACATCCATTCTCCTTCCGACTCCTTTGGCACTGCAAGCAGACCGTCTATCATTTCCGCATGCGACGCAAGGTAGAGATAGGGGGCATTGTGCTCCTGTAGAGCTTCTGTCTCAGCCTCGTCAAACCAGTAGCGACGGCCTTCGCGCACCTCCGCATAGAGCTGGGCATAGAGTTGTTCGTAGTCGATGGGGGTACGAGTGTCGATGCTCTCCCCGGGACGCACTTTGATGCAGACGAAGCGTCGGCTGCCGGTATTGTCGCGCAAGGGGTACTCCAGATTGGTCGTGGCGATGAAGGAGGCATAGCGGCGACGCTTTACGATACTCTTGCCATAGGCAGGGCGCACCTTCACATCGTTTTTCGATAGCAGGTACTTGAGGGTGGGTTGCTGGCTCTTCTTAAGGGAATCGAACTCGTCGATGTTGATGAGGGCGAAGTTGCTCAGGGCCGACATGATGTCGCTCTCCGTGCGGAAGTCCACCTTGTCATTATAGTACGCGCGAAGCAAAGGCGGAAGCAACTGGCTGGCAAAGGTGGTCTTGCCGCAGCCTTGGTGGCCGATGAGCAGAGGCACCACGGCATTGCCGTGCTCCTTGTCCACACCCATCCAGTGTGCCACCATAGAGAGCAGCCATACATGCAGATACTTCTCCAGGCAGGGGCAGTCGGAGGGAATGCGCTGTGCCAGTTGGTTCACGCGGTCCTTGCCATCCCAGGCAGGGAGACCGTTGATGTAGTCGGCCAGAGGGTCGTAGCGACGTATCTCATTGCTATGAAGGATACGATGGACATCCTTGTCCCAGCTGCCCAGCCCAGCCTTCAGCGCACGGAGTGTCATGCTGTTCATGTCCTCCTCCGTGAGGTCTTTGAAGTCGGGCTCGTACGCAGAACGCTCACGCCATTGCACCACGCCACTCAGCACGTTGAGGCGCATCTCGTACCAAGTCTTCAGATAAGCCTCGGTGCGCATGATAAGTATGGCATTGCGGTCCACGACTCCCAGGTTGATGCCTCCCAGCAGTTCTTCGGCATAGGCCGCCTCGAAAGTGCTGCGCACCAGAGTCTCCTTGGGTATGAAACGCATCTTGCAGAGTGTCAGACTGATGGCAAACTCCATGGGCAGTCCGCTGTCGTGGCATTTCTCTGCGAGGATGTTCAGCATCAGGGCATCCTGGTGCTCCCGGTTGCTTGCTTTTTTGATCGCTTCCAGCGTGGCGTCTCTTACGCAGGTCTGGTAGAGGTACATGCGCGTTTCGAAGTCGCTCATGCCAGGCAGCGTGTTAGGGCGGATCTCTGGCTCACCCCTGTAGGCCGGCATCTCCATCTTCCGGCTGTCCACGTAGATCAACTGACTGTCGGGATTGCAATAGACGTTCTCGTCGTGCACGCACTGGCACTCCATCTCTGGAGTGGGCACCTCGGTGTCCATACGCATGCGAAGCTGGCAAGAGTAGAGATAGTGAAGGCGTTTGTAAGCATTAGTGAGGCACATACGCTGCGCCTCGTCGTCAGCAGGCTCATTCTCTTGCTTCCAGTCATAGCGGCAGACCAGCACCACCGTCCCAGTCTCCTTCTCGCGCCAGGCCAGGTGGGTGTAGGGTACTTGCATCACCTCTTCCATCACACGGTCCATCTGCTCCTCGTCGGCCAGATGGGAAACCCTGAGTATGACCATCTTCGTGTAGCTGCGAAGCTGCGCCGTACCATCGCGCTTCACGTATTCTGCACAGATGCGTGCCGAATGCCGGCTGTTCAACTCAAAATAGCTGCCCTTCATCAAGCGAGCAAATTCTTCGCTACCCATCAACGTATAGGTAGGTATCTTCTTCTCTCTTTTTACAATCGTGATCATAGGCAATAAGGTTTGTGGTGGATGAATGGTGGATCTATGGTAGATATGTGGTGGATGAATGGTGGAATTGTGGTGGATAAATGGTGGATGGTTAAAAATTTGATCTGTGCAACATGTTTGATTTCAATGTTATAACAGTTTTCAGTGGTAGATACGGTGCAAATATACGATTTCTTTGAATAAGATACAAATTTTAGCTTACCTTTTTAACTGTAAATCCAAAAACGAGTAGGTGATCAACATCCGTCTTGTCCGTCTTCCTCCGACTCCTTGCAATCCCCCCCCCCTATCCATACCCTCCCCCCCTCCCAACATGGCTGTGATATACTACATGAG
>JAZLII010000024.1:0-18140 GCA_045617275.1 Bacteroidaceae bacterium
GTCAGTTTGGTCCAGAAGAGCTGGTCTACGATGCCGACAGTCTCGGCCGAAGCGTTTCCCTGCCTCGTATCAGCCCCGACGGCAAGTTTGTGACTGTGGCAGAGGGTGACTATGGTTATTTCAACATCTGGCACCACGAGGCAGATATCCGCATCCTTGAGACGAAGAGCTTCAGGGTGGTTCCGAGTGAGGAGATGAACAGTCCCCGAGATCCCGAGAGCTATCCTTCCTTCTCCAGCAATGGTCGTTGGATTATGTGCGCGAGTCGTCGCGACGATGGCAACTACAGCCGTGTCTACTTTGCCTATTTCGATGGCAAGAAAGCCCACAAGGCATTCCTCCTGCCACAGTCTGATCCCGAGCACAACTGGCTCCGCCTCCTGAGTTACAATCGTCCCGAGTATATGGTCGAACCCGTATCCATTTCCCTGGATGAGTTTGCCAATATCGTCAGAAAGGAGTAAGGCAAGGCGATACTTAAACAAACAATTTTGAGCACTCACCTATGGACGTACTTGTGTTTCGCAAATTCTCACTCGATGAGATCACGCCCCAGACCGACCAGTATCTGCAGTCGGCTGTGGATAAGCTCCAGACGCTCTATCCCGACAGCCCTGTCACTCGCTACGACAGTCTCACGCTGGGCATTCCCACTGATTCGCTCTACAGCACCACGGGCTTTGACACCTACGAGCTCGGGCTGGTTGACGAAGAGATACCCGCCATTCGCAATCAGCGCGACGGCACCATCCTTACCTTCCGGGTGTAGTGTCACGATGCTTCGCTTCTTGCCAGCACAAGTACCTCTGTCCACCCTCGTTTCTTGCCTCGTCCCGAGCCCAAAATCCCCCCTCTAAAAGCACCCTTGCCAAAGGTTAACCGTTGGCCCCCATAACCCTTCAACCCCAAGCCTCCTCATGAAGCGCATTCCTCCCTATCTGCTATTCCTCACCTGCCTTATACTCATCTGCACCGTGGCCGTACGTCGCGACGGCACCCTTTTGGGTCATCCCCTCACTGCCGAAGCCACCCCGCAAGAGTCTTCAGTCACATACACGGCCCCCGTCACGACCGACACGCTCTGTTTCCTCGACGATGGTACCCTGCAGGTTACCACAAAGCCTCTCTCCACCGATGTCATAGGTTTTGCAGGCCCTGTACCCTTGCAGATAAGTATCAAGGACAACCATATCGCAGACATCCAGGTGATGGACAATGACGAGACTCCCTCCTTCCTTGAGCGTGCCCAGACCCTGCTCGACGCATGGAAAGGCAAGTCCATCGAAGAGGCAGAGACTCTGGAGGTCGACGTGGTGAGTGGAGCCACCTTCACCTCCCGCGCACTCATCGAGAATGTTCGCCTCGGCGTGGCCTATGCCACCCAGCACGATGCCAGAGAGCCAGAGAGCCTTCCTTTCTCGGGCAAGGACATCTGCACGTTGGCCGTCATCCTGGTGGGCATGATAGTGCCTTTGTTCGTCAAGAACAATCCACGCTACCACATCACCCAACTCATCTTCAACGTCATCGTGCTCGGGCTCTGGTCGGGCACGTTCCTCAGCTATTCGCTCATCCTGGGTGTGGTCAGCCATGGGCTCGACGTCACCACGGGCTACCTTCCACTCCTCCTGCTCATCACCGCCTTCATCTTCCCCCTCTTTGGCAAGAAGAGCCACTACTGCAGTCACCTCTGCCCGCTCGGGTCGGCTCAGTCCCTCATGGGTAAGCTTCCTGTGCGTAAACCCAGACTGAGTCCTCGCTTGGCTCAGTTCCTCCAGCGCATGGGACAGGCCATCTGGGTTGTCCTTATGCTCCTCATGCTGGCTGGAGTATGCTTTGAGTGGATGGACTACGAACCCTTCACAGCCTTCATCTTCCAGTCAGCCCCCTGGTTTGTGATAGCCTTTGCCGTAGTCATCCTGCTTACCAGCCTTTTCGTTCCTCGCGCTTATTGCCGCTTCATGTGCCCCACGGGTACGCTCATGAAAGTGGCCCAGAAGTAGAGGTTGGTAAAAAAATGTGAAAAAATGTTTTGCGTGTATGCATAAATTGTATATATTTGCGAAAAGATACCATAAAGACACTCACCCCACCGCCATATATTGCGTTGAGAGACATTGAAAATCACAGCTATTCATACTCTATTAACCTTAAATCACAAGAACATGAAAAAGACATTGTTTGCATTGGTGATGACCTGTTTAGGTCTCATGGCATGTGGCTCACAGAAGAAGGAAGAGGCTCCACAGGCAGAAGAGCCCGCACAGCCCAAGGTACTTGTCCTCTACTATTCGCAAAACGGCACCACCCAGGCTTTGGCTGAGGAGATCCAGAAGCAGTTGGGTGCCGACATTGAAGCCATAGAGTGCGAGGTGCCCTACGATGGCACATACAACGAGACCATCCAGCGTGCTCAGGACGAACTTGCAGACAACGAGATGCCTGCCGTGAAGCCCCTTCGTGCCAATGTGGGCAACTACGACGTCATCTTCCTGGGCTATCCCGTCTGGTTCAATACCTATGCCCATCCTATCGGCGGTCTGCTCCGTTCGCAGTCCTTCGACGGCTTGAAGATCGTCACCTTCTGTACCTTCGGTAGCGGTGGTTTGCAGAGCAGTACTGCCAAGCTCAAGGAGCAGCTTCCCGAGAGCGAGATCATCGAAGGCTTTGGTATCCGTACAGCTCGCATCGACGCGGCAGGACCCGAGGTGGAACGCTTCCTCATTGAGCAAGGTTTCAAGAAGGGCGACGTAGAGGCACTTCCCGCCTTCATGGAGCACCATCCCGTCACCGACGAGGAGAAGGCCATCTTCAGCCAGGCTTGCGACGACTATGAGTATCCTCTCGGCAAGCCAGTCAGCGTAGCCGTACGCGAGACCTCTACCAGCACCGACTATGAGTTCACCGTGATGAGCCATGACGGTACCATCAACGTCTACGTCACCCAGGGCAAGGCAGAAGGCGCACAGCCCGAGTTCACCCACGTAGTCCGCTGATCATGATACACCCTGGCTATAGGGCCAGCATTCTATAGAGACCATAAGGTCCCATCAGCACAGCTACGGTCCACATATCCCGTGAGGTATGTGGACCGTATTCTCTATTCTGCAACGTACGTCTATGCTTATTCATGTGATTTGATTGTTTGGGCAGTATGGTGTCGTGAAGAGCCTTAAGCCGTTTACTGGAATTTTTGTGCCGTGTGGCCGGTATTTTGAGCTCGGTAGGGGCAGATTTGCCGTTTATCGGTCCCTGATGTTACAATTACGACAATCCGTGTTACATTTCGCAATAATGGTATGGGAGATTATTTGTATCTTTGCAACGTGAATCAAAGCGCGTGTATTCTGATAAAGACATATTCGCGCTTCCAAAGGTGAAAACGGCACCCGAAACTCACAAAGAGAAATACCCGAAACAAACAAGAACATATCACCCACAAAGAGTATCACATATGAAGAAACTGCTACTTCTCCTCCTCCTGGCCATCGGCCTTTCTGCAAGTGCTCAAGAGCGCAGACCCATCGATCCGCAGCATCCCGCTTGGCTGATCCATGTGGACGTGTGGAACAATGCCGATCCTCAGAAGATTATCGACCTCATCCCGAAGGACATCAAGCCCTACGTGATACTCAACCTCTCCATGTCGTGCTCCTACGACGTGGAAATGGACATGTACAAGAAGCCTCAGGATGCCATACAGACGTACAAGTCGTGGGCATCGATATGCTGTGCCAACAATATGTGGTTTACGACCCAGCCTGCCAGCGGTGGTCATACACACATCCCCGACAATGCGGCCAACTACAAGAAGGCCCTGGAGACGCACGAGTATTTCTTCCAGCACTACAAGAACTTCCTCGGATGGAACTACGCCGAGCAGTTCTGGGGCTTTAACGAGAGGGGTGACAAGAGCTCCAGCAGTGACGTGGATCGCATCAAGCTCTTTGCCGACCTCGTGCCTATGCATCATAAGTACGGTGGTTTCCTGACCATCTCTTTCTGTGGCAACATCTGGAGCCATCCGCTCAACCCCATCGGTATGATGAAGCGCAACTCGACCTTCCTCAACAACTGCAAGAAGTATCCCGATGCCATGCTCTTCCTCTACAAGTATACCACCTCGGCCAACTGGCACAACAACGAGAGTGTGACCATGGGTCCTTTCGTTTCGGGTCTGGCTAAGAACTACGGTGTGCGCTACGACAACTGCGGATGGAACGGTACCGTGGGTGATGACTACTTCAAGAACAAGTATGGAAGCAACCGTACCTATCCCGGTGCCTGCGGTATAGCTCCCGTGCTGGAGCAGATGTGTCTCAACGGTGCTTGCGTGTGGGACGGACCGGAGCTCATTTGGACAGAGTGCTTCCGCGGTATCAGCAACTCCACCACCAGCGCAGGCTATACCCGTCGCAACTGGGGTACCTATCCTAACTTTGACAACATCTGGGTGGACATGTTCCGCAAGGTGCTGGACGGTACCATCCATATCGCCAGCCGTGAGGAGGTGGTGGCACGTACGAAGTATGTGATGATCAACGACGTGAGTGCGGCCAACGACAACACCAGCCTGAAGATACATGCCTATGCGGCTCCCATCGACCTGTACCACGGTCTGTACTTGCAGGACAACGACCCCTTCAACGAGCGCACGTCCAACGAGTCAGGTTTCGGTACCGTGGCGGGCTATGCCAACAACAACTTCCTCTTCTACAAGAAGACGGGTCGCTACCAGGCCATTCCCATCGTGATCAACCTCTATGACTCTCTGGCTAAGACCATACCCACGGCGAGCCAGATCAAGCGCAGTGCATATAACAACAAGTCGGGCAAGTGGTCTACCCAGAAGTCGAAGGTGAATGCCTTCAACGCTATGTATCCCGAGATCAGCAAGGGTGACATGTTTGTGGCTCGCCACCACAACGAGCTGCTCTGCTACACTCCCTACAGCTACTTCAACAAGCTGAAGACCTCTCATGCAGAGATACCCATGCAGTACAACACCTGCGACAGCCTGAAGCTCGACTTCGCACTCTTCAGCACGGCTCTCGTGAAGGAGTATGAGGACCATCTCTACTTCTACCTCAACAACTACCGCGCCGACTCCACCGCTTCCAAGAAGGACATCATCACCATCACCGGCGTCAAGGCAAAGCCTACGAAGGTGATGACCAAGCGTGCCAAGGCTACGGCTACGGCTGCTGAGAAGTGGGACGAGGAGAAGGGTGTGTACACGCTTACCATCAACCACAACGGTCCCGTGGACCTCACCATCAACTGTGCCGGTGAGGGTACCGACCGACTGACCGACATCCTCTCCGACCAGGCTCTCACCGACCTGCCTCTGCAACCCACTGACACGGTGCGCGAGATCGTGATAGAGGCTGAGGACATGGACTACAAGAGTGTGAGCCAGGTGGTGACCGATGCCTACAACTCCAGCTACCGCAGCCTGCGTGGCCACTCCGGCATGGGCTTTGTCGTGACGGGCAGCAATACGGCAGGCAGCCTGCAGGCCTTCCCCGTGACCAAGGCTGAGGGTACGTACACCGTGACCGTGAAGTACCTGTATACCGGCACGAAGAACTTCAACATCCGCGGTAAGATGAACACGACCAACCAGACCTTCGCCATCGAGGCGGGAAGCGACTGGCAGACCGTGTCCATGGAGATGCCCATGAAGGCTGGCAAGAACACCTTCACGCTGACCAACACCGGTGGCAAGGACTTCAAGATAGACCAGGTGACCTTCACTCCATCGGAGGAGACCGTAGCCATCGAGGACATCCTCGCTCAGGAGGACGAGCACACGGCGGTAAGTGCCATGTACAGCCTCTCCGGCATGCGCATACAGAGCCTGCAGAAGGGCGTCAACATCATCCGCCTCTCCAATGGCAAGACACGAAAGGTGATGATAAAGTGATGTTTGCAAAGTCATGATGTTGCAAGGTCATGAGGTTGCAAGGTGATAAGGCAATTAAGTCGCTTCGCTCCATCCTTTCCTTCAGGAGGGGTGGGAGAGTAGCAGAAAGAAATAAAAGTACCATGAGAAAATTGAGAAACATCGTAGCTATGCTACTTTTGGTGTTGCCCCTGGTAGCCCAGGCAGGCAAGCCCGACAAGAAGTTTTTTATCTATCTCTGTTTCGGCCAGAGCAACATGGAGGCCGGTGCACGTCCTGCTGAGCAGGATAAGGACTGGAACGATCCCCGCTTCCAGATGCTGGCTGCCGTAGACCAGCCTCGCCACGAGCGCAAGATGGGCCAGTGGTATACGGCCACTCCTCCTATCTGCCGTGAGGGCAACAACATGGGTCCCGTGGACTTCTTCGGACGCAAGATGATAGAGGTGCTGCCCGAGAAATATCGCGTGGGTGTGATCAATGTCTCTGTGGCCGGTGCCAAGCTTGAGCTGTGGGACAAGGATGCCTGTGAAGAGTATTTGGCCAAGGAGAGTGCCGACCCCAGCCGTGCATGGCTGCCCGGCATCGCCAAGAACTATGACAGCAACCCCTACCAGCGTCTGCTCGACATGGCTAGGATCGCACAGGAGAAGGGTGTCATCAAGGGTATGCTCGTACATCAGGGTGAAAGCAATCCCGACGATCCCGAGTGGTGTGCCCGCTTGAAGAAGATACACGACGACCTCTGCAAGGACCTCGGCATCGATCCCGACAAGGTGCCTCTGCTGGCAGGCGAACTGAAGCAGAAGGACCAGGGCGGTGCCTGTGCGGCATTCAATGAGAACGTACTCAGCCATCTGCCCGAGGTGATGAAGAACGGCTACATCATCTCTTCCAAGGACTGCCAGAGCCAGGGCGATGCCTTCCACTTCAACACCGAGGGTATGCGTCTCATGGGCTACCGCATGGCCGACAAGATGCTGGAGCTCCACGGATTCAAGAAGTAGCCTCCCTGCCACCGCCCCAAGGTGCCTGATCGATGGCTTAAAAATAGCAGCCACCATCCCCTCGGTTGGCCGTTGGTTCAAAAAATAGCCACCGTTCCCAACGGTCTTCCGTTGGGCCTCCAAACCTCTTAACCTGATAACCTTATTTATATATAATATATATGAAATTCAAAACTTTACTTACGCTCCTCATACTCTTGGCTTCTGCCTTCAGTATGAACGTCCGCGCTCAGTTTGAGTTCGGCAAGACTCCCGACCTTCATGTCGAGGGCAAGCAGCTGGTGGACCCACAGGGTCATCCCGTGCGTTTCTTCGGATTTATGGACACACCCAGTACTTGGTTCAACGGTGGACGCTGGGGTGGTAGCTACGACGCTGCCGGTCAGACCCGTTGCAAGGAGTATTTCAACAAGCTCTTCACCGTGACCACCGACACCCTCAACGGTGCCTTCTGCAACATCTTCCGCCTTCACCTTGAGCCTGCATGGCTCGACGGAAGCAGCACGGTATGCCACTTCTGTGGCAAGGACGTGACGCTCTACACCGAGTCACAGATCAAGAACAATCCTTCCTACGGCATCTGTAAGAACTGCGGCAACAAGACCTACTACAAGAGCGATGCCGGCAAGATGATGGACCCCGACGGCAAGGAGGTGGGCGGTGAGGCCGACGTACATGCCAAGAGCATGTCGAAGCTCGCTTCCACACTGACCAACGTATACGTACCCATCGCTGAGAGTGCCAACGCACACGGTATGTACGTCATCATGCGTCCTCCCGGCGTATGCCCCGGTACCATCAAGGTGGGCAGCTACTATCAGCAGTACCTCATGCGTGTATGGGACACCGTGACCAAGAATGAGAAGGTGAAGAAGTATTCCGGCTGGCTTAGCATCGAGCTGGCCAACGAGCCCGTAGGCGTGGTAGATGCCAACGGTCAGGACACCAAGACTGCCATGCGTGACTTCTTCCAGCCCATCGTAGACAAGATCCGCGAGAACGGTTTTGAGGGTATCATCTGGGTGCCCGGTAAGGGATGGCAGGCCAGCTATGAGAACTACAAGGACTATCCCGTACAGGATGCCAACATGGGCTATGCCGTACACAACTATACCGGCTGGTATGGCGGTAGCGACGAGTCGTACGACCGCGGTACCTCCGTGAACCAGTACATCAATCAGTTCCACAAGCAGGTACCCGTGGTGGAGACCAATCCTGTGGTCATCACCGAGGTGGACTGGAGTCCCAAGAACCCCGGTACGGGCCATACCAACGAGCATGGCGAGTACGTGGAGAGCAACTTCGGTACCTGGGCTACAGGTAGCACTTCCAAGTGGGGTGTGCTCTACAAGGGCCTGATAGACAAGGACGACAACATCTCCATGACGCTCAGTGCCACGGGTTGCTACATCGACATCGATGCTTCCATCAAGACTCCCATGAAGCCCGTCCCCGCCTTCAAGTCAGCCATGGAGAAGGCCGGCAAGGATCCCTTCGACGGTAGCGGCGTGGCCTGCTTCAAGTGGTATCGTGACTTCTACTATCAGCAGTACAACGGCTACAGCAACGACAACATCACCATCAAGCAGCTCAACACGACGAGCTTGCCCGCCATCACGGTATCGCCCGGACAGGATAAGTTCGTCACTATCAACGCCACCTTTAAGAGTGGACGTCAGAACAATATCGCACAGTCCTGCACCTACGAGGTGGCAGACCCCACCATCGCCAAGGTATTCCACGGCAGAGTGATGGGTCTGGCAGCCGGTGAGACCGACATCACGGCCACCTACACGGACGCAGCCGGTGAGAAGTACAGCCTGACCTTCCACGTCACAGTCAACCTTGACAACGTGACCCTAAAGATTCTCAGTGCACCCCAGGAAGTGGTAGTGGCTCCCAACGCATTCTATCCACTCGACCTCAGCGCCGTCTTCGTCAGTGGACGTAAGGAAAACCTTGCTACCTCTTGCACCTACACCGTGGAGAAGACAGCCATCGCCAAGGTGGTGAATGGCAAGGTGCAGGGTGTGAAGAACGGTGAGACGGACATCGTGGCTACCTATACAGACGGTACCGGCGAGACCTACACCATGCCTATTCACGTGAAGGTGACCAACTTCCCCCTCACGCGGGAAGGCTTCAAGACCGACCTTGAGGGCAACGGTAGCTTCTACTCTGTAAGTTCATCCTTCTATGCCTACAAGAGCGCGAAGAACGGTCTGGCAGGATGGGGATACGGTTCGCCCGTCAGCTTCTCCGGCTACGACTCGCTGAAGGTAGTCATGGCACAGAAGCCCTCCGCTACCGTGAAGGCTGCGCTGCGCATCTACGACAAGGCCGACCTTACCGGTTCGTACGCAGAGCTTCCCATCACCGAGAAAGAAGTGGCTCTTCCTCTGCGCAGCCTGAAGAAGGTGGACGGCAAGACCTTCAACCTGAAGAACGTATACTTCGTGGCCTTCTACACTGCTACTGCCACCACCATCCGTATCAGCGAGGTATCGCTCGTCAAGGCTACGGTGCCCGATCCCATAGATGAGGTGCCCGAGGACGAGGAGAGCAACGTGGTCATCTATGATGCCAGCGGTGTGAAGACCCAGCAGCTCAAGAAGGGTGTCAACATCATCCTCAAGAGCGACGGCACAACGAGAAAGGTGATCGGCACCGGCCGTAAATAAACACTGATCGGACAAGGCAAATCTACAGAATCTACCATAAACCATCTGCCCCTGATCCCATCATCAGGATATAGGTGGCAGGTGGCTAACACAACCCACCCAAACATATGAATATGAAAAACAGAATTCTCTCACTGGCAGCCACACTGGTCCTCGCTACTGGCATGCAGGCTCAAAATCCCGTGGTGTCCACCTGGTATACCACCGACCCTGCCCCCATGGTTCATGGCAATACCTTATTTGTATATACCGGACATGATGAGGGTACCGAGTCGATCAAGGCAGACTTCTTCTGGATGCAGGAGTGGCGTGTGTATGGCACGCAGGATATGGTCAACTGGCGCGACTATGGTTCGCCTCTTGCCATCGAGTCGTTCTCTTGGGGTGACGACCGTGCCTGGGCTCCTCAGTGTATCGAGCGCAACGGCAAGTTCTACCTCTATGTACCTCTCCACAGCAAGAACAGTGGCGGTATGGCCATCGGCGTGGCCGTCAGCAATACACCTTACGGTCCCTTCAAGGATCCTCTGGGCAAGCCTCTCTACGAGAACGGTTCGTGGGATCATATCGACCCCACCGTCATGATCGATGACGACGGTCAGGCATGGCTCATGTGGGGCAATCCCAACCTCTACTACTGCAAACTCAACAAGGACATGATCTCCATCGACGGTGAGGTCAAGAAGATGGACAAGACGAACCTGAAGGGCTACACTGAGGGTCCTTGGATACAGAAGCGGGGTGGCAAGTACTACATGATGTATGCTGCCGACGGTATACCCGAGAACATCGCCTATGCCATGGCCGACTCGCCCGTAGGTCCATGGGAGTACAAGGGCATCATCATGCCCAAGGACGAGCAGGCCTCGTTTACCAACCACAGTGGACTCATGGACTTCCAGGGCCACAGCTACTTCTTCTACCACAGCGGTTGGCTCGGTGGTGGCTACGGTCGTAGCATCTGTGTTAAAGAGTTCCAGTACAATGCCGATGGTACCATCCCCACACTCCATGCCGACAAGGAAGGTGTGGCTCCCATCGCTACCTTCAATCCCTGGCAGCGTGTGGAGGCTGAGGTGATGGCCAGCAAGAAGGGCAACATACATAGCCAGCCCAACGGTGTGGGCAACGTATATCTCTCCGACATCCACAACGGCGACTGGGTGAAGCTTCGTGAGGTGGACTTCGGTCAGCGTCAGGCCAAGAGCTTCACCGTACGTGCTGCCAGTGCTTTGCGTGGCGGTACCCTCGAGTTGCATGCCGACTCAGAGAAAGGGCCCAAGATCTGTGAAATAGCCATTACGGAGACCGGTGGATGGGAGAAGTTCAAGACCTTCACCACCAAGGACGTCAAGGCTCCTGAGGGCAAGCACGACATCTACCTTGTCTTCAAGGGTCGCAAGGGCCCCGAACTCTTTACCCTCGACTGGTGGGAGATGAAATAAATGAAAGAATGATAGAAGGATAAAATGAGAAAAATATTCCTCATCAGAGAAGCTTTTCCATTATTTCATTTTTCATTAGCATAGCGATTTCATTTTTATAATCCTAATATTAACTAATTAACAAAAAAACAGACATGAGAAAGTTTTTTGCATTGGCTCTCTGCCTCTCTATGATGGCAACAGGAGCTATGGCTCAGCGTCAGCAGCGTCAGAACGACACTAAGACGTTGAAGGAAGCCTACAAGGATTACTTCATGATCGGTGTGGCTGTCAATGGCCGCAACATCAGCAATCCCGACGAGGCTGCGATTGTCAAGACTGAGTACAACAGTATGACTGCCGAGAACGACATGAAGCCCGGTGAGATCAGCAAGGGTCCAGACAACTACGATTGGACTCGCGCAGACCGCATCGCCAACTTCGCCCGTGAGAATGGTATCAAGCTCCGTGGTCACAACCTGATGTGGCACAGCCAGATGGCTACTTGGATGTTCTACGAGGAGCCTACCGCAGAGGAGAAGGCTGCTGCTGAGAAGGCTGCTAAGAAGGCTGCAAAGGAAGCAGAGAAAGCCGCTAAGAAGGCTGCCAAGAAGAACAAGAACGGTGAGACCACTGCACAGGCTCAGAACAATCCCTTCGGTGGCCAGGGCTTCCCCCAGGGTTTCGGTCAGGGTGGCCAGCGTCCCCAGGGCTTTGGCCAAGGCGGTCAGCGTCAGGGTGGCCAGCGTCAGGGCCAGTTTGGTGGCCAGCAGGCACAGCGTAAGCTCGTGAGCAAGGAAGTGCTCTATGAGCGTATGCGTGAGCACATCCACAAGGTGGTAAGCCGCTACAAGGATGTCGTATACTGTTGGGATGTATTCAATGAGGCTATTGCCGACGGTGGCAATCAGGACCTCCGCAACTCTACCTTCTTCCAGATCGTTGGTAACAACGAGTTCATCGGTAAGGCATTTGAGTTCGCTCGCGAGGCTGACCCCAACTGTCTGCTCTTCTACAACGACTACAACGAGTGTAACCCCCAGAAGCGCGATCGTATCTACAACCTCGTAAAGGATCTGAAGTCTAAGGGTTATCCCATCGACGGTATCGGTATGCAGGGTCACTACAACATCTATGGTCCTTCTGAGGACGAGATGGAGGCAGCCGTAGCTAAGTACTCTGAGATCGTAGACCACATTCACGTGACTGAGCTCGACATCCGTGTCAACGAGCAGATGGGTGGCCAGCTCAATATGGACCGCAACGAGGGTCAGGTAGTCACCGATGAGCAGAAGCGTCTGCAGGAGGCTCAGTACGACCGCCTGTTCCGTGTACTTCGTCGTCATAAGGACAAGGTAGACTGCGTTACCTTCTGGAATGTCAGCGATAAGGACTCTTGTGTAGGTACCACCAACCATCCTCTCCTCTTCGACAAGGATCTCAAGAAGAAGAATGTATACTATGTAGTACGCGACTTCGATGCTTCTATCGACAACGCTGTCATCCTCGAGGACTTCAAGCCCTCTGAGACTTGTCAGCCCGGCCAGCAGTATCCTCAGGTCAATTCTCAGGGTTATGTTCGCTTCCGCGTGATGGCTCCCAAGGCTACCAGCGTGACTGCATCTGCTGGCCACGGTGGCGCTATGACTGGAACCACGCTGAAGAAGCAGGCTGATGGTAGCTTCATCGGTACCACCATGACTCCCGAGGATCCCGGTTTCCACTACTACACCATGACCATCGACGGTGCTCGCGTGGTTGATCCCGGTACCAACTTCTACTATGGCGGTACTTCATGGCAGAGCGGTGTGGAGGTTCCCACCAATGCTGATAAGGACTTCTACGCTATGCGCACCAACATTGCTCATGGACAGACCTCTCTCGTATACTTCCCCAGCAAGGTAGGTGGTGACCAGATGCGTCCCGCTCACGTATATCTTCCCGCTGAGTATGCAAAGAATCCCAACAAGCGCTATCCCGTACTTTACCTCCAGCACGGTTGGGGTGAGAACGAGACCTCTTGGCCCGTTCAGGGTAAGGCTCCCATCATCATGGACAACCTGATCGCCGATGGTGCTTGCCAGCCCATGATCGTTGTAATGACCTATGGTCTTACCAACAACTATGGTGGCGGTGGCAACCGTTTCGGTCAGACTGCTGACTTCGAGAAGGTACTCTGCGACGAGCTCATCCCCTACATCGACAAGAACTTCCGCACCAAGGCTCAGCGCAACAGCCGTGCTATGTGTGGTCTTTCTATGGGTGGTATGGAGACTCACTCCATCACTCTGGCTCGTCCTCAGGTATTCGGCTACTGGGGTCTCTTCTCAGGCGGTACCTACAGCGTAGAGGAGATCGGCAAGCTCGCCAAGGCTGACCAGCCCAAGCTCATGTTCATGAGTACTGGTAGCAAGGAGAACCCCACCGGTATCAACAAGGCTGCTGCCGACCTGAAGGCTGCTGGCTACAATGCAGTAGGTCATGTCAGCGAGGGTACTGCTCATGAGTTCCTCACCTGGCGTCGTGCCTTGAAGACCGTAGCTCCCCTGCTCTTCAAGTAAGTATAACGTTACAAATTGCTAAAATAAAGGCCGTTTCCGGAAATAATTACTCCGGAAGCGGTCTTTTCGTATATTTTTTTGTAAATTTGCAAAGAATATACTCGTACAAACTCAATTTAACCTTATACCACCAGATGAGAAAACTGTTTTTACTCTTGATGAGTTGCTGTGCACTCCTTGCACAAGCACAGCCTATTGAACTGAAGATGGGCGACGGTGTGCCCTTGACCATCACGCCTCTGGCCGACAATGCGGTGCGTGTGCGTCGTGGTCCTGCGCCCACACTGCCCGAGTACACTTATGTGGCCCCCACCGATCCCAAGGAGAAGATAAAGTACAAGGTGACTACGAAGAATGGCATCACAAACATATCCCTGAAGGGCATGGCCATCGATGTAGACCTACAGAACGGCTATATCTGCTACTACGACGACAAGGGTCGTCCAGTGCTCAATGAGGAGGCCTACGACCTCACTCCAAGCACTGTGCAGGACGTCAACACGAACATTGCTACGGTGCAGTTTGACAGCCCCGCATCGGAGTTCCTCTACGGTCTGGGTCAGTTCCAGGACGGCTATCTCAATGTGCGCGGTCTCTCTCGCCGACTCACTCAGGTCAACACGCAGATATCTCTGCCTATGTATCTTTCAAGCCGTGGCTATGCCGTGCTCTGGAACAACTACGGTATGACCGAGTTCAATCCAGGTGAGTTCAGCGACAAGATGGAGCGTGTGAGCGAGGGTGGTACTACGGAGGTTAACGTCACCACTACGGCGGGAGGTCGCCGTGAGCAGCGTCGCGACTCTCACTTCGAGACCATCATCGACGTGCCTTTCGAGGACGACTATAGCATCCTGCTCGATGTAGGCCAGACCATGGCTCGTCGCCACAACCTCGTCATCGACGATACCGTCAAGGTCATCGATGTGCAGAACACTTGGCTTCCTCCCACCACCTCATGCATCGTGCATCTGACGGAGGGCAAGCACAAGTTTGCCAGCGATCTCACCTCTGGTGACAAGCCCACCATCCACTATTCGCGTGTAAAGGCACAGACCGTGCTCAGCTCGCCCGTAGCAGAGTGTGTGGACTACAGCGTCTTCATCGGCTTCGGCGACAACGCCATTGCCTCTTACCGTAAGGCTACCGGTCAGTCCCCCATGCCTCCCGCCTGGGTCTTCGGCTACGTGCACTGCCGTGAGCGCTTCCACTCTTCCGACGAGATACTTTCCACCGCGCAAACCTTCCGCGACAAGAAGCTCCCCATGGACGTCATCGTCCAGGACTGGCAGTGGTGGGGCAAGTACGGATGGAACGCCATGAAGTTTGACGAACAATACTATCCTGATCCCAAGGCTCTCGTGGACCAGCTCCACCAGAAGGATGCCCGACTGATGCTCAGCGTATGGTCCAAGATCGACAAGAACTCTGAGGTAGGCAAGGAAGCCCAGAGCAAGGGCTACTACATCCCCGGCACCGACTGGATCGACTTCTTCAATCCTGAGGCAGCTGACTACTACTGGAACAACTTCTCCAGCAAGCTCCTCAAGCCCTACGGCATCGACTGCTGGTGGCAGGACGCAGTGGAGCCTGAGAACGATGACCTTCGCAACCGCCGTATCAACAACGGCAAGTGGCCTGGCGAACTCGTGCGCAACACCTATCCTCTCATGGTCAGCAAGGTGGTCTATGAGGGCAACATGAAGGACCGTCCCGATCAGCGTACTTCCATCCTTACCCGTTGTGCCGCTCCCGGTATCCAGCGCTACGGCAGCTTCCTCTGGTCGGGCGATGTGGGCAACGACTGGAAGACCCTCCATCATCAAGTGGTAGCCGGTCTGGGTGTCGCCGCTGCAGGTCATCCCTGGTGGACCTACGATGCAGGTGGTTTCTTCCGTCCCGGTGGTGGTCAGTACAACGATCCCGCCTATCGCAAGCGTTTCCTCCGCTGGTTGCAGGTGAGCACCTTCCTGCCCATGATGCGCGTACACGGCTATCAGACCGATACTGAGTTCTGGCGCTTTGGCGAGGAAGTGGAGCAGGTGGCCCGTCAGCAGCTCGAGCTTCGCTACCGTCTCTTCCCCTATATCTATTCTACAGCCTACGAGGTCACTCAGGGTAGCACCATGATGCGTCCCCTTATCATGGACTTCTCTAGCGACAAGGTTGCCATCGCGCTCGACAATCAGTACATGTTTGGCAAGAGCCTCATGGTAGGCGTCCTGGGCGAGAACGATGACAAGGAGTTCCGCATGTACTTCCCCAGAGTCAATGGTGGCTGGTACGACCTCTACACCGGTAAGTACTATACTCAGTTCTATAAGGACCAGACCGAGAAGAGCCAGGCTTCGCGCAACGGTGGACGCTACATCACCATGCGTACCGACGGCAACAGCATCCCCTGCTTCGTCAAGGCTGGTACCATCCTCCCCATGGGCAAGGTCATGCAGAGTACGGCCAAGTACGATCCCTCTGAGATGGACATCAAGATCTTCCCCGGTGCCAATGCCACTTTCACCCTCTACGAGGATGACGGTGTGAGCACCAAGAATGAGAAGGGCGAGTATTGCACCATCGAGATGAAGTGGGACAACACCACCCGTACCTTCACCATCGGTGCTGCCAAGGGTAGCTACGAAGGCATGCCCAAGGAGCGCGTCTTCCACGTAGCTCTCTCAGAGCACGAGAGCATCGATGTAAAATACAATGGTGGTAAGAAATCCATCAAGCTGAAACTTTGATGGTTATCCCTCTGTTAGCGCCCCGGGAGAGCAGTAGCACTTCCGGGGCGTTAAACTTTTTTACAAAATCTGTATCAAATAAGATAGCGAAACAGAGGCATCGGGTCAGTCCGACATTAAGTTGAGCCTTAGGTTCCCTCTTACAAGTGTAACTTAACATTTCAATAACACATACATTACATTATGAAAAAGATTCTATTGTCTATCTGTGCATCGGCTATGATGCTCGTTGCAAATGCCCAGCCTGGTGGCTTCGGCGGTGGTTTCCCCGGTGGCGGTATGCCTATGGGCGGTGGTTTTGGCTTTGGTGGCCAGCAGATCAAGGTAGAGGACATGGGTTGCTCGGAGAAGTTCACCGACATCAACTATGCCGGTGACGACAAGGCCTACCATACGCTCGACGTCTATCTGCCCGCCAAGAAGGCCGACAAGTACCCCGTAGTGGTACACATCTATGGAAGTGCCTGGATGAGCAATAGCAGCAAGGGAGGTGCCGACCTCGGTACCATCGTGACTGCACTCCTCAAGGCCGGCTATGCCGTAGTCTGCCCCAACCATCGTAGCATCCAGGATGCCCAGTGGCCCGCTCAGAGCCACGACATCAAGGCCGTGATCCGTTGGATACGCGGCAATGCCAAGCAGTACCATTTCGATCCCCAGTGGGTAGCCACCTCAGGTTTCTCCAGTGGCGGTCATCTCTCAAGCTTCATGGGTGCCACCTCAGGCCTCAAGAAAGGCGTGGTAAACAAGGAGGAGATAGACATCGAGGGTAGTCTCGGCCAGTACACCAAGGAGCCCAGTACCGTTTTTGCATCCGTAGACTGGAGCGGACCCATCGATCTTCTCAATATGGACTGTGGCGAGGCTATGAATATGGGTGACTTCCCACCAGAGCGCAACCTCCTCGGCGGTGTCTCTAAGCAGGAGAATCCCGACAAGTACCGTACCCTTAGCCCCATCTCATTCCTCAGCAAGAAGACCTCAGCCCCCATCATCGTCTTCCACGGCACGGCCGACAATGTAGTGCCTCACTGCCAGGGTGTGGAGTTTGCCCAGGAGATCAAGGCAGCAGGCATCACCACTGAGTTCTATAGCGTAGAGGGTGGCGGTCATGGCTTCAACATGTACACCGAGGAGAACCTCCAGCGCATGGTCAGCTTCCTCAACAAAGCTCGTGGCGTGAAGTAATCCATCTTTTCCCGATTAGCACAAGGTGGGTTCTATAAATTGACAGCTCATATTAATCATTATTCCATAGGTGGGAATTTATGGAACCCACCATATATAATATATTATGAAGAAATTTATCTTTTCCCTGATAGCATCCTCCATGCTGCTCGGTGCCTTTGCCCAGACTGGCGATGCACAGCCTGCAGAGACCAACGTCTCACAGAGTCAGTGGCCTAAGATCACGGCCGACCATCGTGGTATGTTCATGGTGAAGGCTCCCGGTGCACAGAAGGTCATCGTGGACATCTGTGACAAGAAGTACGATATGCAAAATGACGGCAAGGGCAACTGGACCGCCACCACCGATCCCCTCATCGTGGGCCCACACTACTATTTCATTGAGGTCGACGGAGCCCGTGTGAGCGATCCCGCCTCTATGTCGGTCTACGGTTGCGGTCTCTATGCCAGCATCCTCGAAGTGCCCGAGAGCGCTGCCGAGGGAGCCTACTACACCTTCCAGAAGGATGCGCCCCACGGACAGGTGCGTCTCTGCCAGTACTGGAGTGGGGTAGAGGGCCGTGCCCGTCATTGCTACGTCTACACCCCCGCCGAGTACGACCAGAATCCCAAGAAGCGCTATCCTGTGCTCTA
>JAZLII010000025.1:0-7419 GCA_045617275.1 Bacteroidaceae bacterium
TTGGTGCGTACAGCCTCCAAAACACGAAGAACACCAACAGCATCAACGTCGGCAGTGAACTCAGGTGCATCGAAGCTGTCCTGAACATGCGACTGTGCAGCGAGGTTATAGATCTCGGTAGGCTGAACCTTACCTACGAGCTTGACGAGCGACATAGAGTCGCCCATGTCGGCATAGTGAAGGTGGAAGTTGGGAGTGCCTTCGAGGTGAGCAATGCGCTCACGATAGTCGACAGAAGAACGAGGGATGATGCCGTGTACTTCGTAACCCTTCGAAAGAAGGAACTCGCTCAGGTAAGAGCCGTCCTGACCGGTAACACCGGTGATGAGTGCAATATTGTTAGACATGAGAGACGAATGGAAAACTTTTCGAATTGAAAATTAAAAATTGAGAATTGAAAATTGAATACGGGAACGAGCTCGAGGCAAAGCCTCAAAATTGAAAATTATCGTTCGGCACGCATGGGATTGTGAAGAAAGTCTTCATAGGCAAGACGGATGCCATCTTCCAGTTCTGTCTTGTAGGTCCATCCCAGACGCTGAGCCTTGCTGACATCGAGCAACTTGCGAGGTGTGCCATTGGGGCGTGTGGTGTCCCACTTGATCTCACCTTCGTAACCAACCACCTTAGCTACCAGTTCGGTAAGTGCCTTGATGGTCAGTTCCTTACCCGTACCGGCATTGACGGTCTCGTTGCCAGAGTAATTGTTCATCAGGAACACACAGAGATTGGCCAAGTCGTCCACATAGAGGAACTCACGAAGAGGACTGCCATCACCCCAGCAAGTGACCTCCTTCAGCCCTGCCTCCTTAGCCTCGTAGAAACGGCGAATCAAGGCAGGAAGAACGTGAGAGTGCTCGGGATGGTAGTTGTCGTTGGGACCATACAGATTGGTGGGCATCAGTGAGATATAGTCGGTACCATACTGACGATTGAGAAACTCACAATACTTCAGACCACTGATCTTAGCCAAGGCATAGGCCTCGTTGGTCTTCTCCAGTTCGGAGGTGAGCAGACAACTCTCGGGCATGGGCTGTGGAGCCATGCGAGGATAGATGCAACTGGAGCCCAGAAACTCCAGTTTCTTACAACCATTCTTCCACGCACTGTGGATGACATTCATCTCGAGAATCATGTTGTCGTACATGAAATCGGCGAGTGCGCTCTGATTGGCGATGATACCACCCACCTTGGCAGCAGCCAGAAACACATATTCCGGCTTCTCTGCCTCGAAGAAGGCCTCCACCTGGTCCTGACGGGTAAGGTCGAGCTCCTTGTGCGTACGTGTGATGATATTGGTATAACCCTGGCGGACCAACTCGCGGACAATGGCACTACCTACCATGCCACGATGGCCTGCAACGTAAATCTTAGAGTTTTTTTCCATATTAGTTTATATAATATGTCATTCTAAAAAATGACAAACAGTATCTTTTATCTTAAACGATTAAAGCCTAAGGCTGTGAGACGATGACCTTGACGGTCTTGACAAGACGAAGATGATATGTCTTGACGGTCTTGCCTGCAGCCAAAATGGAATTGACACCAAAGGAATAGGTCTTCTTGGCATCGGCGCAGAGATAGCGCAACTTCTCCCCCTTGTCGTCGACCAGTGCTACTGACGATGCCGATGAACTGCCGAGGAGCTTCTCCAAGGGAGATGAACCAGAAGGGCTGTCATTGTAGGCGCTGTAGAGCAGCCTGCCTTCCTCTTCGGTGGGAATACGCCATCCCGTAAGTGCATCTTCTGCATAGCTCTGAGCCAGGCTAAAAGCCTGAGTGGGACTGGTCTCATTGAAGGCAGAAGTCATATTGCCCCAGTCTTGCTGTGACATGAGGAGCAATCGAGCCTCTTGTACGGGCTCTGTAACGGGCTGTCCAGCAGCATCGAGCACCGCAGCAACCACATGGCCCTGCCAGAGCGTATAGGGCGAGGGAATAGATGACACGGTGAACTCCTCATCATCCACGGGAGTAACAACACCAGGGTCGGGATCGTCGCCAGAACCCTGATGAACATCACCCTGAGCGCTGATCACGGAGTTCTTGCCATCACCAAACTCAAAATCCAGACAGACAGGCGTGCCCCACTCAGAGGGGAGGATGTCGGCCTGAAGCTGGAACATGCCGTTGCTGAACGTACCATTGAGCTGATAAGGCGTACCGGCAGAGAGAACACTCTGATAAGTGACAGACGAGTACTGCTCACCCTCCTCATCTGTATAGCCGATGGTGAAGACGGTCTGAGGAGCACAAGTGGGGAAGAGATATATCTGACCAGATTCCCAGGTGTAGGTGCCTGAAGTATCGAGCGAACGGGTAAGGGGAATACGAACCGTGGTGGGAGCCGTCTGCCCCACTCCACTCATCGTGATACCTGAGAAAGGTGATGATACTGACACCGTGACCCCTGTGCAGGAAGCAGGAACCCTACGCAGCGACAAGCTCAGAGACGACATCTGATGCTGCAACTGGATACTGCACGTGACCACACTCGACTGCGTGGCAGCCACATCGGCAAAGCCCATCATCAAAGGATGTCCATCCACATAGCCCTGAGACGAGGCCACAGAGACGATGGAACTCAACGTGGGACTCTGAGGCAGGGTATAGCGCTGGGCATCGGCCGAAAGCACGACCACACGATAAGGCTTACCCTTGGGCAGAGAGAGAGACGGAGCATCGTCGGCACTATCAATGACTACCTTGGTCTGCAGCGAACCGTCGGAGGAGAAAGCATAGCAATAAAGCGGGTATTGCAGAGAAACGCCATCTATCGCGCGCGTATATATATGCAAGGTAGAACGACTTCCCTCATCCTGGACGGGTTCGTCCAAGACGATATTCTCACAAGCGGTCAGTTGAAAAAGAAAGACCAGCAAGAGAAAGAAATGGAAAATAGAGGAAGAGCGCATAAGAGTGAAAAGTGAATAGTGAATAGTGAATAGTGAAAAATACCTAATACTAAGTATGTGGACAAAATAGTTTTTATAATCAAGAATTTGTGAAGGTTCTTCTGCCCTGCGAGCGAACTACTTTTGTCTCGTAGGCAAAAGTCCGCAAAAAGCAAATAAGGATGCACCCCATGAGGCACATCCTTATTTCGCTGTCATAGTGTATATGCCAGGACTTAGTAATGGAAAGTATATTCCCCCATTACTTACTCAGCTTCTGCGGGAGCCTCAGCGGGAGCTTCAGCCTCAGCGGGAGCCTCTGCAGCCTCAGGAGCCTCATTGACTACTGCGGGAGTAGAAGGCACAGCCTGCTGATTGGCAGGATTGGTAGCCTGCTCCTTAGCAGCACCAGCCTGAAGCTCGGTGACTGACTGATTGCCAGTGGTAGTACCATTGTTGAGGAAGAACACAGACAGCACGCAGAGTACTACCATGATACCTGCCAGTGACCATGTGGTCTTCTCTACTACATCGGTGGTCTTGCGAACACCCAGCATAGAGTTTCCGCTTGAGAAACCGCTTGCCAAGCCACCACCCTTTGACTCCTGGATGAATACGATAGCGCACATGAGGATGGACGCCAAGACAACGAGGATGACAATAATAGTGTACATAATAGAATTTTTATTTTTTGTTTGTTATTATACTTTGTTATTTAGCGATTCAGGCACTCATTTGCCTTGCTGATTGAGGATGAGTTTCTCCAAGAACCGGATTTGGTCTGCAAAGTAACGATTTTTTTTTGGATATTTCAAGGATAATTGCCTAATAATTTTAATTGCCTGCTCAAATTTGCCTTGTTTGATGTAAATTCGAGCTAAAGTTTCGGTCAAAGCCCCCTGACTGCCACCATTTTCATTCTCTGGCAAGGACGGTTTCTGAAGTTCACTGTCCTTCTTCTCAGTAAGACGAATGCGTCCATCACCTTGGGTGGAAATGAAGATGTCGACGAGAGACTGATCCTTGGAACCAGCGACAGCACCTTCTGCAGACGAAGACTCTTCGACAGACTTCTCACCACCAGAAGCCACCTCGGCATCAGCCTTGCTTGCCTCCTCCTGCATGAAGTAGGCCATATAGTCGGTCGTGGCATCTACGGGACGTCCCGAACGGCTATCGAGAAGTATGGGAGAGGTGGTCTGCAAGAACGTGTCGATGAGTGCTCCGGTGCGGTCTTCCTTGCGTGAGGAACGAAGTTCGATGGGATTGCGACTCTTGCGATTGTGCGTAGCGCCAGTAGGCGACTCCTCTCGGGGAGTGGGACGCATGGAGTCACCCTCAATCTCCTGATAGATGCGAGCACGCGAAGGAAGGTAGAGCGCAGCATGTCGGAGCTCCTCATTGAAGTCCGAGTCGCGCAACTGATACAGCAAACGCAGCAGCAACATACGCGCTGCATGATAATACGGATAGCGCTCGACGACATCGCGCAAGAGCGGCAATGCAGCAGCATCGATCGTGCCATCTGGCAGGAGGACCGTAGAGAGATTGAGTTGAGCGGTTTGCATATGTTCTTGCTTCTATACTGTTCGTAAAAGTCTCGCCAACGAGACAAACTGTAAGTCTACCAGTTGGCTACCGTGGCATTGAATATCTGATCGGTGATGTCTTTCGTCATCTGAGTCACCAGTTCCTCCTGGACAGCGGTAAGCTGCTGAGTAGCATCATATTCGGCCGTAGCGGAGAAGGTACGTTCGAAGTCCTCGTTGTGGTTGGCATTGTTGACGAAACGCACATTGACCGTCATCTTCAACTGTACCTGACTACTGTATCCATCGCTGGAGATACCCTTGTTGAACTGATCGAAACCGGTGATTTCGCCCGAGAGCTGAAGGTCACCGTTGCGCTTCACCTGCTTCAGACGCGTCTGGGAGGCATAGATGTCCGAGAGCTTGTTTTGGAAGATGGACTGCATAGGAGCCCAGACGTAGGCACTACGGATGGGGAAGTTGTCGATCTGTATGGTCTTGGTCTTCGCATAGTCGATGCTGGCACCATTGAACTTATAGGACACACGACAAGAAGACACCATCGCCACCACTGCCAGGCAAGCAATGACCAGCAACGTGCGAAGCACATAAGCCTTTCTTGTATGTATATTCCTTATCATCCTGTTTTATCTCTGATGCACGCGTCTATGCGGAAACGACGGCAGCGACTTAATTTTCCTCTATATTGTAATCTTTGATCTTGCGATACAGGGTGCGCTCACTGATGCCCAGATCGTGTGCAGCCTGCTTGCGACGATAGCGATTGCGACGCAGTGCCTCCTCGATGAGACGTCGCTCATGCTTCTCCAGTGAGAGATCGCTTGGTACATCCACCAGTTCGGCCTCATCGTCTGCCTCCATGAAGTCGTCCCTGTTGAAGGAAGAAGAATGCCGTTCGATGGGCACATGTGACACCTCAGGCGCAACGGACTGAATGGTCTGCACAGTGGTATGGGAGGGAGTGGAAACCGGATTCACGTCGATGAGCTGTGGGATGCCATACTGCACACTGTGTGGATCGGCAGAGGCAGGACCATCGGGAATGGAAAGCAACTTCTTTATCGTCGCCACATCCCCTCCGAGCTTATTGACCAAAGCAAAGAGCAGATTGAGCTTATTGTCATAGTCACTCTGCCAAGAGCGATCTTCTCCACCCTGTGGCGCCACGTCCATGCTCTCACTTCCCGGCACCACATCGTACTCAGCCAGCATGGCAAGCGTGATGAGTCTCTCGTGGCTATGCAAGATGTTGAGTTGCTCGGCCAGATTGCGCAACTGGCGTATGTTGCCCGGCCAGGTATAGGTACGCATGGCCTGCTCGGCTTCTGGAGTAAGACGGAGAGCCTCGGGAATGCTGTAACGGTCGCGCACATCGAGGCTGAACTTCTTGAAAAGCTTGATGACGTCGTCGCCACGCTCACGCAAGGGTGGTACCTTGATGCTGATGGTGCAGAGACGGAAGTAGAGATCCTCGCGAAACTTACCCTCACGGATGGCCTTCTGGAAGTTGACATTGGTGGCGGCCACGATACGTACATCGGTACGGCGAGGCTGATTGCTACCCACACGGATATATTCGCCTGTCTCCAACACACGGAGCAATCGAGCCTGTGTGCTGAGAGGCAACTCACCCACCTCGTCCAAGAAGAGCGTACCTCCATTGGCTGCTCCGAAATAGCCTTCATGCTCACCTATGGCACCGGTAAACGAACCCTTCTCATGGCCAAAAAGCTCTGAGTCGATGGTACCTTCTGGTATGCTTCCACAATTGATGGCAATATACTTCTTATTCTTGCGAGTCGAATGGTCATGGATGATACGGGGGATGACTTCCTTACCGACACCACTCTCACCTTGGATGAGCACAGAGAGATCCGTACGCGCCACTTGCAAAGCTGTATCGATAGCCCTGTTGAGACGTGCATCATTGCCAATGATGTTGTACCTTGACTTAATACTGTTGACCTTCTCTATATCCATATTTATGTTTGCATAGCACTCACCTTACTTCCCAACAGCAACCATGAGAGGACCGTGGAAGAGGCAAGCCTGTACTAAATCTTTGATTTAAGTATGCAAAGATACGCAAACTTTTTGAGAAAACACAAGAAAGGCCCCATTTTTTACACACCTTAACGAAGAAGGTCTATGACAAAGGGGGAAAAATGAAGATCGTCAGACGGGCTTCACCTGCTGGAGCTGTTCAAGCAAAACGGTGGCATCGCTCACACTTCTGACATTGTAGACCAGGAAGGTGCTTCTGCCGGAATGGGCCTCCAGCTTGCACGCACGGACATTGACCGAAGCAAATGAGATGACCTGTCCAAAAGCCTTGCTGGCATAGAAAGGACTGTCAGGATTGCTGACAAAGAAAAGACGCATACGATCCTTCTTGAGTACGATGCGCTCTGCTCCGAAATACTTGCCCAGACGCTTTAGTTTCACCACACGGATGAGTTCCTCGGCAGGCTGAGGCAAGGGACCGAAACGGTCGAGCATACGCTGACGGAAGGCCTCTACCTGCTCGTCGGTCTCCAGCGAATCCAGTTCTCTATACAGCAACATACGCTCACTGCTGGTGGGCACATAGTCTTCATGGAAGAACATCTCCAAGTCGCTGTCGATCTGGCAATCGTCCACAAAGTCTCCACCATCCAACTGATTCTCCTGCTCCATCTGCTGTTCGTACATCTCGCGGAACTCATCATTGCGAAGTTCCTTCACAGCTTCTGTCAATATCTTTTGATAGGTCTCATAACCGAGATCACTGATAAATCCGCTCTGCTCAGCGCCCAGAAGATTGCCAGCACCTCGGATGTCGAGGTCCTGCATGGCCAGATGGATACCACTGCCCAGGTCGGAGAAATTCTCCAAGGCCTGCAGCCTGCGACGCGCCTCCTGAGGCAGACTGCTCAAGGGAGGAGCCAGAAGGTAGCAGAACGCCTTCTTGTTGGAGCGTCCCACACGTCCACGCA
>JAZLII010000026.1:0-2012 GCA_045617275.1 Bacteroidaceae bacterium
ATCCGCTGGTGGTCATCGACGGAAAGATAGCCAATGGGGGCAAGGTTGCCGACATCTTGGAGAAGGAGAGACTGACCCCCGACATGATCGCCAGCATGACCATACTGAAGGGAGCCTCCGCCACATCTGTCTGGGGAGAACGAGGCAAGAACGGTGCCATCGTGATTACGACCAAGCATGAGGAGGCAAAGAACGGTGAGGCGAAGGCCATCGAACCTGATCCCATGCTGGCTGACATAGTGAGCCGCATTCCCAATGCCGAGATCCGTGAGGACGGTAGCGTGTATGTCAACGGCAAGAAGGTGGACAAGATGATTGTGGATGGCAAGGATCAGGTCGATTCCGATGACGCACAGCTTGCCGTTACCCAGACCGAAGTCCTGCCCGAACTGGAAGGTGGGCAGATGCTTTACATGGAGCATTTCCGCTATCCCACTGAGGCCCAGGAGTATGGAGTGACAGGCGAGTTCACAGTGGACTTCTACGTGGAGACCGACGGCTCCGTATCTGAGGTAAAAGCCAAGACGTATGACGACAAGGCAACGACCAACCAGGATGGCATAGTGGTCAATGCGTATGATCGCAAGTCAAGAGCCAAGGCACAGAAGCAAGCGGAAGAACTCAGGCGTGGAACCGATGCGCTGCTCCAGGAGTGCGAACGCGTCGTGGGCCTCACCTCCGGCAAGTGGACACCGGGCTATGCCGAGGATGAGCAAGGCAACCGTACACCCAAACGCATGAAGATGTCCATACCATTTACGTTCCGATTATATTAGGCCCCCCCCGCCCCCCTAAAGGGGGGAGCAGATTGGGGGCGGTTGATCAAAGGGAAGTCACCTGAACGACTAAACAACTAATCCTCTAAATAACTAAAAATCAGCGAGAAATGAAAAAAGCTTTGTTTCTGGCCAGCCTATGCTGTGCCCTTACCTCAATGGCCCAAGAGGCCGATTACCCCAAGAAGGAGAGTCTTCAACCCATCGAAAAGATGCAGGTGCGCGTGCAGTATGACGTGGATTGGCATCACGACCTGAAGCATCCCGAAAAGGTGAAGCATGACAAGATGTACACGGAGATCGGACAGACTGTGTGCCATAGCTACGTGGAGCGCGAGTGGAACGACGAGGTGAAGTTCAACAAGAATTTCGAGGAGCACAGTTTCCGCGACACCAACGCCTTCGGTGTCCTGTACTCCAAGATCGGAGAAGTGTTTGTGGGCTACCCCAAAGGAAAGACAACAAACATCTACAGCCTGGATATCTTAGGAACCTTCAAGTACGAGGAGACCGCACCCAAGTTGAAGTGGACCATCACCAAGGAGAAGTTTGACACACTGGACTACCACTGCACACTCGCCACTTGCACATACGCCGGCCGTCAGTACAAGGCATGGTTCACCGAGGATATCCCAGTCAGCTATGGCCCCTGGAAATTGGGTGGTCTGCCGGGCCTAATCATCAAAGCAGAAACGGTGGACGGCGACTACCGCTTTGTCATCGCCGGCATAGAGACAGGCAAGGGCGACAAGGACATCAGCCTTTGGCAGCGTGACTTCATCAAGTCGACCAAGCAGAAGACTCGTAAGGCAGAGATGAAACTCCTGGCACGTCCTGATGAGGTGCTGGATCAAATGGGTGTCAACTATACCGTGAAAACTTTCGACAGCACAACACCTGCCAAGTGGAAGTTCTTCACCCACGACAATCCGCTGGAAAAGGAGTGAGTTAGGAGAACAAAGTATAAAGTAATAGGTAAATACTTGACCGGACAAGGAGTAAGCATAAAAATATCCTAAAACTGTACAAAGAAGGTGTTATATCCCATTTGCAGACAAATTGCAAACTCAGTTTTCACGGGCCGCGCCATAACCTGGTACCGCTCCCTACCCCACTACGCCATGCTGCACCTGGTGTATCATTGGAACAAGAATCCAAAGAAATTATAAAATGAAATCGCAGCGCTAATGGAAGAATGAAAGAATTGTGGACGGCATACCATTCTATCACTTTTTC
>JAZLII010000027.1:0-5715 GCA_045617275.1 Bacteroidaceae bacterium
GCTCAGATCCTGGCTAAGCCCAATGGTTCTGAGAAGTTGGTTCGCAAGGCCGTTAAGGGCATGCTTCCCAAGAATAAGTTGGCTGATCGTCTGCTTTGCAACCTCTATATCTATGGTGGTGCCGAGCACAAGCAGCAGGCTCAGAGTCCCAAGAACATTGATATTAACCTCTACAAATAATAAACGACGATGGAAGTAGTTAATGCATTAGGTCGCCGCAAGAGCGCCGTAGCTCGCGTTTATGTAACCGAGGGAACTGGTAAGATTACCATCAACAAGAGAGACCTCACTGAGTATTTCCCCAGCAGCATCCTGCAGTTCGTGGTAAAGCAGCCTCTGACCACTGTAGATGCAGTTGAGAAGTATGACATCAAGGTTAACCTGTACGGCGGTGGCTACACTGGCCAGTCACAGGCTCTGCGTCTGGCTATTGCCCGCGCACTGGTAAAGATCAACGCTGAGGATAAGAAGGCACTTCGTGCTGAAGGCTTCATGACCCGCGATAGCCGTGAGGTTGAGCGTAAGAAGCCCGGTCAGCCAAAGGCACGTCGCAGATTCCAGTTCAGCAAGCGTTAATACACTTACAATTGGACGATTTACGATTTACAATTTATTGTATTGTGGGTTGTCCGATTGCAACGACGCAAAAACTGGAACGCGCTGTTTAGCATCTAAACTGGCGAGATTCTACACCTTATATAATATATATACGCGTGAATAGACTACCCGCTGGTTGATTCTAATCAAAAAGAGAATTAAAAAGAAAGTAAACAACAAAACAAAAAGAAACAGAAATGGCAAGAACAAATTTTGACGCACTTCTGGAGGCAGGCTGTCACTTCGGTCACCTCAAGAGAAAGTGGAACCCCGCCATGGCTCCCTACATCTTCATGGAGCGCAATGGTATTCATATCATCGACCTGCACAAGACCGTAGCTAAGGTAGACGAGGCTGCTGAGGCTCTGAAGCAGATCGCTAAGAGTGGCAAGAAGATCCTCTTCGTTGCTACTAAGAAGCAGGCTAAGGTAGCTGTAGCTGAGGCTGCTGCCAGCGTAAACATGCCTTACGTAAATGAGCGTTGGGCAGGTGGTATGCTGACCAACTTCCCCACCATCCGCAAGGCTGTAAAGAAGATGGCCAACATCGACAAGCTGACCGCTGATGGTACTTTCAGCAACCTTTCAAAGCGTGAGATCCTGCAGATCAGCCGCCAGCGTGCTAAGCTGGAGAAGAACCTCGGTTCTATCGCTGACCTGACTCGTCTCCCTTCAGCCCTCTTCGTAGTAGACGTAATGAAGGAGCACATTGCCGTAGCTGAGGCCAACCGTCTGGGTATCCCCGTATTCGGTATCGTTGACACCAACTCAAACCCCGATCCCATCGATTTCGTTATCCCCGCAAACGATGACGCTAGCAAGAGCGTAGAGGTTATCCTTCAGGCTTGCTGCCAGGCTATCGCCGAGGGTCTCGAGGAGCGCAAGGTTGAGAAGGCTGACTCTGACGCTGCTGCTGAGCAGGAGGACCAGCCCCGTCGCAAGAGCGGTAAGGCTCGCGAGGAGGAGGCTGAGGCAGAGGCACCCGCTGCTGAATAATCCACTTACGGATATATCATTATAGTATGAGATACGGAAGAGGAGAGCATCACAAATACTCTTCTCTTCTCTCTCGTAGATAAAGGGTATGGGAAAAAGGAACGATTCCTACACGTCCCAGCCCAGTAAATCAGTAACCAATAAAAATACATACGACAATGGAATTTACAATGACAGAGATCAAGAAGCTCCGCGAGATGACCGGTGCTGGCTTGGCTGACTGTAAGAAGGCTCTTGCTGAGTCTGAGGATATGGACGGTGCTGTAGCATACCTCCGCTAGAAGGGTGCTGCCGTAGCTGCAAAGCGTAGCGACCGTGAGGCTGCTGAGGGTTGTGTACTCGTAAAGGCTGAGAATGGCTTCGGTGCCATCATCGCCCTCAAGTGCGAGACCGACTTCGTAGCAAACAACGCTGATTTCGTTGCTCTTACCCAGCAGATCCTCGACCTCGCTGTTGCCAACAAGTGCAAGACCCTCGACGAGGTGAAGGCTCTTACCCTGGGTGACTGCACCGTTGCTGACGCTGTAGTAAACCGCAGCGGTATCACCGGTGAGAAGATGGAGCTCGATGGCTACTGCTGCATCGAGGCTGAGAACATCGCCACCTACAACCACATGAACCGCAATGGTCTTTGCACCATGCTGGCTCTCAACAAGGCTGTAGAGGATCCAACCGTAGGTAAGAACATTGCCATGCAGATCGCTTCTGCTGCCCCCGTTGCTATCGACGAGAGCGGTGTAGCTCAGAGCGTTAAGGACAACGAGATCGCTGTGGCTATCGAGAAGACCAAGGCTGAGCAGGTACAGAAGGCTGTAGAGGTAGCTATCAAGAAGGCTGGCTACAACCCCGCACACTTCGACTCAGAGGATCACATGGAGTCTAACCAGGCTAAGGGTTGGATCACCGCTGAGGACGTAGCTGCTGTAAAGGAGATCATCGCTACCGTTAGCGCTGAGAAGGCTGCCAACCTCAACGAGCAGATGATCCAGAACATCGCTCAGGGTCGTCTCAACAAGTTCTTGAAGGAGAACTGTCTGCTCTCTCAGGAGTACATCTGGGACAAGCAGTTCACCGTTGCCAGCTACCTGAAGTCTGTAGACAAGGAGCTGACCGTGGTTGACTTCAAGCGCTTCACTCTGAAGGCTGAGTAATCGTAGAAACATCAATTTCACGATACAAATGGTGGACATGTTGAAAGACATGTCCACTTTTTTTTGTAAATTTGCAAAAAATAGGCTCAATTCAGCAAAATGAAGATATTTGGTGTAGGAATGAACTATGTGGAGCACAATAAAGAGCTCCATGGAGAGTTATATAAGACAGAGGAGCCCGTCATCTTCACCAAGGCAGATTCTGCCCTGACAAAAGATGGCAAGCCCTTCTTCATCCCTGCTTATACGCAGCGATGCGACTATGAGACGGAGATGGTGGTACGTATCGGACACCTCGGACGCAGCATACCAGAAAGATGGGTGATGCGCTATATCGATGCCGTGACTGTGGGAATAGATTTCACAGCGCGTGACATACAGCAGCGACTCACAGCAGCCGGACATCCCTGGGATATCTGCAAGGGATTTGACGGAAGCGCCGTCATCGGTGATTGGGTGCCTGTGGAAGAGATCGGTGATCTGCAAGATCAGCACTTCCATCTCGACATCAATGGCCAGACCGTGCAGCGAGGACATACGGCCGATATGATATTTCCCGTCACCAAGCTGGTGAGCTACATCAGTCAGTTCTTCACCTTGAAGACGGGCGATATGATCTTCACCGGCACTCCTGTGGGTGTGGGCCCCGTACATATAGAGGACCATCTCGTGGGTTACCTTGGAGATCGTAAACTATTGGAATTTAACGTGAAATAAAACTTAAAATGACTCGACGCCTGAGGATATGCGTGATGGCGGTGCTGGCTATGGTCGGCAGCATGGCTCGTGCGCAGGAGTTCACCAATATCGACTGGAACGTCCTGCGCATCGACACGTTGCTGCCAGTCTACTCCGAGGTGATACCTCTGGAGAGCGACTACAGGCTCTATGACTACCGTGTGACGGCAGAGTATCCAGAATGGAAACCCGCTACAGCAGCCGAAACCAAAGCGCTGGAGGCCTTCAGCGACCAGATCGGAGAGGAACTTTGTATCGACTCCTGGGTGGGCGTGAGCCGTCGAAAGGGCGTGCTTGACATCAGCTTTGTTCCCGTTGTCAAAGAGGGAGGAAAGTATAAAAAACTCATCAGTGCCAAGATCGTCATTACACCAGTGCGGAAGGATCAAGGCGTGGCTGGGCCTCAAAAAGTTCAGGGTGTCTCAAGCTCTCAACGCGTATCAAAGAACGAACCGGAGCGCGCACGCTTTGCCCGCAACTCAAAACTGAGTGCCGGTAAGTGGGTAAAGATAAGCATCACAGAAGACGGTATGTATCGCCTCACCGCCAACACTCTTCGCAAGATGGGCTTCAACAAGCCTGAGAATGTACATCTCTATGGTTATGGCGGACACCGTCTGAGCCAGGTGATGAATCCCGACGAGATGTACGATGACCTTGTGGAGGTGCCTCTCTATAGGGGAGAAGGACGTTCCACCCTGTACTTCTGGGGCAATGGTCTCGTGTATTGGCAGGGTGATCAGCGCATCTTCAACCCCTATGCTACCAAGGCCTATTATTTCCTTACGGAAGAAGATACACCCAGTGAGATTCAGACGGCTCGGGCCGTGACGGGAGAGGTCAAGCACACCTTCAGTTCTACACGCGACCATTTGCTTTACGAGAAGGACGATTTCTCCTGGTTCCAGGGAGGCCGCAATCTCTATGAGAGTGCCAACTTCGGCACCATAATGGGACATCGTCGTAGCTATAAGTTGCAGACTGCCGGTAGTGTAGGCAACGAGAAGCTTACGGTGTCTTACAGTGGCTTCAGCACCACCCTTACCCCTACGGTCAACGGCAAAGCCCTTGCCGGCATTAAGGTGGGCGATCCTGCGGACTTTGTCTACTGCAGATTGGCCGAGAAGACCTACGATGTGTCAGACTGCAAGAAAGACAATACTTGGGACGTCACCCTCCAGACCAATAGTGACAAGGATGCCCGTCTGGACTACATTGCACTGCATTATGACCGCCCCTTGGCTACGACTGCAGGCTACGTGTCTTTCTCACAGACGGGTACAGGCGTCAGCCGTTTCATGCTGGAGGGGGATGCGGTCTGGCAGAATGTCATGCGCTTGTCCGAGCCCGGAAAGCCAGCCGAACTGATCCCCGTGGAGGCAGATGCCAAGGGAAATGCCTATGTCACGGTGGATGATCCCAGTCATCGATACGTGGCCTTTGCTCCCGCTTATGAGTTCCCCGAACCGCAATATGAGGGTACTGTGGAAAATCAGAACCTCCATGCTTTGGACAGCATAGACATGGTCATCATCATCCCTACTAATGGTAAGCTCCTCGGTCAGGCCCAAAGGTTGGCAGAAGCGCATCGCGCCTATGACGGGCTCAGAGTGGCAGTGGTCAGAGCAGACCAGGTGTACAATGAGTTCAGCAGTGGTACTCCCGATGCTACGGCCTATCGTATGCTCATGAAGATGCTCTACGACCGCGCCTCGGGTGAGTACGAAGGTCCCCGCTATCTTCTCCTTATGGGGGCATGCCTTTGGGACAACCGTATGCTGACACCTGCCACACGCAATTGCAATCCCGACGATTACCTGCTTTGCTTTGAAAGCGAAAACTCTTGGAACGACACCGAAAGCTATGTCATGGAAGACTACTTCGGACTGCTCGATGACGGGGAGGGTGCCTCTCTTACCCGCGACAAGATGGACATCGGTGTGGGACGTTTCCCCGTGAAGAGCGTCGCTGAGGCCAAGATCATGGTGGACAAGACCATAGCCTATATGAGCAATAGCAATGCCGGCAGTTGGAAAAACCAGGTGATGATGCTTGGTGACGATGGTGACAACAACTCCCATATGCTCTACTGCAATGATGTGGCAGAGCGCATCATCGGCCTTTATCCCGAGTTGGAAGTACGCAAGGTGATGTGGGATGCCTATACTCGCGAGAGCAGTATTGCCTACAATACCTATCCTGAGGTGACTGAACTTGTCACTAAGCAGGTCAAC
>JAZLII010000028.1:0-3446 GCA_045617275.1 Bacteroidaceae bacterium
GTGACATATGATGCCTCTACTGCCACACTTACCCTTGACAATGTGGTGGCAGAAGGCACGAACACGGGTATCTCGCTGGATTTTCCTTCTTTTACAATCAAGCTGATCGGCAACAATGTGTTGCGCAGTCTCAATTCAGAAGGCATCTACATAGGATCTGCTTCTAATGTACTCATCACTTCTGACTGTGGAGGCTCACTTTCGCTTGAGGCCAGCCAAGACGAAGCTTTGAGTTATGGCTCGGATCAGGAGGGAACCATCACGATTAAGGATTGTAGTGTCAGTTTGTATGGAAAATATGGTATCCATGGTTGGAGTAATGGCACGAACACAGAATCTTTCAATCTCGTCGTTGACAACTCTACTGTTAAAGCTACTGGTTCTGTAGAGGAAGGTTGGAGAACATTTTATCATCCATCAATTGGCAATCTGAAGTCTTTCACGTTGAAGAATTGTCACATCTCTCAGCCTGCTGGTGCAGAATTCGGAATGGACGATACAGAGCATCAATATTGCGTCTATGTCACAGAAGGAGGTAAAAAACATGCTGTGGCAGAGACAGTTGTCATCGTTCCCGGAGGGGGTGAGGCACCCGTAGTGGAGACATGTGCAGACCCTGTCATCACGATCAAGGATGGCAAGATCGTAGCCACAACTGCTACGACAGGTGCTGCATGCTACATCTCTTATACCCTAAAGGGTTCTAGTGATAGAACTGGTGTCGATGAGCTGAGCCTTCCCTCCCTGCAGTTGGTCATCAGTGCCGTGGCCAAGGCTCCTGGTATGAACCCCTCGACTACTGTCACCAAGACCGTTAGCTTCTTGCAAGGACTAAAGGGCGACATCAATGATGATGGTGAGCTTAGTGTAGATGACGTGACAAAGCTAGTCGATTTGCTGATCAAAAAATAAGTTCCCAACGATAGACATTAAGTTAAAATCGTACATTTTATAAAAAGATGGCCCCGGAGTAGAGCACTTCGGGGCTTTTTTCGTACCTTTGCATATACTAAATCGTAATAGATAGATAAGTAATCGAAGAAGAGAAAGAAGGATATGGCATTTTCCAACATAGAGAAGCACTACAATAAGCATCAGGAGGACAAGAGGCTTCAGTGGAGGCATGGCATCGTGGAGTATGAGACGACGATGTACCATCTGCATCGATTTCTCAAGCCCGGGATGAGGATACTCGACATCGGGGCTGGTACGGGACGATATACCTCAGCCTTGATGAAGGAGGGCTATGAGGTGAAGGCCGTAGAGCTGGTGCAGCACAACATAGACGTATTCCTCAAGCGCGAACCGACGGCCGATGTGGTGAAGGGGGATGCTCGGGATATGCCTTTCCTGGAGACGGGATGGGCCGACGTGACCCTACTGCTGGGTCCGCTCTACCATCTCTTTGGCGATGAGGAGAAGCTGAAGGCTCTGCGTGAGGCCGTGCGTGTGACAAAGCCTGGTGGACTCATCTTCGTGGCCTATCTGATGAACGAATACAGCATCCTCTCCTACTGCTTCGATGAGGACCGCATCTGCGATCTGATGGACCGAGGTGTGGTGGACGAGCATTTCCACATACAGGCTCAGGAGGACGAGCTGTACGACTACATACGCCTGGAGGACATAGACCGGCTCAACGAGAAAGTCGGACTCCAGCGCATGACGATATTCTCCCCCGACGGAGCTTCGGACTACATGCGTGTGCGCCTCAACAAGATGTCGGAGGCCACCTTCGCCCGCTTCGTGGAGTACCAGAAATGTATATCGGAAAGGCCCGACCTGATAGGGGCTGGAAGCCACACGGTGGATGTGTGCACGACCGCTGTATGATAGAGACCGTGCTGTGCCCCCCGTACTATTACCCTCAGTACTGTGATCCACCGTATTGTGACCCACCGTATTGTGACCCACCGTTAACGGTGGGTAAGAGTAAAGGAGAGGCGGAGGTGAGGACTTAGTCTGTAGTATAAATAAAGTCGTCGAAGAAGGCATGGCCTCCGGGAGAGGAGGTGGTGGTGTAGGTGTAGAGGCTGATGTGGGTGCCTTTCCATCCATGAGACCACTCGCGGAAGCAGGTGCCGATAGGAGTGAAATGCTTGCCATCGAGACTATAGCTGAACTGATGCTCCTGCTTCGGGGCATCGATATGGAGACGTATCCATACGGTACTCTTGCTGGTGAGGAGGGGCGACTCCTGCGGATGGGCATGACCTATCTCATCGAAGTACATCTGGCAGGTGCCGTCTTCATTCATCTGTACACCCACGCCATTCATGATGCCTCCGATAAGGCCCATGCCGGCTCGCTGGCCGGGGGTGAGACCAGAGAGGGAGAGTTTGACCGTTGCTTCACTTACAAATCCCATCGTCTTCTGTACCAGTTGGTTGCGTGCCAACTCCATGCGCTCTGCTGGAAGTGACTTGAAGGCCAGCCATCCCTTTTTCTTACGGACGCTGATGCCATCGGGGGTGGCATTGTGGTTGGTTTGCCACTGGATGCCGAGTCGACCGCCATTGAAGTGGTCGGAGGTCTGTGGCAGACTCCTCTTCTGTACCTTACCGGTCTGTGGCTTGCGAACTATCTTCATTGGTTCGCCTACCCCATTGCCATCATAGTCCTCACCGATGGTGGGGAAGCCATCGGCATGCCAGGTGACCGGCTGGAGATGGAGCACACGTCCTTGCGGATCGAGGCTCTGGAAGTGGTAGAACCACCATTCGCCCTCGGGCGTATCCACCAGGGCACCCTGATGAGGACCATTGACCTGCGTACTACCCTGCTCCAGCACTCGACGACCTTCGTAGGGGCCATAGATGCTCTTACTGCGGAGCACCATCTGCCAACCGGTTCCCACTCCACCCTCAGGTATGCTCAGATAGAAGTAGCCATCGCGAATGAAGAGTTTGGTGCCTTCTGCCACCGGTCCCTCATACACCTTCACGCCATCATCCAGCAGTCGTCGGCCATCGGGACTCACACGGTGGATGTAGATGGGGCCAGCACCCAGTTGACTTCTTCCAAGCCATGCATTGCCCTCCTCATCCCATAGCGGACAGGGGTCTTCCCATCCGTCAGCCGCCTGTACGAGATGCAAGGGTGACCATGGGCCTTCTGCCTTCTCGGCCGTGGACATATAGAGACCCGTGTGGGGCATGCAGACGAACATATAGAAGCGCCCGTCGTGATAGCGGAGAGCAGGAGCCCACGTGCCATCTCCGTAGCCTTTCATGTGCTCGAAGATGGGGAGGTCGATGTGGTCGTATATGGGCTATGATGCGCCAGTTGACCATGTCGGTACTCTCCAGTATGGGCATGCCCATGTAGTGAAACTCCGAGCATGTCATATAGTACTTTTGGCCCACACGGATGACGTCCGGATCGCTATAGTCGGCACAAAGCACAGGATTGGCAAAGGTGCCGTTGCCCTGGTCACCCCATCGGGT
>JAZLII010000029.1:0-17423 GCA_045617275.1 Bacteroidaceae bacterium
ACTGACCAAATATATACGCCACTTTTTTCGAGAAAACATGCAAAAACATGCCCACGGGCATAAAAGGAGGGACATAGGAGGAGAGGAACACCTTATTATATATACGCGGGGGCGCGAGGGGGACTTTGCCACCCTATCATCGCTTTAAGGAGAAACTTAGAGCGAAAGAATCATTCTTCATGTCCTTTGGCAGTCTTACGGTGACAATATCACCCTTGACTGTATAGCTCAACCTCTGTCCGTTCTTGAGTAGGCGCACTGTTCCGACAGGCAGATTGCCCTTCCACGATATGGACTGTGGCAGAGTCTCATCTTCCGGCAGAGTATAGATGGCATAGAGCGTGTGTCCGTCCTTATCGGCAGTGAACCACACATTGCCATCGTGATAAACGGAGGTGGTACGAGTAGAATAGATAGCCTTACCATTATCACGCATCCACTGACCGACAACCTGCAAGCGTTCCACCACCTCAGGTTGGATGATACCCTGAGCCGTGGGTCCTATACCCAAGACAAAGCAGCCACCTTTGGCCACAATCTCCGAAAGCATGTTGACAACTTTACGAGGACTTTTGAAAGGCGCATTAGGCACCCACCCCCAGTCGTTACTCAGAGGAATGCAACTTTCCCAAGGATAGTTCAACTGAGTATCGGGAATGCCACGCTCGGGAGTCTGATAGTTCTCATTGCGGCCGCGAATAGCGCGATCCACACAGATAAGACCGGGATGACGCTGGCGAGCCTTCTTAAGAATGTCGTCCAACCCCACCTGACTGCCAGTGACCCAACCACCATCGAGCCATAGTATATCGAGACTGCCATAATTGGTGGTAAGCTCGTCCAACTGATTCTGAGTATACTGAACATACTTGCTCCACCACTCGGGATGCTGAGAAGTATTGTAGTTGACATTGCGATTGGCCGTAGCGAAACCAGGATGCCAATACCATTCACAATGCCAATCTGGTTTGGAAAAATAGCAACCTATCTTGAAATGCTTCTCACGGAATGCCTCGAAGACATGACGTGTCACATCATTGCGAGGGTCAATGGCAAAAGGACCTTTGGCAATAGAGAAGTCCGTGTATCGAGAGTCGAACATACAGAAGCCGTCATGGTGCTTAGTGGTAAAAATCATATACTTCATGCCTGCATCCTGCATTACATTGGCCCACTGTTGCGGATCGAACTGCACCGGATTGAGGCTATCCTTGAGTCCCCAGTACCATTGCTTATACTGTTCATAGGGAGGGTTGCCGGGACGGACAATCCAGTCCTCCGAACAGATATTCCAAGACTCAACAATACCAGGTACAGAATAGAGTCCCCAATGGAAGATGACGCCGAACTTCAAGTCGCGCCACTCGTCCAACTTCTTCAACACGGACTCGTCCGTGGGCCATACATACCCATTGGCTGCAGACTGCTGATGCACAAAACTATTCTGTTCCTGAGCTTGCACAGACATCGTGCAAGCACAAAGAAACGCTACTAAAACGGAAAAAACTCTTTTGCTCATAACCAACTATCAAGCACGGGTCTCCCCTTCAATATAGTTCTCCATAAACATGTTCTGACCATCAAACACCGCATAGGTGAACTGGCTAATCCAGTCGCCCAAGATAAGAATACGACTCTGTCGCGTGAGCATCAGATCGAGTTCAATATGCCGATGGCCGAACAGGAAAAAGTTGACTTGCGGATGCTGTTTGAGATACTCCTTGGCAAAAAGTACCAGATATTCTTTATTCTCTCCCAAGTAAGGAGGATCACCACCCTCTTCTCCATGCTTCCTACGACTATGTTCTGCCCATTTCAGGCCAAAAGACATTGCCCAGCGTGGGTGGAGGCAAGAGAAAAGCGTCTGGCAGAGCTTGCTATGGAATACCTTGCGAAGAAATCGGAACTTCGGATCAGGATCGCCCAACCCATCCCCATGACCAATATAGAAAAGCTTGTCGCCCAGTTCCACGGTAATCGGCTCGCGATGCAATTTCATGCCACACTCCTCCTCAAAGTAGTCCTTGCACCAGATGTCGTGATTGCCCGTGAAGAAATGCACCTCCACACCCATATCGGTCAGTTCACTGATCTTACCGAGCAAACGCGTATATCCTTTTGGAACCACATTGCGATACTCATACCAGAAATCGAAGATATCGCCCAAGAGATAGACGGTAGAAGCCTTATCTTTTATCTCATCGAGGAAACGAACCAACCGACGCTCCTGCTGACGAGCATGTGGAATAGCCCTGCTTCCCAGGTGGGCATCACTAAGGAAATATATATTCTTCATGTATCTTTGCGCTTTGAAGATGTCGGATGAAAAGAGAGTCTGGTGAGCGACTGACTCACATTGGCTTATAGCCGATGGATGAAGAGGAGCGGCTACATGAAGCCCAGCTCCACTTTGGCCTCTTCACTCATCATATCCTTAGTCCACTCGGGCTCAAAAACCAAGTTGACATCTACACGTTTGAAATTCTCGATAGCCTCCAACTTCTGACGAACATCCTCCACTATGAAGTCGGCTGCCGGACAATTGGGCGCAGTGAGTGTCATGTCCACCTGAAGCCAATCCTCCTCATCGTTGATCTCGATGCGATAGATGAGACCAAGGTCGTAGATGTTGACAGGTATCTCAGGGTCAAATACGGTGCGTAGCATCGCAATAACCTTTTCGTTTAATTCTATATTCATTGTTTCTGTTAAATCTTACTTTCACTATAATAGGAGTAATAATTGTCTTGGCCATCCGCAATGACAATATGGTCCACCAGCTTAATTCCCACTGCATGGCAAGCATCTCGCAGACGTTGGGTCAGCTGGTCGTCTGCACGGCTAGGGCGACAATTGCCACTGGGGTGGTTGTGCGCGATTGCCAGAGAAGTGGCTTGATGCACCAATGCATGGCGCAGGACGATGCGTACGTCTACACTTGCTTCGGAGAGTCCTCCCTTACTTATCATCTGGTGCCCAAGCACCTCATTCTTTACATTGAGGAGCACGATGTGGCACTCCTCATGGTCGAGGTCCATTAGAAAAGGACGGAAATACTCATAAAGTTCGGACGAATCGCATATTTTGCTTCTCAACGGCGCCGCCTCACGCATACGTCGCTTACCCAGTTCGCATGCCGCCATAATGGTGATGGCCTTTGCCTTGCCTATGCCTTTATAACGTCCATCGGTAAGTTCGGCTATGGAGAGTCTACCCAGCGTATTGAGACTACCATTGCAATCCCGCATCAGGCGACGCATCAGGTCGACCGCACTCTCCTCGGTATTGCCACTTCCGACGAGAATGGCCAGTAGTTCGGCCTCCGAAAGGGCCTCGGGGCCTTTCTCCTCCAACCGTTCACGCGGTCGATCTTCTTCTGCCAGTTCTTTTATCTTCCAAGCCATTGATTAAGAGTAGTGTTTACTTATAGAACGTCTTCTCAAATGCCTGCAACTCTTCATTGCGACCCCTCACGCATCGGAGCCACCAAGCACGGAGAAAACCCGTGCCATAGCCTATGAGCTGGACAAAGGATGCGGGAATGGAGAGCATACCCACCCATGCACTACGATTGCGAAGGGTCGAATCAACGGCAATGAGCAGGCTGTATAGTAGGATGGGAATGAGAGACAATACACAGATGGCCACGCCGAGGGACTGCGTCATGTGTACATCGCCTCCGAAACCACAATCGTGCAAATAGGGAGGCAGAATGTACATAGCCAGCCCCAGCAAGAAGAACAGCAACAGGCCAAAGACACCGAGTGTGAAGACGGCGGGCAGGAGATGAACGAGCTTGAGGCTGCCGGGATGGCGCTTCATGAGGTTGATGCGTGCAATACCGCTGTTGTGTACCTGGCGGAAAAACTTCTTCATGTCTGTGCGACGCTTGTGCCACACCCATGCATCAGGGAAGAGACGGCACTTTGCACCGCTGTCGTAGATGCGGATACTGAAGTCGATATCCTCACCAAAACGCATCTTGCTGAAGCCACCAAGCTTTTTGTACAGTTCAGCCCGTATGCCCATATTGAAGGAACGGGGATAAAACTTCTTGTCCAACTGCTTCTTGCCACCGCGTATGCCACCAGTGGTGAAGAAGGAGGTCATACTGTAGTTGATGGCTTTCTGCACGGGCGTAAAGCTCTCATGCGCCCTGTCTGGACCGCCGAAAGCATCGGCTGGCTGCCTGAGCACCTCGTCGTCTACAGCCTGCAAATAGCCGGGAGGAAGCACACAGTCGCTGTCGAGCACTATCAGCCACTCCCCCCTACTCCGCTCAGCACCATAATTGCGCGTCTGGCCGGGACCCGAGTTGGGCTTCTCGAAATACTGCACGTCCAGACGGTCCTCATAGCGCTTTACCACCTCTTGGCAAGGCACCTGCGAACCATCCTCCACCACCACGACCTCGAAGTCGCAATAAGTCTGTGTGGTGAGGCTTTCCAGCAGTTCGTCGACCTCATCGGGACGATTGTAAACGGGTATAATCAATGAATACTTCATTGGCACCTATTTTTCTTTGTTTACACAAAGGTAGGCAATCTTGCATTAAACACCAAAGAATCCTGTCGAAAAAGGCAAATTCAGGGCGCTTCTGCGATAAATTGCGGGCGATAATATAGCAAAACCGCCTCCATCATGCCAACGGAAGCGGTTTTGGATAATTTATTCTGATGTGGTTTGCAGGGTGGCCCTGTACTTATATCGTTGAGTCAAACGCCTGCAAGTACACTCTTCAAAAGGAGATTACAGTACCTTGAAATCGATAGTCTGCAGATCCTTCTCAAGTGAAGAAGTACCGTAGAGGATCTGGTAGCGACCAGCCTGAGTAGAGAGCTCGTCGATACTTGCATCATAGTACTGGAAGGATTCGCCATCGAGCTCTACGACTGCGTTGCCAGTCTTACCGGGCTCCAGGGTAACCTTGGCAAAGCCACGGAGATCCTTGATAGGAGCATCGGGATTGTCGAGCGACTTCACATATACCTGTACCACCTCGGCACCAGCCACCTTACCGGTGTTGGTCACGGGTACGGTGATCTTCACCTTACCGTTCTTCTTCATAGAAGTCTTGGAGATTTTAGCCTTGCCACAAGCGAAGGTGGTGTAAGAAAGGCCGTAACCGAAAGCATAGAGAGGCTTGCCGGTAAAGTAGCGGTAGGTACGGTTGGCCATGCTATAGTCCTCGAAGTCGGGCAGGTCATTGTTGCTTGCATAGAAGGTGACGGGGAGCTTGCCGGAAGGATTGTACTCACCGGTGAGGATGTCGGCCAAAGCCTGAGCACCACCCTGTCCGGGATACCATGCCTGCAAGAGAGCATCCATCTGATCCTCCACGCTGGCAAATGCCATACAAGAACCAGAGCAGTTAACGACTACGACGGGACGGCCGGTACCGTGCATAGCACGGATGAGACGCTGCTGAACAGCGGGCAGTTCGATGGTCTGCTTGTCACCACCCTCACCCTCCATACGGGGAGAGATACCACCGATGACGATGATAGCATCGGCATTTTTCACCTCGGCCACTACGTCGTCGAAGCTTACGAGCTCGTTCTTGCAGATCTCTGCGTTGAGCTGTGCGAAGTTACCGAAGGCACGCTTGTACTCTACGACTACGTCATAAGTCTTGCCTGACTCAACCTTGAAGTTCTTGTAGTTGGTACCACCACGACGACCGAAGCCACCACCGAAGCCACCACGACCGGCCTGCTGCTTGCTCTCCTCTACAACCTGTCCATTGACCTTTAGTACGTAACCATTGTCAGAACTGATGGAATAGTTCATCTCACCGGTAAAGTCAGCCTTGAACTGACCAGAGAGGCGAACAGAGATAGAGTCGGAAGAAACGCCCTCTGCGAAGCCCCATGCACCGAAAGTGCTGAAGCGGATAGCATCCATGTAGTCCACCTTTGCGGGCTCACCCTTCAGATCGTTGTTGTTGTAGAACTCCACCTTCATACCCTTGCCATCGTTCATCTTGCCAAGGTAGTTCTTCTGGGTAAAGTCCTGATTGAGCTCACAGGCTTTCTTGTAGATGACATTGGCACCAGGATAAGCCGCCTTGTTACCGTCGAGCAGAGAGTGAGTGTGCTCCTGAGTAGGATTGCCACCGTACTCACCGTTCATCAAGCCTGAGTCGTCAGCATTGGGACCCACCACAGCGATGGTCTTGAGGTTCTTCGAAAGAGGAAGGACGCCATTGTTCTTCAGCAATACCATGGACTCGCGTGCGGCCTGGATAGCAGTCTGGTTGTGCTTCTCGCAGCTGATGGTCTCAGGACCGATCTTCGACCAGGGAACCATCTCGTCGGGATCGAACATACCCAGTCTGAAACGCTCACCCAAAGTGATGCGCAAGTGCTTGTCGAGGTCAGCCTCGCTGATAAGACCCTTCTCCAGAGCCTCCTCCAGTACCATGCACACCTTACCACATTCGAGGTCGGTACCATGAAGTATAGCATCTACTGCTGCAGCCAGAGGAGTCTCGTGGGTGCCATGCTGGTTCTTGTTGAAGAAGTTGTTGATAGCGTCGCAGTCGGTCAGCAAGATGCCATCGAAGCCCCACTTCTCACGCAGGATGTTGATGAGCAGACGGTCGTTGGCACAACAGGGCACACCCTCGTAGCGGTTGTATGCACACATCACCTCGCGTACATTACCCTTCTTTACCAAAGCCTTGAAGGCAGGCAGATAGGTCTCCCAGAGGTCACGCATAGAGACGCTGGCGTCAATCTGGTGGCGCTTGGGCTCTGGACCGCTGTGTACGGCATAGTGCTTGGCACAGGCGTGGGTCTTGAAATACTTATCATCGTTGCCCTGCATACCCAGTACGGTCTGCACACCCAGTACAGCGTTCAGATAGGGGTCCTCACCACAGGACTCTTGACCACGTCCCCAACGGGGATCGCGGAAGATGTTGACATTGGGGCACCAATAGGTCAGTTCGGGATTGCCGGGATAGTAGGTCACACCCATGGGCACATTCCATACAGGAGCCGAACGGTTCCAGTTGGCACGAGCCTCATCAGACACCTGTGAGAATACCTCATACACCTGCTCGGGATTGAAGGCAGAAGCCATACCGATGGGCTGAGGATAAACGGTATATCCTCCCTGACGCACACCGTGGCATGCTTCGTTCCACCAGTTGATTGAGGGGATCTTCAATCTGTCGATTGACACGGCCTTGTTCATCATCAATCCTACCTTCTCCTTGGGAGTCAGCAGAGAGATGAGGTTCTCCGTACGTTCCTCTACAGAAAGCTTGGGATTCTGGAAAGGATACTGATAAGTCTGTGCAGATGCCGTCATAGCCATAGCAGACATGGCAAACGCAACAATTGCAGTTCTTAAAGTAGTTTTCATGTTGTTGTTATTGAATTAGGTTATCGTTATCTCACTTGTTTTTTTTTCTTCAATGGGTTCATCCGCCTGAGCCTTGCGAGGTATTCACTTCTTCAGGGCGGGGGTGGCGCGTATCTCCTTCATCGGCCTTGTGGGGTCGTTGGTGAAGAGTCGTATCATAAACTCCTCCTCCACAAGGCTTCTTATCTCCACCACTTTTTTCTTACCCGAGGCGATGTGCTCGCCGCGCCTAAGGTCTGTCGTGGCAAAGTTGGGGAGTTGCACAACATTGATGAGCAAGTCGTCCTGTCCATCATTGTAGAGCTCCACCCGCGTCACGAAGACCTTGCCCTTTTTCTTCAAGCGAGGAGCAGAGGGATAAGTGCGCAGGGTGGGCGATGTAGCCGTGTCCTCCACCTTGGATAGAGCAAGCATGGACGTGACGATGGGCATCAGCGAGCGCTCTCCATTCACTTTGAAATAGAGTGTGTCGGTGATGTACTCAAAATAGTCGGGCTGCATGGGAGTGCGGTAGGTCATGGAGAACTCTGCCTCCTCGCCCGGTTGCAACACCTTGGGGTATTGCAGGGTCAGTTTGTCGTTGGTATTGATAGCCTCTATCTGCAAGGGCTTCTCGGAAGAGTTGGCCAGATAGACTATCTTGTTTTTCTCTGTACCATGGTACACGTAGCCAAAAGGCACGCTGTTGAGACTAGTGTAGAAAAACGGTGCCAAGGGAAACGGGTATCGCTCGGGGATGCTACGGTCAGCCGGCTCGACGTCGGCCGATATCTCCAATGTGGCTATGCACTTGTTGTCATAGTCATACACCTCAATCTCGCGAAACACCTTGCCCATGGCTCCAGTGGGGGTATATTTCACCTCTATCTTCGCCTCCTGACCGGGCTTGATTACCTCCTTGGGGAAGGTCACCCATGTGCAAGAGCAACTGGGTATGGCATTGGTGATCTGGATATCATGGTCCGTGGCATTGGTCATCACAAAGGTGTGGCTCACAATGCCGTCCTTCTCCAGGATTTTGCCAAAATCCCAGCTGTAGGAATCAAATTCCGGTCCGTCTCCTACGAGGGAAAAGAGGCCGAGCATTGCTATGGTGAGTGCGTTTGCCATCCAGATATCAGGTTCAAATTGGAGCAAAGATACACATTTTTAATTTTTTAAGCAATGATTTCTCCTAAAAATGTGCACTAATGCTTCAACTTGGCACATCGCCCTTACTCTATCACCACATCCTTGACCGTAGTGCCGGGGATGAGAGAGGCATCGAAGGCATGTTTTTTGTCCTTCACCTGGCAGCGCTCGAAGGTGAAGTCGCGCAGCGCATATTTCTCCGACAAACCTACATCGAAGAAGTTGCTACACTCCACCTGCACGTCCTGAATGGTGATGTTGTTGCACTGCGAGAGAGGCATGTCTTCTCGATCGCCAGGGGCATAGAACTGCGTCCAGGGACGGATGACCAGAAATGAACCGCTGTTGCCTTTTAGGCGCTCCAGACGGATGTACTCATAGTGCTGTGGCGTGTCGGGACGCATCTTGAGCCAGAGTACGCGGGTAGCCTTGTTGAAGGTGATGTCGCGCAGGATGACGTTGTGGCTGTGGAGCGACTCCGAACCGATCGTCAGACATCCGTGTACCACGCCATAGCGACAGTTCTGCACGAGGATGCGGGTGTTGGGTCCGTTCTCAGGCTTCTGGTCGGCCCAGGTTCCCTTGCCACCCTTGAGCACCACAGCATCATCGTTGACCGACATATAGCAGTCGTTGACCATGACGTCGTGGCACACATCCAGATCGATGGCATCAGTAGAGGGGCCACCGTGGCTCTTATCACCATAGGCGCCGATGCCACTGGTGGGCGAATAGATGTAGCATGAGAGATAGCGTACGTGGTCGCTACGATAGATATGGTTGGTCCAGAAGGGTGAGTTGATGAGTCTCACGTCCTGCACCGTGACATTCTTGCAGTTGGAGATGTAGACCAGACGATAGCGCATGGCATCCACATTGGTGCACTGAGGGTTGAACACACGTCGCACCCAGAACTCCTCCCAAAATCTCAGTCCGTTGCCGTCGATGGTACCTCCACCACCGATGGTGAAATTGTCCACCTTATCGGCATTGATGAAAGCGGAGAAGTAGCGGCGCGTCTCACCCTCGATGCGGGTCTCCAACACTGGATAATACTTGATTTCGTCGATAGCCTTCAACCGGGCGCCCTCCTCCAACCAAAGGTGTGTGCCGGGCTTAAAGAAAAGGGCGGCTGAGAGATAGGTACCCTTGGGCACCACCACCACGCCTCCACCGTCGGTGCTAGCCATGTCGATGACTCGCTGGATGAGTTCGGTCTGCAGTTTGGTGGAGTCGTTGACCACACCATAGTCCGTGATGACGTAGCGTTGACCGAGATCAGCCAGAGCAACTTTGGTAGTGTCCTTAAACCACGCATCCATGGGGGTGCCGTCGGGCCACACTTCTGGAGCGGTCTTCTGCTTGGTCTTTGCCACGAGTGCGATACTGCACATCGACAGTATCAGGGTGAGGATGTATGCGCGTTTCATTATTTCAATTGATAGAGTTTTACGGTTGAGTTAAGTCCAGAGGGCATAGGCGCCCAGTCACTGTAGAGCGTATTCTTATAGTTGACGTCCACCACGTTGATCTCATTAAACTTACGCCACTTCACGCCCTTTCTGTCGTAGGCTGCTATACGGTTGGCGGGGAGGTTGGTCACTTCTACGGTGAGACAGTTCTTCTCCTTCTGCAGCATCCATCCGGGGAAGTCGAGCACCATGGGGCAAGCCCAAGCCGTGCCGACATAGCGTCCGTTAAGGTACACACGAGCCGACTCACGCACATCGCCCAGATTGAGACGGAAGTGTCCAGTCAGGTCAGCACCTTCGGGTAGAGTGAATACGGTCTCATAGATACCTGTACCCATGAGTTGCTTGATGCTGTCGTCCTCGAGTGTTTCCCAGGTCTGCAAACGGGGCAAGCGGATGGTGCCCTTTACTTCTGGCTGCGACTCTACAAAGCGGAGCGTCCAGGGGAGCGGAGTGATGTCCGTGAGGAGTGTCTCCTGCTGTCCTGCCTGTCGGGGCAATGGGTAGACCACCTCGGTGTTGCCTTTGGCGTCCACCTCCACGAAGAGACTCTCACCGCTGCGCAGGTCTATGGACGTGGGCTTCTTGGCCACGCTCAGCATCACGCTGGTCTGCAGGTCGTTGGGGGTGAGGTTGGCTATGAAGTAGCGATAGGTGGAGGGAGCGCTGCCCTTGCGGCGTATCATCTTCAGGCCATACTGCGTCTTCAGCGACTCGGGACGGGCCGCCTTGGCAAGTTCTGTGGCATTGATGCTGTAGATGATATGTGCACCTTGCTTCTTCAGTACCTCGATGTGCTTCTTCAGCGCCGACGTCATCCGTGTCTGCCGCCCGGGGATGATGAGTCCCTTGTAGCGGGTGCCGGCCTTAGTCTGAAGCATGCCATTCACATACTTGCATTCGAGGAGCAGTTCCTCTGAGATGTAGTCGCAGTCATAGCCCAAGGAGTCAATCTTGAGTATGGAGGCGATGAAGGCGGGAGCCTTCTGGCCCATGGAGTGGATGTCGAACTGCAGGAGTCTCTTCTTCGTATTGTCACGCCACATGTCACGAACGGGTAAGAGTACGAGGAAGTCATTGTCGGGCTGTCCCTCTTGCAGACGGGTCTGGCAGAAGGTGATGTAGTCGGTAAGCTCCTTGGCGTCACGCCAGATGGTATTGTTGGGGGTCATGTCCACGGAGGCATAGAAACGCCATCCCGGCCAGGGATCATCCTGAGGCGAATAGCATGCGCCATGAAAGTACATGCGGTTGACTCCTGCACAAAACATGAGGTCCATATCGGGCTTCATCTGGCTCAGTGAGGTACGGAAGTGGTCTGTAAGCCAGGTGAAGGTCTCACTGCTGGCATAAGGCTTGCCCATCACATGCGCCGCCGAGGGAGCATATTTGAGCATGGAGAGATCGGAGTCATTCTTCTTAGTCTTGCCGGGATCGGTGCGCAGACCCTTGATGCCCAGTTCGGAGAGGCCGAAGCCTTCTATCTCGGGTATGTCAACGGCCGAGTACACGTCGATAAGGTTGGCAGGCGAACCATGTGCCTGATTTCTCACCTTCACACCATGACTGTGTGCCCACGAAGCCCACTGACGGGTGAAGTTCTCCAGCAGCAGGTCGGAGAGGGTCTCACGATAGTCGCTCATCACGCCTGACTCGCCGTCAGTAAACTCCTGCATCTTCGAGAGCAGGTCGTATCCACGGCGTTGCTTGAACTCGCGGAGCAACGTGGGTGTCCAGTCAGCATCGTACACCTCGTAGGAGTCATTGAAGAAGGTAGCAGGATAAGCCACACCACTCTCCTTGAAGGCCTTGTCAAATCGCTCCAAGTAATGCTTCACGGCGGTGGCATCGAAATGGTCGATGACGAAACCCTCACCGCCGGGTGCAGCACGCTTCACCTTCTGCCGGGTACGACTTTCGTACCAAGCTATCACACGAACCTTATCATTGTCCTTCGTCTTGCACACCTGCTGCGCGATAAGCTTGGCATAGGGGGCCTCCTTCTCCGGAGCAGGCAGTATACCGGCCTGGTCAGCGGGTGTAACGCCGGTGGTCAGCGTCTTATAGGTCTTAGCCTGTGCGGCGTCCACAAGACGGTCCACCACTACCAGCTTGCAAGCCGCCTCACTGATGGGCACAGTGGGTCCGCCAAAAGGCCATCCCGTACCGCAGTTCATATCCACCTGTATGCCCAGTCTCTTACCCTCACGCAGGCAGACATCGAGCATCTTCATCCAAGCGGGTGAGAGGAAGTCTATGTTGTTCTTGTCGTTGCCTTGCACACCATAGATGGGCGTGATTTCTACGCTGCCAATGCCACGGCTGGCCATCTGCTCCATGTTCCATCGTATACCCTCCTCTGTGACGGCCGAACCGAGCCACCACCATCTTACCCCAGGTCGAGCTTGGCTAGTCTCAGACTGGAGAGGAGCATTGTTCATGCCGGCATTCTTGCCAGCCAGGAGTCGGTAGTACTCCACGCCGCCAAGCAGAAAGCAACCCACACCGTAGTCATCGAAGTCGGGAAGCTTGTCAAAGGTCACCGGCTGTGAGTCGCTGGGTTGCTTACCCGTGCCCTGCTGCCAGCCGAGGAAACCGTCGGCATGCACACAGCTGGCCATAGCCTTCCAAGCCTTCTCCATCACGGGTGCATACTGCTGTCTGGGCAGGTGTCCGTGAGCCACACACCAGGCATAGCCATAGAGGAAGAGGCTCGTACCCGTCACCTCAGGACCTCCAAAGTCCTCGGGGTCAGCCAGGGAGCAGTTCCAGAAGCCGTCCTTGCGCTGCAGGGGCACAAGCGACTTGAGCATGGAAGTGAGGTCAGAAAGATAGGTGTCATAGTGTGGGTCGGTGGGCTTCATTTCGTCGAGCACACGCACCAGGGCTGCTACCACCCATCCGTTGCCGCGACTCCAATAGCACTCCTTGTCGGCTGCCGTGCGATAGGGAGGATTGAAGTCCTTGTCTCTCCACCACAGTCCGTCCTTCGGGTTGCGCATGCCACCATCCTGTTTGTCGCGGGTATAAGCATACATCGACCATGCCTTTTCGGCATAGCGCTGGTCGCCAGTCTCACGGGTCATCTTGGCAAATACGGGCATACCCATCTGTATGGCGTCTATCCACCACCAGTCGGGGTCGCTCTCAGCGCCTCGTGAGATGATGCCTTCAAGATTGTCCTTGACATACTGCAGCGTGGCTCCTGGCACACCCTTACGATAAAGGTCTATGTAGGTCTGCGAACAGCAATAGTCATCGGCATCGTGGGTCTTCACGCCGTTGCGTGGTGTCCAGCGATGGTAGTTGGCCCAGGTCACGGCATAGTCCAGATAGCGAGCATCGCCAGTGAGCGCTTGCAAGTCCATCAGTCCCTCGTAGTATACCGCACGGGTCCACAGCGAGGTGGGGCGCACCTTGTTGCGTACGAAGGTGTCCTTGGTCGGGTCGGGCCATTGCTTCATAAACCACTCGTTGACCAACGTGGTTTTCTGCAAAATCTCAGGGTAAGACTGTGCCATCAAGGGAAGGAAGGCGCAGCAAAGTATTAGACTGGTTAGTATCTTTTTCATAACAATCGCAAAGATAGCAAAAAAGTCAGTAACTACAATGCCTAAACTGACAAAATGTTCATTTTTGCGTCAAATAGGCTGAGAATAAGCTTATTGCATGGTTATTGGTACAAAGAGAGTAGGAAGATGATTATAACGATGACGATGATGGAAGAAGAAAAAACAACATGCATCCTGTCAACAGGATGTCTCAACAACCAAAATACGGAAGAACATGATGAATTCAAGCAAAAACACAGCAAGTAACGAGCAGAACCCCAATCTGCAGAAGTATGCTCGCAATCTCGTGGAGGATGCCAAGGCCGGACGACTCGACCCCGTCATCGGACGAGACGATGAAATTCGACGCGTACTGCAGATACTCTCGCGCCGAACCAAGAACAACCCCATCCTGATTGGTGAACCCGGCACGGGTAAGACGGCCATCGTGGAGGGATTGGCCCACCGCATCTTGCGTGGCGACGTACCCGAGAACTTGAAGAACAAGCAACTCTACTCCCTCGACATGGGTGCCCTCATAGCGGGTGCAAAGTATCAGGGTGAATTTGAGGAGCGTCTCAAGGGCGTGGTCAACGAGGTGTTGAAGAGCGACGGACAGATCATCCTCTTCATCGACGAGATACACACTCTCGTGGGTGCAGGCAAGTCGAGCGGCGCCATGGATGCGGCCAACATCCTCAAGCCTGCCCTGGCCAGAGGCGAACTGCGCAGCATCGGTGCCACCACACTCGATGAGTACCAGAAGTACTTTGAAGTGGACAAGGCCCTGGAGCGCCGTTTTCAGACGGTCATGGTCGACGAACCGGACACCATGGCGTCCATCTCCATCCTGCGTGGCCTAAAGGAGCGCTACGAAAATCATCATAAGGTGCGCATTCAGGACGATGCCATCATAGCAGCTGTGGAACTGTCCAACCGCTACATCACCGAGCGTTTCCTCCCCGACAAGGCCATCGACCTCATGGACGAAGCGGCAGCCAAGCTACGCATGGAGCGTGATTCCGTGCCCGAGGAGCTCGACGAACTGACACGCCACCTGCGTCAGCTTGAGATAGAGCGCGAGGCGATTCGTCGCGAGAAGGATGAGGAGAAGCTGAAGGCGCTGGAGAAAGAGATCGACGAACTGAAGCGCGAGGAGAATGCTATGCGCCAGCAATGGGAGAAGGAAAAGCAGGAAGCCAACCGCGTACAGGTGATCAAGGAGCAGATAGCTCAGATGAAACACCTCGCCGAACAGTATGAGCGCGAAGGCGACTATGCAAAGGTGGCCGAGATACGCTACTCCAAACTGCCTGCTCTGGAGAAGGAGCAGCAGGACCTGCTGTCCAATCCTACCAACATGGTGAAGGACGGCACCAATCGCATGCTGCGCGAGGAGGTCACGGCCGACGATATCGCCGACGTTGTAAGCCGCTGGACGGGCATACCGGTAAGCCGCATGATGCAGAGTGAACGCGAGAAACTGCTCCATCTGGAGGAGGAGCTGCACCGCCGTGTCATTGGTCAAGAGGATGCCATACAGGCCGTAAGCGATGCCGTGCGCCGTAGCCGTGCCGGCCTGCAAGATCCCAAGCGTCCCATCGGTAGCTTCATCTTCCTGGGTACCACCGGCGTGGGCAAGACTGAGCTGGCCAAGGCCCTGGCAGAGTATCTTTTTGACGACGAGACCATGATGACGCGCATCGACATGAGCGAGTATCAGGAGAAGTTCAGCGTAACCCGTCTCATCGGTGCACCTCCAGGATACGTGGGCTACGACGAGGGCGGACAGCTCACCGAGGCCGTACGTCGCAAGCCTTATCAAGTGGTGCTCTTCGACGAGATAGAGAAGGCTCATCCCGATGTCTTCAACACACTCTTGCAGGTGCTCGACGATGGCCGACTCACCGACTCCAAGGGTCGCACGGTCAACTTCAAAAACACCATCATCATCCTCACCTCCAACCTCGGTAGCCAGCTCTTTGCGAATGCTCCATCGAGCGAGTTTGAGCAGACACGTCGCCAGGTGCTCGACCTCCTGCGTGCCACCATCCGTCCGGAGTTTCTCAACCGTATCGACGAGACCATTGTCTTCCATCCGCTCACACAGGGTGAGATCAAGCAGGTGGTACGTCTGCAGATATCGGGCATCGAGAAGATGCTGCGCGACAACGGCGTCCACCTGACGCTCCAGGAGTCTGCCATCGAACTGCTTGCCCAGGAGGGCTACGACCCGGACTTTGGTGCCCGCCCCGTGAAGCGTGCCATCCAGCGCCTTCTGCTCAACGACCTCTCCAAAGTGCTCCTTTCTGGCAGCCTTCGTCGCGAGCTTCCCATCATCGTGGAGCGAAAACCAGAGGCCAACGAACTGACGTTTCACAACTAGCATATCAACAAACAGTCATTCCGTAACTAATTAAGCAAACACCTTGAACAGAAAAGGGGAGCACTTCAAAATGCTCCCCTTTTCTTGTTCTCATACGAGTCTTCCGATTGTCTACTGACGTCCGGTCAGTACACGTGTCACGAAATCCACGATGCCATCAGTGGCCTGTGCATGATGCACATAGTTACTGAACCCATGGTTGCCGCCAGGGATCACCTTGATCTCTGGCTTGTTGAGACGGGCGCTGACAGCGTCGAGCACACCACCTGCAGCGATGCCGTCCTTGTCGCCATAGACGATGAACGAGGGGCCCTGGAAACCACCTGCTATGGCAGGTACGTCCATGCCCTTGATAGCAGCATAGTAGTCGCGGGAGAGCTGTACGCCCATCACCTGCTGAGGAGCACCATTGGCTGCATCAAACTGACGTAGCATGTTGTCAGCAGACTGAGGGATGCCAAAAGCGGGATAAACGAAGACTGCGGCCTTGAAGAGGTCGGGATGCTTACCCACGGTTAGCGCCGTCACCAGTCCACCCTGACTGCAACCCAGCATGGCCATGCGGCTCTTGTCCACAAAGTCCATCTTGCTCAAGGCCTCGACTATTGCCACGATATGTTCAGACTGCACGGGCACGTTCATGCCCAGTGTGGTGCCACCGCTCTTGCTTCTCGCCGATCCGTCGGGCATGTCCATCACATAGGATGCCACACCTCTCATGGCCAGACATTCTGCATAGTGCTGGGGTTCCTCATGTGTACCGTTGAAGCCATGCAGCATCACTACCAGCGGCTTCTTAGCCTCCTTCGTGTTTGGCATGTAGAGCTGTCCCCATACGTCGCGACCTTCCTTTCCCTTGAGCGTCATCTCCTGCACGGTGTAGGGCTCGTTGACAGGTTGGTTGGGGAAGTTCTTCGACTTCATCGTCCAGTCGGGGAAGCGAGTGAGATTGTTGCGCACGAAGACGTCGATATTCTGTCGCTGGTTCTTAAACTGCCAGCCCAGCCACGTGCGTGCCATCTCCGAGAAACTGCCGCCGAAACGTTCGTTGAAGGTACCTCCATGACCTGCACGCAACTGATTGGCAAAGGCCACGGGCACGTCTGTGATGTTGGCATAGTCCACGATAGCATTTCGGTAGGCCACGTCGCCCTCACCGCCTATTATATAAAGGATAGGGCCATGGAGCTTCTTCAGGTCCTCCTTGGTAGCACCTGCCATCTCGATGTTGCCGATGCCAGAGTTGACCATCAGACAAGTCTTCACACGCTTGTCGCCACAGTTGGCCAGCACCTGTGCGCCTCCGCAACTCTGTCCGCCCAAAGCCCCACATTTCATGCCTATGCCACGGTAGTACTCGCTGTTCTTATCCTTGGTCTGCTGCTCAGCCCAGTCTATGGCACGTATCATGTCCTCGTTGGGCGACTTATTGAGCTGTCGGTCATCGATTCTGTCCTGCATTTCTCCCAAAGCTATCACGACGTAGCCATACGAGGCCAAGTCGCTCAGCAT